>CADCTL010000001.1 GCA_902805625.1 uncultured Acetobacteraceae bacterium
CTGGCCTTCCCACTCCGGCTCCAGGGGCGTCACGTTCACGATCAGGCCGCACCGCGCGTAGGTCGATTTGCCGAGGCAGATCACCAACACGTCCCGCGGGATGCGGAAATACTCGGTGGTGTGGGCCAGGGCGAACGAGTTGGGCGGCACGATGCAAATGTCGGTTTTGCGCGAAACGAAGCCGGCTTCCGAAAAATTCTTCGGGTCCACCACCGCGTTGTCCACGTTGGTGAAAATCTTGAACTCGTCTGCCACGCGGGCGTCGTAGCCGTAGGAGGACAGGCCGTAGCTGATCACGCCCTGGCGCTGCTGGCGCTCCACGAAGGGCTCGATCATGCCCTTCTCGGCCGCCATGCTGCGTATCCAGTGGTCGGGCATGATGGGCATGGCGGGGCGGCTCTCGGGATGCGGGGCGCGGGAAACCCCTACCGGGCCTGCCCTTCCGGCGTTGCGTCTAGCCTACTGTCCCCGGCATCGCAACCACAGCGTTAGGTGCGGCCGCGGTCGTCAGCGTCCGCGGGCGGCGGCGGACGGTCGCGGGAAGCCTCCGTCGCGGCGTCCTGTCGCGCGCGGGTCTGCGCTTTGCGCCGGCGCAGGTTGGTCCTCAGCGCGGCGGCGAGCCGGGCTTCCCGTTCCGCCGCGCGCCGGTCGGCGGGCGATGGAGCGGGCGGGCGAGGTTCGGGCGGGCTCCGCTCCAAAGGTCCGCTCTCTCCTTCGCGCCGCGTCGGCGGCGCACGATCGTCCCGAGCATAGGCGCGGAACAGCGCCGGGCCAATGCGCCAAGCCCTCGACAGCGCGGCGGCACCGGTCCCAGCTTAGCGGGTAAGATGCGTAGGGGAGGGGTGATGGAGGCCGCGGAACGTCCGTCCCTGGGCGCCATCCTCGGCGTGTTCCTGCGGCTCGGCATGGCGAGCTTCGGCGGGGGGCTGCCGGGGTGGATGCACCACGAAGTGGTCCGCAAACGCGGCTGGCTGGACGAGGAACGGTTCATGGCCGGGCTCAGCCTCGGGCAGGTCCTGCCCGGCCCGAACAGCGTCAACCTCGCCCTCTACATCGGGCAGCAGTTGCGGGGTTGGGCGGGCGCCGCGGCGGCCTTCCTCGGCATTCTCGGCCCGCCCTTCCTGTTCATCCTCGTGCTGGCGGTGGCGCAGGCGCGCGTCTCGGGATCGGCGACGATGGCCGCGGCGCTGGGCGGGGTGGCGGCGGCGGGTTTGGCCAATAGCTGCGCGGTCGGGGCGCTCGCGGCGCGGCGCCTGCGGGGCGTGGGCCTTTGGGGCGTGGCGGCCGCCACCTTCGTCGCGGTGGGTGTGCTGCGCTGGCCGATGATCCCGGTGGTCCTGGCCTTGGCGCCGGTCGGCATCGGCCTCGCTTGGCGGGAGGCGCGCGCGGTTGGGGGCTGACAGGCTGCTCGCCCTCGCGCTGGTCTTCGCGCCGATCTCCCTGGTGTCGCTCGGCGGCGGCCCTTCGGTGTTCGCCGAGATGCAGCGCCAGTCGGTCGAAGTCCACGGCTGGCTTCCTGCCGAACGCTTCCTGGACCTTTTCGCGGTGTCTCGCGCCGCGCCCGGCCCCGGCTCGCTGGTCGCGGCGCTGATCGGCTGGGAGGCGGCGGGCTTCGGCGGCGCGCTGGTGGCGGCGCTCTCGCTCTACGTGCCCTCGTCGCTGCTGCTGCTGGCCGTGGGCCACTGGTGGCGCCGTGGGAACGACGCGCCGCTGCGCCGGGCGGTGGAGCGGGGGCTGGCGCCGGTCGCGGTCGGGTTGATCTTCGCCGGGGTCGTCACCCTGGCGCGCGGAGACGGCGCGGGCTGGCTCGGCGCCGCCACCATCGCCGTGTGCACGGCGGCGCTGCTCCGCGGCGCCAGCCCCTACATGGTCATGCTGGCGGCGGCGCTGGCGCACGTCGGCCTGCGGGGCGCCCTCGGTTGACAGGGCGGGCCGTGCGGACGGAGGATGCCGCGCAATCGCCCGACCAAGCGACAATAATCATGGAGGAGGTCGCCATGGCCGATGAGCCGCGCTTCGTCGAACACGGCGTCGATGGCGACGTCCACGTTCTCCGCATCGCCAACGCGCCCGTCAACACGCTCCGCACCGAGGTGCGCGCTGGGCTGCTGGACGGGTTGCGCGCGGCGAAGAAGGCCGGTGCGAGGGCAATCGTGCTGATCGGCTCCGGCCGCGGCTTCAGCGCCGGCGCCGAGATGACCGAGTTCGGCAGGCCGCGGCAGCCCCCCTCCCTGCCCGAGGTGTTCGAGGCCATCGAAGGATCGGATGCGCCGGTGGTGGCCGCGATCCACGGCAACGCGCTGGGCGGCGGGCTCGAACTGGCGCTCGCCTGCCACGCGCGCGTCGCCTCGCCGGGCGGGCAGCTCGGTCTGCCTGAGGTGAAGCGCGGCTTCGTGCCGGGCGCGGGCGGCACCCAGCGCCTGCCGCGGCTGATAGGCCTCGACGCGCTGCGGATGATCGTGAGCGGCGAGCCCGTGACGGCCGAGGAAGCGCAGCGCCTCGGCTTCGTGGACGCGGTGCTGCCGCCGGGCGACCTGGAAAAGGCCGCGGTGGCTTGGGCGCGGGACGCGGCGGCGTCCGGGCGGCGCTTCGTGCTGGCCCGCGAGCGGACCGACAAGATCCAAGGCCAAGGCATGGCCGCCTTCGACGCCGCGGCGCAGAAGCTGCTGGCGCGCAGCCGCGGGCAGGAAAGCCCGCGCGGCTGCGTGGAAGCCGTGCGCGCCGCCTTCACCTTGCCTTTCGAGGAAGGGCTGAAGCGCGAGCGGGACCTGTTCCAGTCCCTCGTCTCCGGCGAGCAATCCCAAGCGCTGCGGCACGTCTTCTTCGGCGAGCGGGAGGTGCAGCGCGTGCCCGGCGTGCCGGCGGACACGAAGCCGCTGCCTGTCGAGCGCCTGGTGGTCATCGGCGGGGGCACCATGGGCGGCGGCATCGCCATGAGCGCCGCCAACTTCGGCATGCCCGTGACGATGGTGGAAACCAGCGCGGAAGCGCTGGAACGCGGGCTGGCCCGCTGCCGCGCCAACTGGCAACGCACCGTGGACAGCGGCCGCCTCAAGCCCGAAGAAATGGAGCGCCGCTCGGCCTTGCTGAAGGGCTCCACCGACTTCGACGCGGCCGTGCGCGAGGCCGACCTCGTGATCGAGGCGGTGTTCGAGGACATGGCGGTGAAGAAGGAGATCTTCGGCCGGCTGGACAAGGCGGCCAAGCCCGGCATCGTCTTGGCGTCCAACACCTCGACCCTCAGCATCGACGAGATCGCCTCGGCCACGCAGCGGCCGGAGCTGGTCTGCGGCATGCACTACTTCAGCCCGGCCAACGTCATGCGGCTGCTGGAGATCGTGCGTGGCGCCAAGACCAGCGCCACGACCATCGCCACCGCGATGGACGTCGGCCGGCGCATGGGCAAGATCAACGTCGTGGTGGGGAACTGCGACGGCTTCGTCGGCAACCGCATGACCGGCAAGCGCGGCCCGCAGGTGGAGAAGCTGCTGCTGGAAGGCGCGCTGCCGCAGGACATCGACCGGGTGATGGAAAGCTACGGCATGGCCATGGGGCCGCTCGCCACGGGCGACCTCGCCGGGCTCGACATCGGCGCGGCGGTGCGGAAGGCGCGCGGCACGGTGGCGCCGGTCGCCGACGCCATCGTCGCCAAGGGGCGCTTCGGCCAGAAGACCGGCGCGGGCTACTACCGCTACGACGAGAACCGCAAGCGGCAGCCCGACCCGGAGGTGGAACGCATCATCCTCGACGTCGCGGAGAAGATGCAGGTGCGGCGGCGCAAGATCGAGGACTCCGAGATCCTGGAGCGGCTGATGCTGCCCATGGTGAACGAGGGCGCGCGCATCCTGGAGGAGGGGATCGCAGCCCGGCCCATCGACATCGACGTGGTGTTCACCAACGGTTTTGGCTGGCCCGCCTTCCGCGGCGGCCCGATGTTCTGGGCCGACCGCATGGGCTTGGCGCAGGTGCGCGACAAGCTGGCGCACTACGCCGAAGCGACGAACGACGCCAATTTGCGCCCGGCCCCGCTGATCGAACGCCTCGCCGCCGAGAACGGCAACTTCGCCACCATGACGGCGCCGGCCAAAGCGGCTTGACGCGCCGAACGAGCTCCGAGAGGACGCCATGGAACTCCGCTTCAACGACGCCGAGATCGCCTTCCGCAAGGAGGTGCGCGACTTCATCGCCCGCGAGCTGCCGGCGGAGACGCGCGAGCGCATGGTCGCCGGCAAGAGCCCGACCAAGGACATGGTCGTGGACTGGCAGCGCAAGCTGAACGCCAAGGGCTGGGCCGTGCCCGAGTGGCCGGAAGAGCACGGCGGGCCGGGTTGGACGCTGGGCCAGCGCTACATCTTCCGCGAGGAGCTGCAACAGGCGCCGGCGCCGCAGCCGCTCGCTTTCAACACCAACATGTGCGGCCCGGTCATCATCGCGTTCGGCAATGAGGAGCAGAAGAAGCGCTTCCTGCCGCGGATGCGGAACCTCGACGACTGGTGGTGCCAGGGCTTCTCCGAACCCGGCGCCGGCTCCGACTTGGCGGGCCTCAAAACGCGCGCGGTGCGCGAGGGCGACCATTACATCGTGAACGGCCAGAAGACCTGGACCACGCTGGCGCAGCACGCCGACTGGATCTTCCTCTTGGTCCGCACCGACCCGAACGCGAAGAAGCAGGAAGGCATCTCCTTCCTCGTGGCCGACATGCGCTCGCCGGGCATCACGGTGCGGCCGATCATCACCATCGAGGGCGGGCACGAGGTCAACGAGGTCTTCTTCGACGACGTGAGGGTGCCGGCGGACCAACTCATCGGCGAGGAGAACCGCGGCTGGGACTGCGCCAAGTTCCTGCTCGGCAACGAGCGCTTCGGCCAGGCCCGCGTCGGCGCGAGCCGCGAGCGCATCCGCCGCCTGAAGGCCATCGCCTCCACCGAGTCCATGGACGGCGGCAAGCCGCTGATGCAGGACCCCGACTTCGCCCGCAAGGTGGCGGAGATCGAGGTGGAGCTGAAGGCGTTGGAGATGACGGTGATGCGCGTGATCGCCACCGAGTCGAAGCGCAAGGACCGCAAGCCGGACCCGGCGACTTCCGTGCTCAAGATCAAGGGCACCGAGATCCAACAGATGTGCAGCGAGCTGCTGATGAAGGCCGCCGGCCCTTACGCCTGGGTGGACGGCGACCCGGACGCGGAGGGCGCGAACGAGGTGGACGTGGCGCCCGACTGGGCCTTCGGCCTCGCCGGCGTCTACTTCAACTGGCGCAAGCAATCCATCTACGGCGGATCGAACGAGATTCAGCGCAACATCATGGCGAAAGCCTTCTTGGGACTCTGAACCGCCATGGATTTCGACCTCACGGAGGAGCAGCGGCTCCTCCAGGACAGCTTGGCCCGGTTGCTCGCCGACCGGTACGGCTTCGAGCAGCGCAAGGAGTACATGAAGTCGCCCGAGGGCTGGAGCCGCGCGATGTGGTCGAGCTACGCGGAGCTCGGCCTCCTCGGCCTTCCGTTCTCCGAAGAGGAGGGCGGCTTCGGCGGTGGGCCGGTTGAGACCATGCTCGTCGCCGAGCAGATGGGGCGCGCGATCACGCTGGAGCCCTGGCTGCCGACGATGGTGCTCGGTGGCGGCCTTCTGCGGCACGGCGGGAACGACGGGCTGCGCTCGGACTTCGCGCCGAAGCTGGTGGCGGGCGAACTGCTGATGGCCTTCGCCCACACGGAGCGCCAGTCCCGCTACGACCTCCACGATGTCGCCAGCACGGCCCGGCGCGACGGCTCCGCTTGGGTGCTGGACGGGCGCAAGGGGATGGTCCTGCACGGCGACAGCGCCGACAAGCTCGTGGTCACGGCACGGACCGGCGGCGAGCGGCGCGACCGCCGCGGCATCGGCGTGTTCGTGGTGGATGCCGGCGCGCAGGGCGTCACCCGCCGCGGCTACCGCACCGTGGACGGCCAGCGCGCCGCGGAGGTGGAGCTTTCCGGCGTGCGGGTGGAGCCCGGCGCCGTGCTGGGCGACCCGGCGGACGGGCTGCCGCTCGTGGACCGCGTGGTGGACGAGGCGATCGCGGCCCTCGCCGCGGAAGCGGTGGGCGCGATGGAAGTCGTTCACACCATGACGCTCGACTACATGAAAACGCGCCAGCAATTCGGCCGTCCCATCGGCAGCTTCCAGGCTTTGCAGCACCGCGCCGCCGACATGCAGGTGCAGCTCGAACAGGCTCGGTCCATGGCCTACTACGCTGCCATGTCGGCGGAGGAGCCGGACGCGGCGGAGCGCCGCAAGGCCATGTCGGCGGTGAAGGTGCAGATCGGGCGTTCGGCGCGCTTCGTCGGCCAGCAATCCATCCAGCTCCACGGCGGGATCGCGGTGACGATGGAGTACGCCGCCGGGCACTACTTTAAGCGCCTCACGGTGAACGAAGCCACCTTCGGCGACGCCGACCACCATGTGCGGTTGCTGACGGAGGCCGGCGGGGCTTTGGCGGCGTGACGCCGCGCCCCGCCTTTTCTCTCGGCCGCCGGGCCGTTCTGCTGCTGGCCGGCGGTGCTGCGCTGGCAACTCCGCGGCTCGTGCGCGCCCAACCCGATGCGATCCGCATCGGCGAGGTCAACAGCTACACGGCGCAACCGGCCTTCCTCCAGCCCTACCGCAACGCTTGGCTGCTGGCGCAGGAAGCGATCAACGCCGCGGGCGGCGTCAACGGCCGGCGGATCGAGACGGTGTTCCGCGACGATGCGGGCCGGCCCGAAGATGCCGTGCGGATGGCCGGCGAGCTGGTGAACGCCGAGCGCGTGGCGCTGCTGGCGGGCGGCTACCTGTCCAACGTCGGCCTCGCCCTGTCCGACTTCGCCAACCAGAACCGCCGGCTGTTCGTCGCCAGCGAGCCATTGACCGACGCGCTCGTCTGGTCGCGCGGCAACCGCTACACCTTCCGCCTGCGCGCCAGCACCTACATGCAGTCCGCCATGCTGGTCGAGGAGGCCGCGAAGCTGCCGGCGAGGCGCTGGGCCACGGTGGCGCCCAACTACGAGTACGGGCAGTCCGCCGTGCGCTGGTTCAAGGAACTGCTCGGGCGGGCGCGCCCCGACGTGCAGTTCGTGGCCGAGCAGTTCCCCGCCCTCGGCCGCATCGACGCCGGGGCCACGGTGCAGGCCTTGGCCGCCGCCAACCCTGAGGCGATCTTCAACGTCACCTTCGCCGCGGACCTGACCAACTTCGTGCGCCAGGGCGCCACGCGCGGCCTGTTCGAGCGGCGCCGCGTCGTGTCCCTCCTGACCGGCGAGCCGGAGTACCTCTTGCCCCTGCTGGACGAGGCGCCGGAAGACTGGATCGTGACAGGCTATCCCCAAGACCAGCTTGAAACGCCGGCGCACACCGGCTTCCGCGACGCCTACCGGCGCCGCTGGAACGACAGCCCCCGCCTCGGCAGCGTGGTCGGCCACGACACGGTGCAGGCCATCGTCGCCATGCTCCGCCGCGCCGGCGGCACGGACACGGACGCGATGGTGGAGGCCATGCGCGGGCTGAAGTTCCCGGGCGTCTTCGGCGAGGTGGAGTTCCGCGCCCTGGACCACCAATCCACCATGGGCGCCTTCGTCGGCCGCACCGTGCTCCGCAACGGCCGCGGCGCCATGGCCGATTGGCGCTATGCCGACGGGCGCAACTACCTCCCGCCGGACGACGCGGTGCGCCAGCTCCGTCCGCAGGCCTAAGAACCGAACGCCGGTTGGACGTCCTCCTGCCGCAAGCGCTGAGCGGGCTCGCCAGCGCGTCCTCCCTGTTCCTCGTCGCGTCCGGCCTCACGGTGATCTTCGGCGTCACCCGGATCGTCAACTTCGCGCACGGCTCCTTCTACATGCTGGGCGCTTATCTCGCCTGGACCTTGGTGACGTGGCTGCCGCGCGGGCATCTCGGCTTCTGGGGCGGCGTGCTCGGGGCGGCGCTGCTGGTGGGGCTGATCGGCGCCGCCGTCGAGGTGGCGCTGCTGCGCCGCATCTATCGCGCGCCGGAGCTGTTCCAGCTCCTGGCGACCTTCGGCGTCGTGCTGGTGGTGCAGGACATGGCGCTGCTCGTCTGGGGGCCGGCGGACCTGCTCGGGCCGCGCGCGCCGGGGTTGCGCGGCAGCGCCGAGGTGCTGGGCGTCCGCTTCCCGCGCTACGAGCTGTTCCTCATCGCGGTCGGCCCGGCGGTGCTAGGCCTCCTGTGGCTGCTGTTCAACCGGACCCGTTGGGGGCTCCTCGTCCGGGCCGCGACGGAAGACCGCGAGATGACCGGCGCGCTCGGCATCGACCAGCGGCGGCTGTTCACCGGCGTGTTCTTCCTCGGCAGCCTGCTGGCCGGCCTCGGCGGCGCGCTGCAGTTGCCGCGCGAGAGCGTGAACCTGCACATGGATCTCGCATCGGTCGTCGAGGCCTTCGTGGTGGTGGTCGTAGGCGGCCTGGGCAGCCTCCCCGGCGCCTTCCTCGCGGCGCTCCTCATCGGGGAGTTGAACGCCCTCGGCATCCTGGTTCTGCCGCGTGCCACCCTGGTGTTGACCTTCGCCGTGATGGCCGTGGTGCTCGTGCTGAGGCCGCAGGGGCTGCTCGGGCGGTCGGCCGATCCGCCGGCGGCGGGGGCCTCGACGCCGGAGGTGTCCATCGGTTCGGCGCCGCGGGCGCTGCGCGTGCTCGGGGCGGTCGCGCTGCTCCTCGCGGTGGCGCTGCCGCCCTTTCTCGGCGGCTACGCGCTCTCGGTGCTGACCGACATGGCGATCATGGTGCTCTTCGCCGCCAGCTTGCACTTCATCATGGGGCCGGGCGGCATGGCGAGCTTCGGGCACGCCGCCTACTTCGGCGCAGGCGCCTACGGCGCGGCCCTGGCGGTGAAGTGGTTCGCGGCGCCCATGGCGGCGGGGCTGGCGTTGGCGCCGCTCGCGGCCGGGCTGGCCGGCCTCGTTTTCGGCTTCTTCTGCGTGCGCTTGTCCGGCGTCTACTCCGCCATGCTGACGCTCGCTTTCGCGCAGATCGCCTGGTCCGCGGCTTTCCAGTGGGTGGAAGCGACGGGAGGCGACAACGGGATCCTGGGCGTCTGGCCCGATGCCTGGGCGTCCGGAGGTCCGCGCTTCTTCTACCTGGCCCTGGCGCTCTGCGTCGGCGGCACCCTGCTGCTGCGCCGCGTGCTGCGCGCGCCGTTCGGCCACGCCTTGCGGGCGCAGCGCGACAACCCGCTCCGGGCGGAAGCGCTCGGCATCGCCGGCGTGCGCGTGCGCTGGCTCGCTTTCGCCCTGGCCGCCGCCATGGCCGGGGTAGCGGGCGGCTTGTTCGCCTACGCCAAGGGCAGCGTCTTTCCCACCTTCCTGGCCATTCCCCGCAGCGTGGACGCGCTGCTGATGGTGCTGCTGGGCGGCATCGGCACGCCGAGCGGCCCGATCGTCGGCGCCCTGGCCTACGCGGGTTTGCAACAGGAACTCGCCCGCCTCACCGACTTCTGGCGGCTGTTCCTGGGCTTGGCGATCATCGCCCTGGTGCTGTTCTTTCCCCAAGGGCTGGCCGGCGCCGCGCGTTCGCGGTGGGAGGCGTGGCGTGGCGCCGGAACCTGACGCCGACGCGCCGCCCGCGCTCGTCGCCGAAGGACTCCGCAAGGCCTACGGCGGCGTGGTCGCCGTGGACGGCGTCGGGCTTGAGGTGCGCCGCGGCGAGATGGTGGCGCTGATCGGCCCGAACGGCGCAGGCAAGAGCACCTTGTTCAACCTGCTGAGCGGCCAAGCGCGCCCCGACGCCGGCTCCGTGCGGCTGGCGGGGCGGGACGTGACCGGCCTGCGGTCGCGCGACCTGTTCCGCCTCGGAGTCGGGCGGGGCTTCCAGGTGGCCGCCGCGTTCGGCTCCATGACGGTGCGGGAGAACGTGCAAACGGCGCTGCTGTCGCGCCGGCGGCGGCTCGGCGGTTTGTGGAGCGCGCTGCGGACCATGGAAACAGCCTCGGCGGATTCCCTGCTGGCGCGGGTCGGCCTGGCAGATCAAGCGGACCGGGCTTGTGGCGTCCTCGCCTATGGCGACCTCAAGCGGATGGATTTGGCGCTGGCCCTCGCCAACGACCCGGCGCTGCTGCTGATGGACGAGCCGACCGCCGGCATGGCGCCGCGCGAGCGCGCGGCGCTGATGGAGCTGGCGTCCGGCATCGCGCGGGAGAGTGGCGCCGCCGTCCTGTTCACGGAGCACGACATGGACGTGGTCTTCGGCCACGCCGACCGGGTCTTGGTGCTCGACCGCGGCCGGATCATCGCCGCGGGGCTGCCCGCCGCCGTCCGCGCCGATCCGCGGGTGCGGGAGGCGTATCTGGGCGGCTGGGCCGCCGATTGATGCTGTCCGTGTCCGGCCTTTCCGCCCGCTACGGCCGCGCCGAGGTTCTGGCCGAGGTGTCGCTGGACGTCGGGGCGGGAGAGGTGCTGGTGCTGCTGGGCCGCAACGGCGCCGGCAAGAGCACCACCATGAAGGCGATCATGGGGCTGGTCCGTCCGAGCGCCGGCCGGGTCGCGCTGGAAGGTCGGGACATCACCGGGGCGCCTCCGTTCGAGGCGGCGCGACTCGGCCTGGGCTACGTGCCGGAGGACCGGCGCGTCTTCGCCGGGCTCACGGTCGCGGAGAACCTGGAGGTCGGCCGGAAGCCGCCGCCGCGGGGCGGGGAGGCCTGGACGCCCGAGCGCGTCTACGCGCTGTTCCCCTCGCTCGCGGCCATGCGCGACCGGCCGGGCGGGCGGATGAGCGGCGGGGAGCAGCAGATGCTCGCCATCGGCCGCACGCTGATGGGCAACCCGCGGTTGCTGTTGCTGGACGAGCCGAGCGAAGGCTTGGCGCCGGTGGTGACGGAACGCATGGCGGCGGCCCTGCGGGAGCTCAAGGCCGGCGGCCTGTCCATCCTGCTGTCCGAGCAGAATCTCCGATTCGCCCGCGCGGTGGGCGACTCGGCCGCGGTCATCGAGGGCGGCCGCATCCGTTGGCGAGGCGCTTTGACCTCGCTTTCCGGGGACGAGGAAACGCAGTCGCGCTACCTCTCGGTGTAGCGATCTCCGCGCCGCGCGAAACGGCCCGAGTCGCGCCCGGGCTCGCCGTTGTGTGCCCGGGCTCTCCCTTGCGCCCCACCGGCCACGCAGCCATACCTAGCCGCAACGACGGCCTCGCATGGGCCGCAGGCGGGGCGAGATCGGGAGAGCGAGCCAGGTGGATGACATCATCCTGGAGACGACTGGGCTGACCAAGGAGTTCCTGGGCTTCGTCGCGGTGAGCGACGTGTCCCTCCAGGTTCGGCGCGGCAGCATCCATGGGTTGATAGGGCCGAACGGCGCCGGCAAGACCACCTGCTTCAACCTGCTGACCAAGTTCCTGCCCCCGACCCGCGGCACCATCCGCTACGATGGGCGCGACATCACCCGCTTGAAGCCGGCGCAAGTGGCCCGGTTGGGGCTGGTGCGTTCCTTCCAGATATCGGCCGTGTTCCCCCACCTTTCGGTGCTGGAGAACGTGCGCTTGGCGCTGCAGCGCCAGCGTGGCGGCTCCTTCGATTTCTGGCGCTCCGAAACCCTGCTGCGGCAGTACGACGACCGGGCGAGGGCCCTCCTCGATGACGTCGGCCTCAACGGCTACGCGGATCTGACCGCGGGCGAGCTGCCCTACGGCCGCAAGCGGGCGCTGGAGATCGCCACCACCCTGGCGCTGGACCCGGTGATGATGCTCTTGGACGAGCCGACCGCCGGCATGGCCCATGAGGACGTGGACCGCATCGTGGCGCTCGTGAAGCGCGTGTCGGCCGGGCGCACGGTGCTGCTGGTCGAGCACAACCTCAAGGTGGTCTCGGGCCTCTGCGACACCATCACGGTGCTCGCCCGCGGCAAGGTGCTGGCGGAAGGGGACTACGGCAGCGTGTCCCGCAACCCGGAGGTCGTGACGGCCTATCTCGGCAGCGAGGCCGAAGGAGCGACGGCGCATGGCTGACGGGATGCCCAACGGGCGAGGGATGCCGTCCGGCAAGGCGCTGCTGGAGGTGTCCGGCCTGGAGGCGTGGTACGGCGAGAGCCACATCCTGCACGGCGTCGGGTTGGAGGTGGCGGCCGGCGAGGTGGTGACGCTGCTCGGCCGCAACGGCGCCGGCAAGACCACCACGCTCCGCGCGATCATGGGCTTGGTGGGGCGGCGCAGCGGGAGTGTGCGCTACGAAGGGCGGGAAACGATCGGCGACCGTTCGGACCGCATCGCCCGCGCCGGCATCGCCCTTTGCCCGGAAGAGCGGGGCATCTTCGCCAGCTTGGACGTGACCGAGAACCTGATGCTGCCGCCGGTGGTGCGGGAGGGCGGGCTCGACCTCGGCACCATCTACACGCTGTTCCCGAACCTGAAGGAGCGGGCGCGGAGTCCGGGCACCAAGCTCTCGGGGGGCGAGCAGCAGATGCTGGCCATCGCGCGCATCCTCCGCACCGGGGCCAAGCTGCTGTTGCTGGACGAACCGACGGAGGGGCTCGCCCCGGTCATCGTCCAGCAGATCGGCCGCACCATCCGGGAGATCAAGGCGCGCGGCTTCACCGTGCTGCTGGTGGAGCAGAACTTCCGCTTCGCCCAGACCGTGGCCGATCGCCATTACGTCATGGAGCACGGGCGGGTCGTGGACATGGTGCCGAACAGCGAACTCACCGCGTCCTTGGGCCGCCTGCACGAGTACCTCGGTGTCTGACGCCGCCTCGCATCAACACAGGAAAGACAAGAGCATGACCATCGACCGCCGCACTCTTCTCAAGGCCGTGGGCGCCGCGCCGGCGGCGGCCCTGCCCTGGAGCGGCGCTCGCGCGCAAGGCGCGGCCAACACGATCAAGATTGGCGTGCTGACCGACATGTCCGGCACCTACCGCGACATCGCCGGGCCGACCTCGGCCGCCTGCGTGCGGCAAGCGGTTCAGGACTTCGGAAGCCGCGGCGGCTTAACGATCGAGGTCGTCTCGGCTGACCACCAGAACAAGCCCGATGTCGGCTCCAACGTCGCGCGCCAGTGGTTCGACCGGGATGGCGTGGACATGATTGTGGACGTGCCGACCTCATCCGTCGGGCTGGCCGTCGCCGGCGTGGCCCGGGAGAAGAACAAGGCTTACGTCAATTCCACCTCGGCCACCGCCGACCTGACCGGCTCGGCCTGCTCGCCCAACACCGTCCATTGGACCTACGACACCTGGATGCTGGCGAAGTCCACGGGCGGCGCCATGGTGAAGGCCGGCGGGGACACGTGGTTCTTCGTCACCGCCGATTACGCCTTCGGCCATGCGCTGGAGCGGGACACGGCGAACTTCGTGCGGGCGGCCGGCGGGAAGGTCAACGGGCAGGTGCGCACGCCCTTCCCGGGCACTTCGGACTTTTCCTCCTTCCTGGTGCAGGCGCAAGCCAGCCGCGCCAAGGTGATCGGCTTGGCGAACGCCGGCGTGGACACCATCAACTCGATCAAGCAGGCGGCCGAGTTCGGCTTGACGCGGCGCGGGGTGAAGCTCGCGGCGCTGCTGATGTTCATCAACGACGTCCACGGCCTCGGCCTGCAAGCGGCGCAGGGGCTGGTCTGCACCGAGACGTTCTACTGGGACCTCAACGACCGCACCCGCGCCTTCACCAACAAGGTGCGCGGCAGCCTCAACGGCAACATGCCGGCCATGTCGCACGCTGGCTGCTACGCCGGCACCTTGCATTACCTGAAGGCCGTGGCGGACATGGGCGTGGCGGCGGCGAAGGCTTCCGGCGCGGAGGCGGTGGCCCGCATGAAGGCCATGCCGACCGACGACGACTGCTTCGGGCAGGGCAGCATCCGGCCGGACGGGCGCAAAATCCACCCCGCCTATCTCTTCGAGGTGAAGAAGCCCGAGGAATCCAAGGGGCCCTGGGACTACTACAAGCTGTTGCAGACCACCGCGGCGGAGGAAGCGTTCCGTCCCGTCGCCGAAGGCGGCTGCGCGCTGGTCCGCAGCTAACGCCGCGGCCGGCGCCGCCGGGCGCGAAAGGAAGGGAACGCCGATGCCGATCACCCGCCGCAGCCTGATCGCCGCCGCCGGCATCGGCGCGACCGCTTCGCAGTCCGCGCCCCGCCTTTCACGGGCGCAGGCCGCGAACACCATCCGCATCGGCGTGCTGAACGACCAGTCCGGGCTGTACCGGGACGTGAACGGCCCCGGCAGCGTGGTCTGCGTGCGCCAAGCCGTAGCGGACAGCGGCTTGGCGGCGCGCGGCATCAACGTGGAGGTGCTGGTGGGCGACCACCAGAACCGGCCGGACGTGGGCTCCAACATCGCCCGGCAGTGGCTCGACCGCGACGGCGTGGACCTGATCCTCGACGTGCCGACCTCCTCCGTGGCGCTCGCCGTGAACTCCATCGTGCGGGAGAAGAACAAGGTCCACATGAACTCGTCGGGCGCGACCAGCGACCTGACGGGCGCGCAGTGCAGCCCCAACACGGTGCATTGGACCTACGACACCTACATGCTGGCAAAGTCCACGGGCGGCGCGATGGTGAAGGCCGGCGGGGACACCTGGTTCTTCCTGACCGCCGATTACGCCTTCGGCCACGCCTTGGAGCGCGACACCACGAACTTCGTGCGCGCCTCCGGAGGGCGGGTGCTGGGCAGCGTCCGGACGCCTTTCCCGGGCAACGCGGACTTTTCCTCCTTCCTGGTGCAGGCGCAGGCGAGCCGCGCCAAGGTGGTGGGCCTCGCCAACGCCGGCGGCGACACCATCAACTGCGTCAAGCAGGCCGCGGAGTTCGGCCTGGCGCGGCGCGGCGTGAAGCTCGCGGGGTTGCTGGTGTTCATCTCCGACGTCCACTCGCTCGGGCTGCAAACGGCGCAGGGGCTGGTGATCACCGAGACGTTCTACTGGGACCTGAACGACCGCACGCGCGCCTTCACCGCCCGCGTCGTGCCCAACATGCCGAACGGGCTGCGGCCGGGCATGGGCCAGGCCGGCTGCTACGGCGCGGTGATGCACTACCTCAAGGCGGTGGCCGACATGGGCGCCCCCGCGGCCAAGGCCTCCGGCGCCGAGGCGGTTTCGCGCATGAAGGCGATGCCCTGCGACGACGACGCCTTCGGCCCCGGCACCATCCGCCCCGACGGGCGCAAGCTGCACCCGGCCTACCTGCTGGAGGTCAAGGCGCCGGCCGAGAGCCGCGGTCCTTGGGATTACTACAAGCTGCTGGCGACCACGTCCGGCGACGAAGCGTTCCGCCCGGTCGGCGAGGGCGGCTGCGCACTGGTCCGGAGCTGAGGGCGGCCTGCCCGACAAGAGGAGGAAGCGCAATGCCGATCACCCGTCGCACGCTGATCGCCGCCGCGGCCGGCGTCGGCTTCATGCAGTCGGCGCCGCGCCTCGGGCGGGCGCAGGCGGCGAACACCATCCGGATCGGCGTGCTGAACGACCAGTCCGGCCTCTACAGCCACATCGGCGGCGTCAACGGTGTGGCGATGGCGCAGGCGGCGGCGGGCGAGTTCAACGCCCGCGGCTTCACGGTGGAGGTGCTGCGCGCCGACCACCAGAACCGTCCGGACGTGGGCTCCAACATCGCACGGCAATGGCTCGACCGGGACGGCGTGGACATGATCCTCGACGTGCCGACCTCCTCCGTCGGGCTCGCCGTCGCCGGCGTGGCCCGGGAGAAGAACAAGGCCTACGTCAACGTCGGCGCCGCCTCCTCCGACCTCACCGGCACGGCCTGCGCGCCGACCACCGCGCACTGGGTGTACGACACCTACATGCTGGCCAAGTCCACAGGCGGCGCGATGGTCAAGGCGGGCGGGGACACCTGGTTCTTCATCACCGCCGACTACGCCTTCGGCCACGCGCTGGAGCGCGACACCACCAACTTCGTCCGCGCCGCGGGCGGCAAGGCGCTGGGCAGCGTCCGGACGCCCTTCCCTGGGACCTCGGACTTCTCCTCCTTCCTGGTGCAGGCGCAGGCGAGCCGGGCCAAGGTGGTGGGCCTCGCCAACGCGGGGCAGGACACGACCAACTGCATCAAGCAGGCGGCCGAGTTCGGGCTGACGCGCCGCGGCACCAAGCTGGCGGCGCTGCTGATGTTCGTGGACGACGTCCACGGCCTCGGCCTCCAGACCGCGCAGGGACTGGTGATGACCGAGAGCTTCTACTGGGACCTGAACGACCGCACGCGGGCGCTGACCCAACGCGTCCGCTCGCGGCTGACGGGCAACCAGCCGCCCAACATGGTCACTGCCGGCAACTACTCCGCCGTGCTGCACTACCTGAAGGCCGTCCAGGACATGGGCGTCCCGGCGGCCAAGGCCTCGGGCACGGACGTCATCAACCGCATGAAGGCCATGCCGATCGACGACGACGCCTTCGGCCCGGGCTCCATCCGGCCGGACGGCCGGCGCCTGATGCCGGCCTACCTCTTCGAGGTGAAAAAGCCCGAGGAATCGCGCGGCGCCTGGGACTACCTCAACCTGCTGCAAACGACTCCCGCGGAGGAAGCATGGCGACCCATCAACGAGGGCGGTTGCCCTCTGGTGCGCAGTTGAGCGCTCCGGGCGTTCGACGTCGCGGCGTCCTCGCGGCGGCGGGGGCCCTCGCCGCCACCGGGACCGTCCCGGCGCGCGCGCAGACGCCCACCATCCGCCTCGGCGTGCTCACCGACATGTCCGGCACCTACCGAGACCCGACCGGGCCGGGCAGCGTCGCCTGCACCCAGCAGGCAGCGGCCGAGATGGCGTCGCGCGGTCTTTCCGTCGAAGTCCTCCAAGCGGACCACCAGAACAAGCCCGACGTCGGCGCCAACATCGCCCGCCAGTGGTACGACCAGGGCGTGGACGCGGTCGTGGACGTGCCGACCTCCTCGGTGGCGCTGGCGATCAACGGCATCGCGCGCGAGAAGAACAAGGTGTTCCTGAACTCGGGCGCGGCCACCTCGGACCTCACCGGCCCGGCGTGCAGCCCGAACACGGTCCATTTCACCTACGACACCTACATGCTCGCCAAGAGCACCGGCGCGGCGCTCGCCAAGGCCGGCGGCGACACGTGGTTCTTCGTCACGGCCGATTACGCCTTCGGCCACGCGCTCCAGCGCGACACCGCCCGCTTCGTCGAGGCCGCTGGCGGCAAGGTGCTCGGTGCCGCGCGCTACCCCTTTCCGGCGACCACCGACTTCTCCGCCTTTCTCGTCCAGGCGCAGTCCAGCCGCGCCAAGGTGCTCGGCCTCGCCAACGCCGGCACGGACACCGCGACCTGCATCAAGCAGGCGCGCGAGTTCGGCCTCACCCGCAACATGCGCATTGCGGGCCTGCTCATGTCCTTCATGGAGGTCCACTCGCTCGGCCTGCCCACCGCGCAGGGGTTGCTCATGACCGAGCCCTTCTACTGGGACCTGAACGACCGCACCCGCGCCTTCTCCGAGCGCGTGCGCCCGCGGATGCCGGGGCAGGCGATGCCCGCGCAGGTGCAGGCCGGCTGCTACGGCGTGGCCATGCACTACCTCAAGGCGGTGGCCGACATGGGCGTGGCCGCGGCCAAGGCGGACGGCCGGGCGGCGGTCGCCCGCATGAAGGCGATGCCGACCGACGACGACGCTTTCGGACAAGGGCGCATCCGGGAGGACGGACGCAAGATCCATCCTTCCTACCTCTTCGAGGTGAAGGCCCCGGGCGAGTCTCGCGGCCAATGGGACTACCTCAAGGTCGTGGCCACCACCCCGGCCGAGGAGGCGTTCCGCCCCATGGCCGAGGGCGGTTGCCCCCTCGTGCGGAGCTGACCGGAAGGACCGACGGACCCCATGGAAGACCTCTTCGGCATCCCGGCGCCGCTCCTTTTCGGGCAAGTGCTGCTCGGCCTGATCAACGGCGCCTTCTACGCCATGCTCTCGCTCGGGCTGGCGGTGATCTTCGGCCTGCTCAACATCGTCAACATGGCCCACGGCGCGCTGTTCATGATGGGCGCCTTCGTGGCGTGGCTGCTGCTGGACAAGCTCGGCCTCGGCTACTGGTGGGCGCTGCTGCTGTCGCCCTTCATCGTGGGCGCGTTCGGCGTCTTGCTGGAGAAGCTGTTCATCAGCCGCCTCTACAAGCTCGACCACCTTTACGGGCTGTTGCTCACCTTCGGCTTGGCGCTGGTGATCGAGGGGGTGTTCCGCAACGAGTTCGGCTCCTCCGGCCTGCCCTACCGCATCCCGCCGGAGCTGTCGGGGTCGTGGGACCTCGACTTCATGTTCCTGCCGATCTACCGCGCCTGGGTGGTGATCTTCGCGCTGGTGGCCTGCCTCGCCACTTGGCTGGTCATCGAGAAGACGCGGCTCGGCGCTTATCTGCGAGCCGCCACGGAGAATGCGCCGCTGGTTCAGGCCTTCGGCGTGAACGTGCCGCGCATGGTCACGCTCACCTACGGGGCGGGCGTGGCGTTGGCCGCGCTCGGCGGCGTGCTGGCGGCGCCCATCTACTCCGTGAACCCGCAGATGGGGTCGAACCTCATCATCGTGGTCTTCGCCGTGGTGGTGATCGGGGGCATGGGCTCCATCCTGGGCGCGGTGCTGACCGGCTTTGGCCTCGGCATCGTCGAGGGGATGACCAAAGTCTTCTACCCCGAAGCCTCCGCCACCGTGATTTTCGTCATCATGGTCATCGTCCTGCTGGCGCGGCCAGCGGGCCTGTTCGGGAGGGCCTGACCCGTGTCCGACACCGCCATCACCGCGGGCGCGCTGCCCGCCCCGAAAGCCGAAAACGCCGTCGCGTGGGGCTTCTCGCGCGCGCAGTTCGGCGCCTTGGCGGCCATGATCGTCTTCCTGGCCGTCGCGCCCTTCGTCCTCTACCCCGTCTTCATCATGAAGCTGCTGTGCTTCGCCCTCTTCGCCTTGGCCTTCAACCTGCTGATCGGCTACGTCGGGCTGCTCTCCTTCGGGCACGCCGCCTATTTCGGTATGGGCGGCTACATCGCCGGGTACTCGGCGAAGGCGTTGGGTCTGTCGCCTGAGCTGGCCATCCTGGGCGGCGGCATCGTCGCCGGCCTGCTCGGCGCGGTGTTCGGCTGGATCGCCATCCGGCGGCAGGGCATCTACTTCGCCATGATCACCCTGGCGCTGGCGCAGATGGTGTACTTCTTCTGCGTCCAGGCGCCCTTCACCGGCGGCGAGGACGGCATCCAAGCGATCCCGCGTGGCAATCTCCTCGGCGTGGTGCCGCTCGACCGGGACATGAACATGTACTGGCTGGTCGCCGGCATCTTTCTCGGCTCCTTCCTGCTGATCCACCGCATCGTCCACTCGCCCTTTGGCCAAGTGCTGAAGGCCATCCGCGAGAACGAGCCGCGCACGACCTCGCTCGGCTACAAGACGGACGACTACAAGCTGGTGGCGTTCATCCTGTCCTCCGCCCTCGCCGGCGTGGCGGGGGCGACCAAGTCGCTCGTCTTCGGCATCGCCACGCTCACCGACGTCCACTGGTCCATGAGCGGCGAGGTGGTGCTGATGACCCTCGTCGGTGGCTTGGGCACCACCTTCGGCCCGGTGATCGGCGCGGCTGTCATCGTGACCATGCAGAACTACCTGGCCGAGCTGGGCGCTTGGGTCACGGTGATCCAGGGCGTCATCTTCGTCGCCTGCGTGCTCGCCTTCCGCCGCGGCATCATCGGCGAGTTGGGCAATCTTTTGAAGGTGAAGCTCTAGTGCGCAGCTTCCGCGCGGGCGGGCGAGGCGCCCGTCCGCTTCACCGCTTGAAGATGTGCGTCGCCACGATCTCGATCACCGCCGCGCCGTCCGAAACGCGGGTGCCGGTGTAGCGGAACTTCACCGTGCCGCGGTCGGGGCGGCTGCGGCTGGGCGTCAACTCCTCGACGCGGCCTGACATGGCGATCTCGTCGCCGGGGCGCACCGGCGCGAGCCAGCGCACGTCTAGGCCCGAGCCGCCCATCGAGACCCGCTCCACGAAGCCGGTGCGGATCATGTGCCCGAAGGCGGCCGCGAGAGTGTGGATGCCGCTGGCGATCAGCCCGCCGTAAGGGCTCTCGCGCGCCCGCGCCTCGTCCGTGTGGAAGGGCTGCGGGTCCCAGCGCCGGGCGAAGTCGAGCACCTCGTCGAGCGGCATGGCCATCGTCCCGAACTGGAACTCTTGGCCGACGGAGAGCTCGTCGAAGGATCGGATGGGCTCCACCGCTGCGCCTCCTAGATGAGCGACTGCATGTCGCCGTCCACGGCCAGCGCCTGCCCGCTGATCGTGGCGCCGAACGGGCTGCACAGGTAGAGCGCCATGTTGGTTATGTCGTGCGGCGTCACGTAGGAGCGGAGCGACACGTTCCCCAGCGCCTCCTCTTCCTGCTCGCGGAAGGACACGCCCTTCGCCTGCGCCTTGGCCT
Organism: uncultured Acetobacteraceae bacterium; assembly: GCA_902805625.1. GTDB lineage: Bacteria > Pseudomonadota > Alphaproteobacteria > Acetobacterales > Acetobacteraceae > Craurococcus. The sequence continues at coordinate 20,337 of CADCTL010000001.1, forward strand.
CGATGACGCGGCGGATGCGGTCGCCCGCGACCAGCCCCGGCAGGATGGCGTTCACCCGGATGCGGTCCGGCCCCAGCTCGATTGCCAGGGACTTGGTGAACCCGACCACGCCCCACTTCGCCGCAGCGTAGGGGCTCCGCAGCGGGAAGCCGAAGCGGCCCGCGGCGGAAGAGAGGTTCACGATGCTGCCGCCGCCAGCCTCGCGCAGCGCCGGCACCGCGCGGCGGGCGCAGTGGAACATGGCTTCCAGGTCGATCTTCAGGGTGCGCGAGAGCGCCTCCGGCGCCACGTCCTCGACCCGTGCCGTGGGGCCGGCGATGCCGGCGTTGTTCAGCAGCACGTCCAACCCGCCGAAGTGCGCCAGCGCGGCGTCCATGAAGGCGTCGCAGCCCTCGGCGGTTTCGACGTCCGCGGCCACCGCGGGGTGGGGGCAGGCGGCCAGCGCTTCCGCGTCCACGTCGCAGAGGAAGACCCGCGCGCCGCAAGCCGCGAAGCTGTCCGCCATCACGCGGCCGATCCCCGCCGCCCCCGCGGTGACGGCCACCCGCAGCCCGTCCAAGCGCACCGTCAGCGGCGCCGTGCTGCCCTGCATCGCGTCCCTCCCTGCCTGCCACGCGAGACTAGGCCGCCGCGACCGGTGCCGGAACAGGCCGCGGCCGTGTTATGGTCGTGCCGGGACCGTAGCGGAGCGCCCGATGACCACCGGAACCGTCATCTTCCTCGTTTTGCTGCTGCTGGGCGTCGTCACCGCCTGGAAGGGCATCAAGACGGTGCCGCAAGGCTGGGTGTGGACGGTGGAGCGGTTCGGCGCCTTCACGCGGCTGCTGCACCCGGGGCTCAACCTCATCATCCCTTACGTGGACACCGTCGGCCGCAGGATGAACGTGCAGGAGGTGGTGCTCGACATCCCGGAGCAATCGGTCATCACCCGCGACAACGCCACGGTCGCGGTGGACGGCATCGTCTACTACCGCGTGATGGATCCGGCCAAGGCGGCCTACCAAGTGCAGGACCTGACCGGCGCCTTGGCGGCGCTGGCCATGACCAACATCCGCTCGGTGATCGGCGAGATGGACCTGGACGCGACGCTGAGCGGGCGCGAGCGAATCAACTCCTCCCTGCTGGTAACGCTCGACGGCGCCACGGACCCCTGGGGCGTGAAGGTCGGCCGCGTCGAGATCCGCAAGGTGGAGCCGCCGGAGAACCTGGTGCGCGCCATGAACCTCCAGATGACCGCCGAACGCGAGCGCCGCGCCACGGTGATGCGGGCGGAGGGCGACCGCGCCGCCGCCATCCAGCGCGCGGAGGGCGAGAAGCAGGCGCTGATCCTCTCCGCCGAGGGCCGCCAACAAGCGGCGCTGCGCGACGCCGAGGCGCGCGAGCGCTTGGCGGAGGCGGAGGCGCGCGCGACCGAGATGGTGGCCCAGGCCGCCGCGGGATCGGGCGAGGCGGCGCTCCGCTACTTCATCGCGGACAAGTACGTGAAGGCTTTCGAGGGCTTGGCGTCCAATCCCTCCAGCAAGCTCGTCGTGGTGCCGATGGAGGCGAGCGCGCTGGCGGGCGGCATCACCGGAGCGATGGAACTGCTGCGGGGCGTCGGACCGGCGGGCGACGGTCCCCGGCCGGCGGCGCCATCAGCGCCGCAAACGCCGTCGCCGCCGTCCCCGCCACCTGCCACCAGCAGCCTGCCGGGGGTCGGCGCGTGGAACCAGGGCTGATCTGGATACTGGCCGGGCTGCTCCTGCTGGTGGCGGAGCTCGTCCTGCCCGGCGTGTTCCTGCTCTGGATCGGCCTCGCCGCCATCGGGACCGGCGCCCTCCTCCTGGTGGCGACGCCGGGCTTCGGGCCGGCGGTGCTGGTCTTTCTCGCGTTGCTCGCCGGCGGGGTGTGGTTCGGTCTCCGGCGCCGGCCGCGCCTGCCGCCGACGGACCTGAACACCCCGGGCTCCGGCCTGATCGGCCGCACCGGGACCTTGTTGCCCGCCGAAGGTCCCGGGCTGCGCGTGCGCCTCGGGGACTCCGATTGGCCGGCGCGGCTGCCGCGCGACCAGCGCGTGCCCGAAGGGCCGGTGCCGGTGCGGGTGGAGGGCGTGGACGGCAACACGCTGCTGGTGCGGCCCGAGTGATGCCCGCCGTCGGCTTGTAACGACAGGGGCGGGCTTGAAGCCGGCGCCGCGCTGGGCAATTTCCCGACCATGGAAAACAACCGGCGCTGGCGGCCCGGCCCGCCCATTCTGGACATGACGCCCGAGGGCGGCTTCCGCGAACCCGCGCCGGCCCCGAAGGGATGGCTGGACCGGGCGCTCGCGCGGGTGGGCGGCGTTGCCCTCCTGTTGGCGGTCGCGGCCGGCGGCTTGGTCGTGGTGGCGCTGGCCTTCGTGCTGCTCGGCCTGCTCCTGCCGATCGCCATCGGCGCCGCGCTGGTGGCCTTCGTTTCCATCTGGTGGCGGCTGCGGCGCCTGCGCGGCCGCGGCGCTTCGCCCTTCGTGGTCGTGCGGCGACAGGGGCGCTAGGGCGCCTCAGCCCCCCTCGAGCGCGCCGATCAGCAGCCGCAGGAGTTCGGCGCCGAACAAGCGCATGTTGGCTTGGCGGTCGGCGTCGCCGCTTTCCAAGGTGGCGCTGCGCGCGAGCGGGCCGGCGACGGCGAGGCAGGCGCGCCCGGCGGCGTGGCCGTAGCGGTTCCCGGTCGGGCCGGCCGCCCCGGTTTCGCCGAGGCCCCAGGTCGCGCCGAGCCGGTCGCGCGCCGCTCCGGCCAGCAGCGCCGCGAGGGGTTCGGAATTGGGCGGCACGCCGTCCAGCGCCGCGTCCGGGATGCCGAGCAGCGCGCGCCGCGCGTCGCGCGTGTAGACCACGGCGCCGCCGCGGAAGTAGGCCGACGCGCCCGGCACGGCCAGCAGCGCCGCGCACACCAGCCCGCCGGCCGAGGACTCCGCCACCGCGACCGTCTCGCCGCGCGCCCGCAGCAGCCCGGCGGCGCGGTCGGCGAGCGGCAGCAACGTGTCCATGGGCGCGCCCCTCAAGGCTTGTCGTAGTTGATGCCGAAGCGGCCCGCGAAGTCGTTGAACTCCCACCGGTCCACGCGCGCCAAGCACGGCTCCGCGTCCGTGTGGCGGAAGGTGTAGACGAGCACCGCGCTGCCATCGAGGCCGATGCGGCAGAAGCCTTCCTCGGGCTTCACCTGCCCGCCGGGGCAGGTCTCGATGTCGAGGTGCGCGATCTTCTCCTCGAAGCCGCTGTAGGAGATGAAGCAGGCCTTCTCGGCCGAGGCGGGAGCGGCCAAGCCCAGCAGGGCGGCGAGCAGCGCTGTGCGGCGCATGGAAAACTCCGGGTCAATCGGCGAAGGGGTCGCGCAGGCTGATGGTGTCGTCCCGCTCGGGGCTGGTCGAGAGCAGCACGACCGGCGCTTCGACCAACTCCTCGATCCGGCGTACGTACTTCACGGCGGCGGCCGGCAGGTCGGCGTAGGAGCGGGCGCCGCGCGTGGAGCCGCCCCAACCCTCCATCTCCTCGTAGACCGGCTCGGCCGCGGCTTGCGCGCCCGCGGCGGCGGGCAGGCGGCGCACCACCTCGCCATTGATCCTGTAGCCCGTGCAAACGCGCAGTCGCGGCATCCCGTCCAGCACGTCGAGCTTGGTGAGCGCGAGGCCCCCGATGCCGCCGATCTTCACCGCTTGCCGCACCATGCAAGCGTCGAACCACCCGCAGCGGCGGCGGCGGCCGGTCACGGTGCCGAACTCGCGCCCGCGGTCGCCCAAGCCCCGGCCGACCTCGTCGTGCAGTTCGGTGGGGAAGGGGCCGCTGCCGACGCGCGTGGTGTAGGCCTTGGCGATGCCGAGCACGGTGCCGATCGCGTCCGGCCCGATGCCGGCGCCCGCCGCCGCGTTGCCGGCCACGGTGTTGGATGAGGTGACGAAGGGATAGGTGCCGTGGTCCACGTCCAGCATCACCGCTTGCGCGCCCTCGAACAGCACGCGGACGTTGGCGTGCCGCGCCGCGTCCAGCCGCTCCCAAACCGCCTCCGCGAAGGGCAGCACGCGCGGCGCCCACTCGCCCAGTTGGCGCAGCAGGTCGTCCTTGGCGAACTCCGGCGCGCCGAGGCCGCGGAGCAGGGTGTTGTGGTGCAGCAGCAGCTCGTCGAGCTTGGCCGAGAGCGTGTCCGGCTCCGCCAGGTCGCAGAGGCGGATCGCGCGCCGCGCCACCTTGTCTTCGTAGGCCGGGCCGATGCCGCGCCCGGTGGTGCCGATGGCCCCGGCGCCGCGCGCCGCTTCCCGCGCGCGGTCGAGCGCCGGATGCACGGGCAGGATCAGCGGCGTGTTCTCCGCGATGCGGAGCGTGTCCGGCGTCACCCGCAACCCTTGCGCGGCCACGCGGTCGATCTCGTCCAGCAGCGCCTGCGGGTCGAGCACCACGCCGTTGCCGATGATGCCGAGCTTCCCGCGCACCAGCCCGGAGGGGAGCAGGCTCAGCTTGTAGGTCTGGTCGCCCACCACGAGCGTGTGGCCGGCGTTGTGGCCGCCCTGGAAGCGCACCACGATCTCGGCGCGGCTGGCGAGCCAGTCCACCACCTTGCCTTTGCCCTCGTCGCCCCATTGGGCGCCGATGACGGCGACGTTGGCCATGCGCTGGAACCTTCTCCCTAGTCCTTGGCCGGCAGCGGCACGGCGCGGCCGTCGCGCAGGACGTGCGTGCAGCGGAGCCGCTCCGGCGTGTCGGCCGCCGAAAGGGCGGCCACGGTGGCGAAGCCCTCGCCCCGCAGCGCCCGCACCGCCGCGTCCGGGCCGCCGAGCGGCACGAAGACGCGCGGCCGCGCCGGCGGCGCCGGGGCGCCCCGCAGCACCGCGTTGGGGTAGAGCGTCATGCCGGTGGCAGGCTCGTCGCCGGGCGACAGGTAGCGGCCGCCGCGCGCCAGCTCCCCGGTGTTGCCGGGCCCGTACAGCGTGAAGGCGACGCCCTCATGGTAGCGGAGGCCGCGGAACTCGACCGGGTCGAGCGTGACCCGCAAGGACGGCGCGCGGGCACGGACGGCGGCGACCACCGCCGCGGCGTTGTCGGCGATGGCGCGGGCGGCGGGGGGTAGATCGGCCGCGGCCAGCGCCGCCAGGGCGCCGTCGGCCGGTCCCGCCGAGCGCAGCAGCGCCGGCAGCGCCGAAGCGGTGGGCGGCCCGACCTCGGCTGCGAGGGCGTCCACCGCCGTTGCGTCCTTGCGGTCCAGCGCGCGCGCGAGGCGTCCGGCGAGCGATGGCGCCACCCTGGCCGCGTCCAGCAGCGCCGGTGTCATGGTCGGGAGCGTCACGTCCAGGGTGGCGGGGGCGAGGCCCACGGCCGCGAGCGCCTCGGTCGCGACCACCGCCACCTCGGCGTCGGCCGCCGCCGCGTCGGTGCCGATCAGCTCGATTCCGGCCTGCGGCACTTGGCGCTCCGGCGCGAGTTGGGTGCCGCGCACCCTCAGCACCTGCCCGGCGTAGCAGAGGCGCAGCGGCCGCGCGTCCCCGGCGAGCCGGGTGCCGGCGATGCGGGCCACCTGCGGCGTGGTGTCGGCGCGCAGGCCCATCATCCGCTGGCTCACCGGGTCCATCAGCCGGAAGGTCTGCTCCGCCACCGCGACGCCCGAGCCGGCGAGCAGGCTGTCCTCGAACTCCAGCAGGGGCGGTTTGACCCGCTCGTACCCGTGCGCCGCGAAGGCCGCCATGATGGCCTCGACGAGCAGCGCCTCGCGTTCCGCTTCGGGCGGCAACAGGTCCACCAGCCCAGCGGGCAGCAAGGCCGGCGAGCCCGCCGCAAGCGGGTCGGGAAAGGGGGACGAATCGTTTGCCATGGCGCTCGCGGTTTCTGCCGCCCCGGCTGTGTGGCAGCGGCGGACCGGGGCCGCAAGGCCGCGCCGACCCGGAGATTTCTCCATCACGTCACGGCCACGTCCCGTCAGCAAGTGGAACCGGCGCCCTCATATGCCATTAGCCGAAGCGCGTTGCTGCATCGCAGCATCGTGCCGGGTCATGTAATCAGGGGCGGACGCTTGAGCATTGCCGGGACGCTGAACGGTTTCTCCACCGGCGAAGTGACCGCCGCCGCGGGGCGGGGGCTCTCCGCCCGGGCGCAACTCCTTTTCGCCGCGGCGGTCTTCCTGGCGTGCCTCGCGCCGGCGGTGATCAACGGGTACCCCGTGGTGTTCCCGGACACAGAGGGCTACCTGGTCGCGGCCGACGTGTTTCGCCCGCAGTTCACCCGTGCCTTCGGGTACGGCGCTTTCCTGCGCGCCACAGGGGGGCTGTGGTCGCTGTGGCTGCCCATCGTGGTGCAAGCGGCGCTGACCGCTTGGCTCGTGACCCGGTCGGTCGCCCTCGACAGTCCGCGCTGGCCGCTGGCGTGGCGCTTGCCCCTGGCGCTCTCCCTGTTCGCGGTGGTGGCGCTGAGCCACGCGCCCTGGCTCGCCGCTTGGGTGCAGCCGGACCTGTTCACGGGCCTCATGCTGCTGGCCCTGTTCCTCCTGGTGGAGCACCGCGCGGACTTGCCCTTGGCGGAACGGCTGCTCCTGCTCGGCATGGTCATCGGGTGCGTCACCACGCACCTCACCCATCCGCTGTTGCTGCTCGGCCTCGCCATCTTCGCCTTCGCCTGCCTGCTGGTCGTGCGTTTGCGCCGCGCCGGCCGGGATCTCCTGTGGCGGTTCCGGCGCGCCGCCGTGCTGTCGCTCCTGGCGGCCGGGGTCGGATGGGGCGCGCTGGCCGCGGGCAACTGGATCACCTATCGCGCCCTCACCGGATCGCTCGGCGGATCGGTGTTTCTTTTCGCCCGCCTCGCCGCCGACGGCGACGCGGCGGCGGCGCTCCGCCCTGGATGCGAGGCCGGCAAGCCCTGGGTCGCGTGCCGTTACTTGGACCGCTTGAAGCTCTCAACCGATGAGTTCTTGTGGCGGACTTGGTCGCCGCTGCCGGAGATGGGCTTCGCTCCGAAGTTCATGCACGAAGCGGCGGAGTTGAACCCGATCCTTCTCCGGCAAGTCTGGCCCGAGTGGCTTGCGAACAGCGCGGTCCGCACCCTCCGCCAGACCGTGCAGTTCGAACTCGGCAACGGCATGGATGACGAGGGCACTTGGACGTTTGGAGACCCGATGATCCAGATCGGGCAGGCCAAAGTCATCGACGCGGTCACTGACACCTTGCAGGCCACCGACGACCTGCGCCCTTTGATGCCCCGCTTGCCGGCCGAAACCCTCGCCGGCGCCGGACTCGTCGCGCTCGCCGGCCTGGTGGCGTTCGGCTTCGTGCGGCGGCGTCCGGACGTTTGGGTGCCGGCCTTGCTGTTTCTGACCGCCTACCTGGGCAACGCCGCGTTGGTTGCCCTCGGCAGCGACGTGTTCGGCCGCTACGCGGCGCGTCTGGTGTGGTTGGCGCCGTTGCTGGCGGGCTTGATCGCGGCGCGCGCGGCCTGCCCGCCCGTGCCATTCCAGTTCAGTCGGCACGCGACGGCGCCGGGCGCCATGAACGTGCCCGCGCAGAAGAGGTGAGCAGCGCACCTTCGCTGTGCCGACTACCACTACTTTGGCAAGCGCCGCTCAAGCGGCGGTCTGCTGATCCACCGTCGGCAGTGCGGGCATCACTGCGGCGGCGACGGCCGCAGCAGCCGGCAGACGATGGCGTGCCGGGTGGCGGGGAGGCTCGGCTCGGGCGGCGGTTCGCCGGCGGCGCTTTTCCCCCCGCCCCGCCGCGCTGAGGCGTCGGTGCTGGAGGAAGGCGTAAGCGATCATCGTCGTGAGCGCGTGGCGGTGCAGCCCGGCCCATGACCGCCCCTCGAAGTGGTCGAGCCCGAGTTCCTCCTTCATCTGCTGGTGCGCCTGCTCGCACACCCAGCGCGCCTTGATGGCGGCCGCGAGCGTGGCGAGCCCCGTATCGGCGGGCAGGCTGGACAGGTAGTACTTCGCCTCGCCCGACGAGCGGCGCTCGCCCACCACCCAGGCCTCTTCGCCCGGCAGGTGCTGCGCCGGCTTGTCGCGGATCTGCCGCGCCGGGCCGTCGGCCACGCGCACCCGCATGGCGGCGAAGCGGGCGGCGAGCCGGCCCTTGGTGCCCCGGCGCCAGCTGATCGGCCGCCAATCGGCGCCGGCCAGCACCTCCTCCGCGGGCACCGACACCCGGTCAGGCGTGTGCAGCCGGCGGCGGTGTCCCGGCGCCGGCGGGACCAGGGCGACGTCGACCGGGTAGACCTTGAGGTGCCGCGGGACGCCGACGGCCCAGCGCAAGCCCCGCGCGCTCAGGCCCTGCCGGAACGGTGCGCTGACCCCGTAGGCGGCGTCGGCCAGCACGCAGCCGAACCGCGCTCCGGCGGCGGCCAGGCGGTCCAACTCGGCCAAGGCGATCTCGGGCTTGGTCCGGTGCGCGCGCCGCTCCTCCGGCACGCCGGCCTTGTCCAGCCGGGCGGGGTCGCCCGTCCAGCTCTCCGGCAGGAACAGCCGCAGCGCGACCCGGACGGGCACCTCGCGCCGCGCCAGGGTCAAGGAGACGAGCGTCCGGCAGTTGGCGTTCTTGCCCAGCGCCGACGCGTACTGCGGCGCGACGCCGACGGAGCGGTCGCCCTTCTTGGGCAGCGCAGTGTCGTCCACGACGAGCCAGGCGTCCGCGCCGCCCACCAGCCGGTCGGCCCGCCGCGCCAACTCGGCCTCCAGCGGCGCCGCGTCCCACGCGCCCGCCGCGATGAAGTGGTGCAGCCCGTCGTGGCTGGGCAGGCCCAGCCGCTCGGCCATGGGCTGCACGCTCTTCCTGTCGCCCGGCCCGATCAGCCCGGCCAGGTAGAGCGGGCACATCGCCCGGCGCGCCGGATGCTCCAAGGCATCGAGGAACGGATCGAGCCAACGCCCCAACTCCGCCCGCCAGCCCTCGCGCTCCCCGGACATGGCTTCGCTCCCGGTCCCGCCAGCACGGGAGGAAGCGCTCGGGGCGCGGCAGGTTCCGGTCAGCCTGCCAAAGTAGTGCTAGCAGCCTGTCGGATTCGCGTGGTCTGCGAGGCGGTTTGCGCGGGACGCGCTTCGGTCAGGCCGCCTGCATTCGGTGGAGGCGGCGGCAGTTGTAGGCGAGCGC
>CADCTL010000002.1 GCA_902805625.1 uncultured Acetobacteraceae bacterium
GCGGCTGGTCCCTGCCCACCTACCGCGCTCGGCCCGGCCGGGCGTACCCGCACGACGCCGCGGGCGGCGGCCGGCGCTTGCCCGACGCGGCCGCCACCTCAGATGAAGGGGTATGACCCGCACCAGCACGCCCCACCGGGCCGCCCTCGTCACCGGCGCGACCAGCGGGATCGGGGAGGCCTTCGCTCGGGCCCTCTCCACCGGGACCGACGTCCTCCTCACCGGCCGCGACGGGGCGGCGCTGGAGCGGCTGGCCGCGGAACTGGTCGCGCCCGGGCGCCGCGTGGAAACCGTGGCGGCCGACCTGGCGACGGATGCGGGGCTCGACGCGGTGGCCGCGCGGGCGGAGGCCTTCGGCGTGGACCTGCTGATCGCCAACGCCGGAGTCGGGCCGTTCGGCGACTTCCTCCAGGCGAGCGAAGCGTCGCTGCGCGCGACGGTGTCCGTGAACGTCATGGCGCCGGTGGTGCTGTCGCGGCGGTTGCTGCCGGGGATGATCCGGCGCGCGGAGGCCGGGCGGCGCCGGGCGGGGCTCGTCATCGTGTCCAGCAACGCCGCGTTCGTGCCGGTGCCCCGCCTCGCCGCCTACGCGGCCAGCAAGGCCTTCGACCTCTCCTTGGCGGAGGCGCTTTCGGCGGAGCTGGCCGCGGAGCCGGTGGACGTGCTGGCGCTCTGCCCGACGGCGACCCGCACCAAGTTCGCGGCGCGGTCCGGCTTCGGGGGCGGCAACCTGCCGGGGGCCGAAGACCCCGCCGACGTCGCGGCGGCGGCTTTGCGCGCCCTAGGGCGGGTGCGGACCCTCGTGCGCGGGCCGTTGAGCGGCCTGCTCCTGAGCGGGCCGGCCTTCGCCAGGGCCGCCGTGGCCCAGACCCTCGCCTTGGTGCTGCCGCGCCGGTAGGGCCGGGCTTCAGCGCCGCGCTCTCTCCGCCAGCCACGCCGCCGCGCCTCGCCCGGCGGCGGCGCCGGTGCTGAAGCAGGCTTGCAGGAGGTGGCCGCCGGTCGGCGCTTCCCAGTCCAGCATCTCCCCCGCCGCGAAGACGCCGGGGCGGGCGCGCAGCATGAAGCGCTCGTCCACCTCGTCCCAGCGCAGGCCGCCGGCCGAGGAAATGGCGCCGGTGATCGGCTCCGTCGAAAGGAGGCGCAGCGGTAGCGCCTTGATCAAGCGCAACAGCGGCGGGGGTGCCGCGCCGTGCCCTGTGTGCAGCGCTTCCTGCACCAGCCCCACGGCCACGGGCGGAAAGCCGGCGCGTCGGAGGTGGTTGGACAGCGATACGGAGCCGCGGGGCCCGTCCAGCCGCCGGGCCAGTTCCTCGGCGTCGATGTCCGGGCGCAGATCGAGAAGCGCCGTTGCCGCGCCTTCGGCGGCGATCGCCTCGCGCAGCGGCGCGGACAGGGCGTACACGGCGCCGCCCTCGATGCCGGTGGCGGTGACGACCGCTTCGCCGCGCTGCCGCCGGCCGCGGAATTCCAGCGCGATGCGTTTCAACGGCTCACCTTCGAAGCGGGCGCGGAAGGTGTCGGACCAGGCGCACCGGAAGCCGCAGTTGGCCGGGCGGAAGGGCGAGACCTCCACGCCGGGCAGCAGCGCCGGCCAAGCCCCGTCCGACCCGAGCCGCGGCCAGGACGCCCCGCCGAGCGCGAGGACGGTGGCTGTGGGCCATGCGCGCGTTGGGCTTCCCGGGGTGTCGAAGCGGATCGCGCCGTCGGGCTCCCAGCCCCGCCACGCGTGCCGCGGCCGGAGGACGACCCCGAGCGACCCGAGGCTGGCCAGCCAGGCGCGCAACAGGGGCGAGGCCTTCATCGTTCGCGGGAAGACCCGGCCGCTGGAGCCAACGAAAGTCGGCTGCCCGAGCGCCTCGCACCACCGGACCAGCGCTTCCGGCGGGAAGGCTTCCACCGCCGGACGCAGCCGGGCCGCGGCTTCGCCGTAGCGGGACAGAAAGAGCGGCAGCGGCTCGGAGTGGGTGAGGTTCAGCCCGCCGCGGCCGGCTATCAGCAGCTTGCGGGCGGGCGAGGGCATCCGGTCGAACACGGTCACGGAAAGGCCGGCCCGCGCCATCGTTTCCGCCGCCATCAGCCCGGCCGGCCCGGCGCCCACCACCGCCACGCCGGCGCCGCCCTCCCCCGCCGGCGAACCGGCGGCCGTTCCGCCCGTTGAGGGCGCGAGACGCAACGAAGGAGTGGACGACATGGCCGGTGGATTCCTTTCGACCCTGACCAGGGGCGCCTACGAAGCGCGCGACGCGGCAGAGGATTACGGGCGCGACGCAGGCCGCCGGGCGCGCGAAGGCGCCGGCGACGCGCGCGGCGAACTGCGCCGCTTGTGGTCGCAGATGGAAGACCTTGTGGAGCGCAACCTCGGCGCCTCGCCGAGCGAAGCGGCCCGCACCGCAGGCAGCTACGCCCGCGATTACGCGCGGGACGGGCGGGAGATGGCCTACGACGTGGCCGACCAAGTCCGTTCCGTGACCCGGGAAAGGCCCTTCGTGGCCATCGGAATCGCCGTGGCGGCCACTTTGATCATCACGAGCCTCCTCAGCAGCAAGCGGCGGTAGGAACCGGGCCGGGGCGCCGCCGAACTCGACCGGCGGCGCCCCCGCTCCCATATTGGGGGCGCGATGAACCAGATCACGCCCGTCCAGTTCTTCCCGCCCCGGCGGCCGTCGCCGCCCCCGGCGCGCGCCCTCCAGGTGGTCTCGCCCTTCGAGCCGAACGGCGACCAGCCCGCCGCCATCCGCGACCTCGTGGCCGGGTTGCAGGGCAACGAGCGCGACCAGGTGCTGCTCGGCGTCACCGGCTCGGGCAAGACCTTCACCATGGCCAAGGTGATCGAGGCGTTGCAGCGCCCGACCTTGATCCTGGCGCCGAACAAGACGCTGGCCGCGCAGCTCTACGGCGAGATGAAGAGCTTCTTCCCCGAGAACGCCGTGGAGTATTTCGTTTCCTACTACGACTACTACCAGCCGGAGGCCTACGTCCCGCGCACGGACACGTACATAGAAAAAGATGCGCAGATCAACGAGCAGATCGACCGGATGCGCCACTCCGCGACGCAATCGCTGCTGGAGCGCGGCGACATCGTGATCGTGGCCTCCGTGTCCTGCATCTACGGCATCGGCTCGGTGGACACCTACTCGCGCATGGTGGTGCGGCTGGAGCGCGGCGGGCGGATCGAGCGCGACACGCTGGTGCGCGGCTTGGTCGAGCAGCAGTACCGCCGCAACGACAGCTTCTTCGCCCGCGGCACCTTCCGCATCCGCGGCGAGACCGTCGATATCTGGCCCGCGCACCTTGAGGATCGCGCTTGGCGCGTGAGCCTGTTCGGCGACGAGGTGGACGGCATCCGCGAGTTCGACCCGCTGACCGGCGAGGTGACGCAGGAGTTGGAGCGCGTCTCCGTCTACGCCAACAGCCACTACGTGACGCCGCGGCCGACGCTCCAGCAGGCGATCCGGTCCATCAAGGCGGAGTTGCAGGAGCGCTTGGCGCAGCTCGAAGCCGAGGGCCGGCTGTTGGAGGCGCAGCGCCTCGGGCAGCGCACCACCTTCGACATCGAGATGCTCGAAACCACGGGCAGCTGCAAGGGCATCGAGAACTACAGCCGCTACCTGACCGGCCGCAAGCCGGGCGAGCCGCCGCCGACCCTGTTCGAGTACCTGCCGGAGAACGCGCTGCTGATCGTGGACGAGAGCCACGTCACCGTGCCGCAGATCGGCGGCATGTACCGCGGCGACTACGCGCGGAAAACGGTGCTGAACGAGCACGGCTTCCGCCTGCCCTCCTGCACGGACAACCGGCCGCTGAAGTTCGAGGAATGGGAGGCGTACCGGCCCAACACCGTCTTCGTCAGCGCGACGCCCGGCCCCTGGGAGCTGGAGCGCACCGGCGGCACCTTCGCCGAACAGGTGATCCGCCCCACGGGGCTGATCGACCCGGTCACGGAGATTCGGCCCGTCGAGGGCCAGGTGGACGACCTGCTCGCCGAGTGCCGCGACGCGATCAACCGCGGCGGGCGCGTGCTGGTGACGACGCTCACCAAGCGCATGGCCGAGGACCTGACGGAGTACATGACGGAAGCGGGCATCAAGGTCCGCTACCTCCACTCCGACGTGGACACGCTGGAGCGGATCGAGATCATCCGCGACCTGCGGAAGGGCGTGTTCGACGTTCTGGTGGGCATCAACCTGCTGCGCGAGGGGCTGGACATACCCGAGTGCGTGCTGGTGGCGATCCTGGACGCGGACAAGGAAGGGTTCCTCCGCTCCTTCACCTCTCTGGTGCAGACCATCGGCCGCGCCGCGCGCAACGCCGAGGGGCGCGTGCTGCTCTACGCCGACCGCATGACGGACAGCCTGCGCCGCGCCATCGAGGAGACCGACCGGCGCCGCACCCGGCAGCAGAACTGGAACACCGAGCACGGGATCACGCCGCAGACCATCAAGCGCCAGATCGCCGACGTGCTCCAGACCGTCTACGAGCACGACTACGTCACGGTGGAGGCGGTGGAAGGCGACTCCACCTCGCAATTCGTCGGCAAGGACCTGCGCTCCTCCATCGCCGAGTTGGAGAAGCGGATGCGCGCCGCGGCGGCCGACCTGGAGTTCGAGGAGGCGGCGCGGCTGCGCGACGAGGTCAAACGGCTGGAAGCCATGGACCTCGGGCTGGCGCCGAACCTCGCCGGCCGCAGCCTGCAAGACGCCGCGCCCCGGCAGGCCGCGCCCAAGCAGGACTGGAAGCCGAAGCCGCTCGGCCCCGGCGGCGGCGGCTACGACCCGGAGAAGAAGAAGCGCGGCGGCGGGCGCCGCGCGCGGTGACGCGGCGGCGCCGTCACGGGACGGCCAGCGGATCGCCTTCCGGCAACAGCACAAAGTTCGTCAGCGCCTGTTCGGCCAACGCCCCGTCCCAGGTCTCGCGCGCGATCGAACCGTCGGGCGCGATGCGGAACGGCGTGTAGCCGCGCCGGCCGAGTTCCAGCGCGGTCTCGGCGCGCGGCGCCGGCGTCTGATCCTGCGCGGTGCCCCATTCGACGAGCATCCGCAGCCTGGGCGAACGGTCGAGGATGCCCGTCATCCCGCGGAGGGCCACGCCCTCCCAACCTTCGATGTCCATTTTCAGCACGTCCAACGGCCCGGCGTGCCCGGCGAGCAACGCGTCGAGCCGGACGGCGGCGACGCGAGTCGCGGTGCTGCGGACATGGGTCAGCGCGTAGGACGCCGGCCGGATGACGCCGCCGCCGGGCATGTCCGGGTCGTAGACCAGATCGACCACGCCGGGCGCGTCGCTGACGGCCACTTGGTAGACTTGCGTCCACCCCACGAAGCCGTTGGTGTGGACCGACTCCTGGACCAGCCGCGCCAGGCCAGGATTGGGCTCGACCGCGAAAACCCGTCCGGTCGCGCCCACGATGGGCGCCGCCACCAGCGTGTACCAGCCGAGGTTCGCGCCCACGTCCACCACGTGGCCCCCGGCCGGAGCATCCTTTTGAAGGCTTCGGTGTAGTGCGTTTCCCAACTGCCGCCGTGCAGGAGGTGGACCCCGACGTCCAGGCTCCTCGTGTCCACGAAGGCGCGGTAGCCGTTCGTCAGGAAGGTCATGGCGACGTGGCCGCCGAGGTAGATGCTGCCGCTGTCGTGGATGCGGCGCAGCATCGACATCTGATGGTGGTAGCTGTCGGTCATCAGGGACGCGAGGTCCTCGATCCGGCCGGCCATTCGCGCGACCTGCTGGCGCAAGGCCGCCAACTCGTCGCCGGCGTTTTCGGGCATGGCGCTCCTCAGGGGGTTCCAAGTCGCGTTCGATGGCGCCCGGCGACGCGGGCCGCCGATCCTACTCCAGGCGCCAGTCACGGGCGGCGAAACCGCGCCGCGGCATCTGGAGCGCGAGCGGCACGGGCGGGACCATCAGGATGTCCTCCTGGGTGTGCAGCACCAGGGTTTCGTCCGGCTCCAGGTGCCCGATCTCCGCCTCGAACGCGACGGTGCCCCGCTCCGGGTCGAGCGTCCCGCGGAACGGCACCTCGGCCATGTCCGCCGCGCGCAACAGCACCATGCGGTTCCAGTGGACGCCGAGGAACGCTTCGGCCTCGAAGCGCAGCGTCCGGTGGGGGCCGCGGCGCACGCGTATGCGCGGGAACAGGCCTGGGCCGGCCCACCAATCGACTCCTCCGTCCGGCGTCGGCTCCGGCGGGTGCCAGTCGCGCACCAGCCAAACGCCGGCGTCGGCCGAAGCCCACGCCCGCACGCCGGGCGCGGGCTCGCCGGTCGCGGGCGCGCGGCTCAGCAAGGCGTCCCGCCACTCCGCGTGGCGCCGCCGCGCCGTGGTCCAGAGGAGGCTGTCCACCGCGAAGCGTTCCGGGCGCTGCAGGAGCCAAGCGCGCAACGCCGGCGCGTCCACGTCGTCGTCGGCGACCTGGTTCAGCGTGGCGTCGGGCTGACCGAGCGGCCGCCCGGCTTCGAGCGACCACAAGGCGCAGAACTCGTCGGTGCGCTCAGTCGGCAGCAGCCAGCGGATGCCGGGCACCACGTCCGCGAGTTGGCGCAGCAGCCACGCCTCTTCGCCGGCGATCTCCTCCGCCGGCGTCGGCACGCGGAACGCGCCGACCAGCGTCCGGGCCTGGAACTTGAAGAAGTACCCGGCGAACCGCTCCAGCAAGCCGCGCGTCGGCAGCGCCACCGCCGCCGCGTGGAGCGGGTTGAGCGGATCGCGGCGGATGTGCCGGTAGTGCGACACGATCTGCTCGACCGGGTTCCGCACCGCGGCCATCAGCTCCATGCCGGGCGGGCGCCGCGCGAGCGCGGTCGGGGCGGTGTGCGCGCCGAGCATGTCGTGGCGCTCCGCCAGGCTCCATAGCTCTTCCTGCGTGGCGACCAGCGGCACCAGGATCTTGGCGCGCCCCGGCGGGAACGCGCTGGCGATCCGCGTGGCCAGGCTCTGGCCGGCGGTTTTCGGGATGTGCAGGAAGTAGATCATGCGTCGGGTGTTCGGGCCCGGTTCAAGCCGGATCGCCTTTCCAGAAGCAAACCGCCGGGTTGAAGCTCACCAGGATGGCGATGCCAGGGCTACGCGCGATCAGTCCCGCGGCGCGGTTTTCCGTCGCTGGCGCGCAAGATAGGGT
Source organism: uncultured Acetobacteraceae bacterium (assembly GCA_902805625.1). Classification (GTDB taxonomy): domain Bacteria; phylum Pseudomonadota; class Alphaproteobacteria; order Acetobacterales; family Acetobacteraceae; genus Craurococcus. The sequence continues at coordinate 7,115 of CADCTL010000002.1, forward strand.
CGCTGCCGCGGCATGGGCAACCCGGCCCGCGCGCTTGCCGGCGCGGACGCGCCCGCCTACACCGACCGCCGCCATGCCGCCGCCCGCGCCGCTCGCCGACGCCATACCGACCGCGATCCCGCGCGCGGCGCTCGTCACCGGCGGCGCCAAGCGGCTCGGCCGGGCGATCTGCCTCGGGCTGGCGGGAGCGGGTTTCGACGTCGCGCTGCACTACGGGGCCAGCGCCGCCGAGGCGGAAGGCACGGCCGAGGCGATCCAGGCCCTCGGCCGCCGCGCCGTGGTCTTGCGCGCCGACCTGGCGCGGGAAGCGGAGGTCGCGGCGCTGCTGCCGGCCGCCGCCGCGGCGCTCGGGCGGCCGATCGGCGTCCTGGTCAACAACGCCAGCGCCTTCGAGCGCGACGAATGGGACGACGCCACGCGCGAGAGCTGGGACAGCCACTTGGAGCCCAATCTCCGCGCGCCGTTCGTGCTCACGCAGGCCTTCGCGCGGGCGTTGCCGGCCGGCGCGGAGGGCGCGGTGGTGAACATGCTCGACCAGCGGGTCTGGTCGCCCACGCCGCATTTCCTGTCCTACACGCTGTCCAAGGCGGGGCTTTGGTCGCTGACGCAGCAGTTCGCCCTGGCGCTCGCGCCGCGCATACGGGTGAACGGCATCGGGCCCGGCCCCGCCCTGCCGAGCCCGCGGCAGAGCGCCGAGCAGTTCGCCCGGCAATGCGCCTCCGTGCCGCTCGGCCGCGGCACGGGCCCGGAGGAGGTGGCGCGCGCGGTGCTGTGCGTCCTGGCCCTGCCGGCGATGACCGGGCAGATGCTCGCGCTCGACGGCGGGCAGCACCTGCAATGGTCGCCGGCCTCGGCCGCCGGCGCCCTGCCCGAATGAGCCTGCAACCGGACGCCGCGGCCGGGCTCCGCGTGGTGTTCGTGCGGGGGTTGGAGTTGCGTGCCCTGCTCGGCGTCCACCCGCACGAGAAGGCGGCGCCGCAGCGCGTGGTGGTCGGGGTGGAACTGGCGGTGCGCGACGAGGCCGCGCCGTCCGGGGTCGGCGAGGACGACCTGCGGCGGACGGTGGACTACGGGGCGGTGGTGCGCGCGGCCAGGACCATCGTGGCCGAAGGCCACACCTTGCTGGTGGAGACCCTGGCCGAGAGGCTCGCGCTGGCGGCCCTGGCCGACCCGCGCGTGGTCCGGGCGCGGGTGTCGGTCGAGAAGCCGGACGCCTTCGCGGAAGCGGCGGGGGTGGGCGTGTTGGTCGAGCGGACGCGGGTTTGAGGCGGTTTCGTTGCACAACTTGTCCACCGGCGTCACAGGTTTGCGATCAAGGCGGTTCGGGCTTGGCAAGCGGGCTCAAATGGGAAGGCGAACATCAATCTGCACGCGCACGGCCTTGATATCGTATCGTTTGCTCGGCTGCCTCAATTGAAGGCAAGGCGTGCGGAGGCTTGGGGCTGCGAGACGGGAGCGCCCGCCGCCGCTGTTCATCCACAGGGTTTTCCACAGGATCGGTGGAGAACCCCGCCTTGCGGCCCATTCCGACCCACCCCTAATCGAGCGGCATGACCCAACCCGAGATGGACGCGCCCGGCCCGCCGGCCATGCAGGGCCTCCAGGTCATCGAAACGGCGCTGGCCACCCTGCCGCTGTCGCCCGGCGTGTACCGGATGCTCGACGCCAAGGGCGACGCGCTCTACGTCGGCAAGGCCCGCGCCCTGAAGCGGCGCGTCGCGGCGTACACGCAGATCGGGCGGCTGCCGGAGCGCCTCCGGCGCATGGTCCACGAAACGCGCCAGTTCGAGGTCATCACCACCGGCAGCGAAGCCGAGGCGCTGCTGCTGGAAGCGAACCTCATCAAGAAGCTGAGGCCGCGCTACAACATCGTCCTCCGCGACGACAAGTCGTACCCTTGGTTGGTGCTGACGGAAGACCACCCCTACCCGCAGATCACCAAGCACCGGGGCGAGCGTCGCAAGGGCGCGAGCTACTGGGGACCGTTCGCCTCCACCTGGGCGGTGAACCAGACGCTCACGGCCTTGCAGCGCGTGTTCCTGCTGCGCTCCTGCCGCGACACGGTGTTCGAGAGCCGCGACCGGCCCTGCCTGCTCTACCAAATCCGCCGCTGCTCCGGCCCCTGCGTGGAGCGCATAAGCAAGGACGACTACGCCGACCTGGTGCGGCAGGCGAAGCAGTTCCTGTCCGGCGAGACGCCCTCCATCCAGAAGAATCTCGCCCGCGAGATGGAGGAAGCTTCCGAGCGGCTGGAGTTCGAGCGCGCCGCGGCGCTGCGCGACCGCATCCGCGGCCTGACCCACGTCCAGGGCCGCGACCGCATCAACATGGACGGGATCGGCGACGCCGACGTGGTGGCGCTGCACCAGCTCGCCGGGCAGACCTGCGTGCAGGTGTTCTTCTTCCGCGGCGGCCGCAACAACGGCAACCGGCCGTTTTTCCTGAGCCACACCAAGGACCAGGACACGCCGGAGCAGGTGCTCGGCGCCTTCCTGGCCCAGCTTTACGACGACCTGCCGCCGCCCCCGACCGTGCTGGTCAGCCACGAGCCGCCGGAGTGCGGCTTGATCGCCGAGGCGCTGACGCTCAAAGCCGGCCGCCGCGTCCAGATCCACAGGCCGCAGCGCGGCGACAAGCGCGCCGCCGTGGAGCACGCCGCCACCAACGCCCGCGAGGCGCTGGAGCGCCGCATGGCGGAAGGCACGGCGCAAGAGGCGCTGCTCCAGGGCACGGCACGCGTGTTCGACCTGCCGGCGGCGCCCGAGCGCATCGAGGTCTACGACAACAGCCACATCCAGGGCGCCAACGCCTACGGGGTGATGGTCGTCGCGGGCCCGTCCGGCTTCCTGAAGAACGCCTACCGCAAATTCTCCATCCGCGGCGACATCCGGCCCGGCGACGACTTCGCCATGATGCGCGAGGTGTTCGAGCGCCGCTTCGGCCGGGCCCTCAAGGAGGACCCCGAGCGCGAAAGCGGCACTTGGCCCGACCTGGTGCTGATCGACGGCGGCATCGGCCAGCTCAACGCGGCGCGCGAGGTCCTGGCCGAGATCGGCGTCCACGACGTGCCCTTGGTCGCCGTCGCCAAGGGGCCGGACCGCGACGCGGGGCGGGAGTGGTTCCACCAGACCGGCAAGGCGCCGTTCCAGCTCCCGCCGCGCGACCCCGTGCTCTACTACCTGCAACGGTTGCGCGACGAGGCGCACCGCTTCGCCATCACCACCCACCGCGCCGGCCGCTCCAAGGCCCTCACCCGGAGCGAGCTGGACGACGTCCCCGGCGTCGGCGGCGCCATCAAGCGGCGGTTGCTGAACCACTTCGGCTCGGCCCGCGGCGTCCGCAACGCTTCGTTCGAGGATCTGGAGAACTGCCCCGGAATCGGCCCCGCCGTGGCGCGGCGCGTCTACGGGCACTTCCACCCCGACGCGGCGGCGCGCGACACCCTGCGCGGCGCGGCCCCGCCGAAGCCCGCGGCGCGCGACACCGTCCCGGCGGCGGCCGACGGAACGGCGCCGGAAACCTGATGCGGCCAGTCCGAAGCGAAGAAAGTCCGTGCGGAACGGACCGAAATCGGCTCCAAGGAGCCGGGGAGTCTGAAACGCGGCCGAGCGACCCATGCCAACCGACCTGCCGAACTTACTGACTCTCTCGCGCATCGCCGCCATCCCGGTGCTGATGGCGCTGGTCGCGCTCCGGCATCCCTGGGGCGACGCGGCCGCCTGCGCCGTGTTCTCCGCCGCCGCCATCACCGACTACTTCGACGGCAAGATCGCCCGCGAGCGGCGGACGGTGAGCGGCTTCGGGCGGATGCTCGACCCCATCGCCGACAAGCTGCTGGTCGGCGCGGCGCTGATGCTGCTGGCGGGCATGGAACGCTTGTCGGACGCCGCGCTGTTCCCCGCCATCGTGGTGCTGCTGCGCGAAATCCTGGTGTCCGGCCTGCGCGAGTACCTCGCCGCGCTCCGCATCGGGCTGCCCGTTACCTGGCTCGCCAAGTGGAAGACGGGCTTCCAGATGGGCGCGCTCGGCACCCTGCTGGCCGGCGACACGGGGGCGGCGGTGCTGCATCTGGGCTTCCTGCCCGTGTCCCTCATCGGCGAGGCCATGCTCTGGGCGGCGGCCGCGCTCACCCTCGTCACCGGCTGGGACTACCTCACCGCGGGCCTGCGCCACGCCGCAGAGCACGACGCGGCCGGCGAGCCGCCCCCTCCCCCGGCGGAACGCGGCCCCGAGCCGCTCCGCCCTTGAGGGCGCGGCGGCGGCGGCCCATCCTTTCGATAAGCGCCCGGGCGGACACGCCGGGCAACAGGAGGCAGTCGGTCATGCTGCGGAAACACGGACGAAACGGAGCCGCGTCGCTGGCCCTCGCGGCGCTGCTCGGCGGTTGCACCACCTTCGACAGCCGGGACTGGGCCGTCGCGGACGGCAGTTCCGGAGGGTTGTTCCGGGCGGCCTGGGGCGGCAAGGCCGCGGATCGGGTGGAAGACAGCGACACCATCCGGCGTGTCCGCGGCGTGGAAGCGCAGGTGGAGCCGCTACGCGTCGAGCCCGGCAGCGTGTGGCCGGTGGAGGAAGCGCCGCGCGCCACCCTCGCCAACCCGGACGCCGCCCTGCGCGGCGTCCCGGCCTACCGCCCCGGCGAGCCGAGGGACGGCAGCAGGCTGTGGGACGACGACAGTCGGCGGCGCGACGCCGCCCCGCGCGCCGACGCGGTTCCGCCTGCGGAGCCGCGCCCGCTGGAGCAGCGCCGGCGACGCGGCGGGTCCTCGCCGCCACCGCCCCTCATCGAACCGTACGAACCGGAGCGGGTGCAGGTGCTGCCGGTCCCGCCGGGGGGCAACGCGCCCCCGCCGCGCCGCTCCGACGGGCAGGTGGTGCTCACCCCCGGCGGCCCGGTCGTCACCAGCGGCGGCACGGACCGGATCCAGAGCTTCACCACGCCCGGCGGCGGCGGTGGCGTGATCCACCGCGACGGCGGCTTCACCACCATCACCCCCTCCGGCGGCATGCCGCAGACCTTTCCGACGCCGCGGTAGAAATCTTGCAGGTTCTCTACTTCGCCTGGGTGCGGCAGAAGGTCGGAGTCGGCGCAGAGGAGGTCGCGCCGCCGCCGGACGTCGCCGACGTGGCCGGGCTGATGCGTTGGCTGTCCGGGCGCAGCCCCGGCCACGCGGCGGCCTTCGCCAACGCCGGCGCCATCCGCGCCGCGGTGAACCAGGACTTCGCGGCGCCCGACCGCCGCCTGTCGCCGGGCGACGAGGTGGCCTTCTTCCCGCCGGTGACGGGCGGATGACCACCGCCGCGGCCCCGGGCGTCCGGGTGCAGGAAGCGCCCTTCGACCTTTCGGCGGAGAGCGCGGCGTTGACGGCGGGGCGCGAGGACGTCGGCGCCGTGGCGAGCTTCGTCGGCCTGTGCCGCGCCGACGACGGCCTCGCGGCTCTGGTCCTGGAGCACTATCCGGGCATGACGGAGCGCGCCATCGCGGGCATCGCCGCCGAGGCCTGCGAGCGTTGGCCCCTCACCGGTTGCACCGTGGTCCACCGCGTCGGGCGCCTGCGGCCGGGGGAGCCGATCGTGCTGGTGCTCACCGCCTCGCCGCACCGGGCGGCGGCGCTGGAAAGCTGCGCCTTCCTGATCGACTGGCTCAAAACCGGCGCCCCGTTCTGGAAACGCGAGGAATTCACCGACGGCAGGGGCGAACGCTGGGTGGAGGCCAAGGCGGAGGACGACGCCGCGGCGGCCCGGTGGGCGGCCCGCGCCGGGAGCGCGGCCGCTTGAGCCACGGCCTCGACCTCGGCCCGATCGCGCGCGTGGAGTTGGCCTGCCACGACCTGCCCCGCCAGCGCGACTTCTACGCCCGCATCCTCGGCCTCCCCGCGTCGCAGCGCGGCAACGAAGCGCGGTTCCGCATCGGCCAGGTCGAACTGGTGCTCCGCCCCCGCGGCGACGCGCTGTTCCCGCGGGCGGACGAGGCCCGGATGCCCGAGGTGGGCGCGCTGCTCGCCTTTCCCGTGTCGCCGCACGAGCTGGACCGGTGGCACCGGCGGATGCTCACCGCGCGCGTCGCGGTGCTGGAAGCGCCCGGCCCTGCCGGCGCCCCGCCGCGGGTGCTGCGCGTGGCGGACTCCGAGGGCAACGTCGTCGAGTTGTTCGCGCACCCCTGATGGGGCAGCGCCGCCGGGACGCCGCGCCCGCCGCCCCCGCCATCGCGAGCGGCGGCGCGGCGCTGCCCACATCCCCTCCTTGCGCGACCGCCGGCGCGCTGGCCGACGCGGCGGCGACGGGCGCGCGCGTGGCTCGGGTGCTGCCGTTGACCGGGCCGCGAGCGTGGCGGGGGCGGGGCGGGACCGCCGCGCCGTGATCCCGGCCGTCGATACCGCCGACGCGCTGCTGGTGTCCGCCATCTTCGTGCTCGGCGGGCTGGTGAAGGGCGTGGCGGGGTTCGGCCTGCCCACGCTCGGCCTCGGCCTTTTGGTGCTGAGCCGCCCCTTGCCGGAAGCGATGGCGCTCATGCTGCTGCCTACGCTCGCCACCAACGTCTGGCAGGCGGTGGCCGGCGGCGCGCTGCGCGCGACCTTGCGCCGGCTGCGCTGGTTCCTGCTGGCCGCGGCGGCGGGCACGCTTCTGGCGGCGGGCAATATTTCCAAGGCGGACGCGGCGACGCTGACCGGGTTGCTCGGCGCGATGCTGGTGCTCTCGTCGTCGCTGGCCTTGCTCGGCCCGCGCTGGCCGGTGCCTCCGCCGAGTAGGGAGCAGTGGCTCTCGCCGGTGATGGGCGGGATTTCCGGCGTGGTGGCGGGGCTGACCGGCAGCTTCATCACCCCGGCCGCGCCGTGGCTGGCGGCGCTGCGCTTGCCGCCGGATGTGTTCGTGCAGGGCTTCGGGCTCGGCGCGGTGGTGGCGACGGCCTGCCTCGCGGCGGCCCTGGCCGGCCAGGGCTTGCTGCCGCCGGGGCTGGGCCTCGCCTCCGTCGCGGTGGTGGCGCCGACCTTCCTCGGCATGGCGGCCGGCCGTGGGCTGCGCCGGCGCTTGCCGGAGGCGGGCTTCCGGCGCGTGGTGCAATCCTGCTTGCTGGTGCTGGGCGCCTACCTCACGGTACGCAGCTTCACCTAACCAGGAACAACCCGCCTCTGGCGGAAGGTTGGGTTGCGGTTCAGAGTCTCTTCAGTGACATGGCCTGTCTGCATTTGGTGGGAGGCCCGGCTATGCCCCTTGTTCTGTCAGTCGAGGCTTGGGTCACCGCTCTGGACAGCGCCGCGTTGCACGCCGTTACGGACCTGATGCGATGGCTCGGCGGGGAAGAACGGCTCTTCCTCAACTGGGCATTCCGCCTCGCGGTGGACACCCACACCTTGAAGCTCGGGGTGCCGGTGCTGCTGGCCTTCTGGGTTTGGGTGCGCCCGTCCGGCTACGCGGCCGACCCGGTGCGCGCGCTTCGCCAAGTCGCCGGCATCCTGCTGGCCATGGCGATCGGCCGCGGCGCGCAGATCGTCCTGCCTGACCGGTTGCGCCCGATGCAGGCGACGCCTGACTTCCCGTTCCCGGATCTCGGCCACTTGCCATACATCGACGACGGCAGCTCGATCCCGTCGGACCATGCGGCGCTGGCGTTCAGCTTGGCCGCCGTGGTCTGGATCGGATCGCGGCGGTTGGGGGCGGTCGCGTTCCTTTGGGCCGCAGTGGGCGTTTGCCTGCCGCGCCTCTACTTCGGATACCACCACTTGTCGGACCTGATCGCCGGCGCGGCGATCGGCGTTTTGGCGGTGTGGTTCGCCCTCTGGGTGCCTCTGCCTTCAGGCGGGGTGCGCTCCATCGTTCGGGCCGCGCGCCGGGGCTGGCGACGGTCGGTTTGTTCCTGGTCGCCTTCGAGTGCCTGACCCTCTTCGAGTCCAGCCGCAAGATGGGCAGCGCCGCGGCGCTGGTCGCCGTCACCGCCTTCGCCGGCGAGCAAACGGATGCCCAAACCGCAACTGCCGCCTCAGCCTTGGCCGCGCTTGCATCCGGGCCTGAAGCGGACGCCGCCGGCTGCGGCATCGACACGACCGGCAGTTCCGCACGCTGAACGCCGGCCGCGCCGCGGAGGCGACCTCTGCCTAGATGAGCACGTCGTCCGGCGACCTGTCCATGTCCGCCGGACGTCGCTCTAGGCGCCGCGCTTCGCCACCTCCTCTGGGGAGAGCCGCACCAGCGCCTCGTAGTTGCGCATCAGCGTTTCCGTGATCGGACCGGGCGTGAAGGCGTGGCCGGCGATCTCGCGCACCGGCGTCACCTCGGCCGCGGTGCCGGCCAGGAACACCTCGCTCGCGTCCTTCATCTCGGACTCGGCGATGGTCCGCTCTACGACTTTGATCTGGTGCTGCTTGGCCAAGCCCATCACCGTGCGGCGGGTGATGCCGTCGAGGAAGTTCACCGGGTTCGGCGTGTGCAGCTCGCCGCCCATGTTGAAGAAGATGTTGGCGCCGGTGGACTCCGCCACGTCGCCCTTCCAGTCGAGCATCAAGGCGTCGTCGTAGCCCTGGTCCATGGCCGCGTGCTTCGACATGGTGCCGATCATGTAGAGGCCGGTGGCCTTGCTGGCCGTGGGCGCCGTGGAGGGATGCGGCCGGCGCCAGGGCGCCATGTTGAGGCGCACGCCCTTCATGCGCTGCTCCACGCCGAAGTACGCGCCCCATTCCCAGACCGCGATCGCCAGGTGGACGGAGGTGAGCTGCGCCGCGACGCCGATCTCCTCCGATCCGCGCCAGGCGATCGGGCGCACGTAGGCGTCGGTCAGGCCGTTCTGCTGCACCGTCTCGATGCAAGCGGCGTCGATCTCCTCCGCGGTCCAAGGGATCTCGAAGCCGAGGATGCGGGCGGAGTTCAGCAACCGCTCGGAGTGCTCGCGCAGCTTGAAGATGTTGCCCGAGTAGCACCGCTCGCCCTCGAACACCGCGCTGGCGTAGTGCAGGCCGTGGCTCAGGACGTGCAGCTTGGCATCGCGCCAGGGGACGAACTCGCCGTCCCACCAGATGAAGCCGTCGCGGTCGTCGAAGGGCACCAGGGCCATGGGGTGTGACCTCCCGGTCGAAACTGTTGTCTGGAAGCCTGCGCGGCTAAAATGCCCGTCCGCCGGTGCCGAAGCTAGGAGGCGCGCGGCGGATGTGTCAATGATGCTGACCCAACCGGAACCGCCCGCCATGGCAGCCGCGCCGGACCGCATGGACCTCAGGCCCCCGCCCGTCGAGGCGGGCGACGCGCGGGCCGCCGCCGCCGGGCGCTCCCTCCTGTTCCTGCGGGAGGAAGAGCTGCGGCTGGCGCAGGACCTGCTGTTCTTCGGCTACCGCGACTTCACCGCCGGCGCAGACGCCATCCTGGCGGAGCTCGGCCTGGGGCGGGCGCACCACCGCGTGCTGCATTTCGTGGGCCGCCGCCCCGGCATCCCGGTGGGCGAGCTGCTCGGCATCCTCGGCGTCACCAAGCAGTCGCTCGGGCGGGTGCTGACGCCCTTGGTCGAGGGCGGGCTCGTGCGCGCCGCCGCCGGCCGCTCCGACCGTCGGCAGCGCCTGCTGTCCCTCACACCGACGGGCGAGGCTCTGGAACGGCGGTTGTTCGAGCGGCAGCGCGAGCGGGTGGTGCGCGCCTACCGCGAGGCCGGCCCGGCGGCGGTGGAAGGCTTCCGTCGCGTGATGCGCGGCTTGATGGGGCCGGACGCGCGGGCGCAGGTCGAACGTTTGGAGCAGGCGTCCCCGCCCCCCGCCGCGGCTTCACCCCCCAACCGAACCGGCCGGACGGCGGGGGGTTGAGATGGAGGAGGCGCAGCCGCCGAAGGCGGGCGACGCAGCCCACCTCCTGGTGGTGGATGACGACGCGCGGCTGCGCGGCCTCTTGCAGCGCTTCCTGGCCGAGCAGGGCTTCCGCGTGTCCACCGCGCCCGACGCGGCGGCGGCGCGCGCCTCGCTGGCCGCCGTGGCCTTCGATCTGGTGGTGCTCGACGTGATGATGCCGGGCGAGAGCGGGCTTGAGCTGGCCGAATCGCTGCGCCGCGGGGGCAAGGAGGTGCCCATCCTGATGCTCACCGCCCGCGGCGCGCCGGACGACCGCGTGGCCGGCTTCGAGCACGGCGCCGACGACTACCTGCCGAAGCCCTTTGACCCGCGCGAGCTGGCGCTGCGCATCCGCACCATCCTCCGCCGCGCCGCGCCGCCCGCGCCGTCCCCGCTGCCGCAGGCGCCGGTGCAGCTCGGCGCGCGGTGGTTCGACGCCGAGCGGTCGGAGCTGCGCGGGCCGGAGGGCACGGTGCGCCTCACCGGCGGCGAGGCGGCGCTCCTCACGGCCCTGGCGCGGCGGCCCGGCGACGTGCTCAGCCGCGAGGAGATCGCGGCGGCGCTCGGGATGCCGGAGGCCGGCGAGCGCGCGATCGACGTGCAGGTGACGCGGCTCCGGCGCAAGATCGAGCCGGACCCGCGGGAGCCGCGCTTCCTCCACACCGTCCGCCACCGCGGCTACGTGCTGCGGCCGGGCTCCTGAGCGGCGGCGGCGGCGTGGCCTCCCTCCCCGGCAAGGCGCTGTCCCGCGCGCTGCGCGCCGTGGTGCCGCGCGGGCTGCTCGGGCGCTCCATCCTCATCATCCTGCTGCCCATCCTGGCGCTGCAGCTCGTGGCGCTGCTGCTGTTCTACGGCGGCCACCTCGATGTGGTGTCACGCCGGTTGGCGGGCGGCGTCGCCGGCGACGTGGCGATGGTGGCTGAGCTGGTGCGGCGGGAGCCGCCGGAGAACCGCGTGTGGATCTTCGGCGAAGCGTCCTGGCGGCTCGACCTCAACCTCGCCTTCGAGGAAGGGGCGCGCATCCAGGCGGTGGAGCGCCCCGCCAGCCTGCCGCTGCTGCCGCTGGAAGAGGACCTGGGCCGGGCTCTGGCCGAGCGCGTCCGCGCGCCCTTCGACACCGATTGGCAGACGGATCCGCGCTCCGTCGTCATCCGGGTGCAGTTGCCGGACGGCGTCCTGCACGTGGAGGCGCCGCGCAAGCGGCTGTTCACGGCGACGCTCTACCTGTTCGTGATCTGGCTGGTGGGCTCGGCGCTGCTGCTCTCGGCGGTGGCGGTGCTGTTCATGAAGAACCAGGTGCGCGCCGTCCGGCGGATCGCCGACGCCGCCGAGAACTTCGGCCTGGGCCGCGACACCGGCGCCATCAAGCCCGAGGGCGCGACGGAGGCGCGCCAAGCGGCGGCGGCCTTCAACCAGATGCGGGAGCGCATCCGCCGCTTCGTCACGCAGCGCACGGACATGCTGGCCGGCATCAGCCACGACCTCCGCACCCCCCTCACCCGGATGCGCCTGGCGCTGGCCATGCTGCCGCGCGCGCCGGAGATCGAGGAGGACTTGGCGGCGCTCACCCAGGACGTGGAGGAGATGGAGCGGATGGTGGCCGCCTACCTCGCCTTCGCGCGCGGCGAGGGCACGGAGCAGGCGGCGCCGGCCGACCTGGTGGAGCTGGTGCGGGACGTGGCGGCCAACGCCCGCCGCGCCGGGGCGGCGGTGGAGGTGGAAGCGCCGGGCGGCGCGTTGGTGATGCCGCTCCGCGCCGACGCGGTGCGGCGGTGCCTGGGCAACCTGCTGGACAACGCGCGGCGGCACGCGCGGCGCATCGCGGTGGCGGTGGACGCGGTGCCGCGGGCGGCGGCGCTCGGCGGGCCGGGCGGGCCGGGCGGCGCGCTGTGGGCGCAGGTGACGGTGGACGACGACGGGCCGGGCATCCCGGCGCCCGAGCGGGAAACCGCCTTCCGCCCTTTCCGAAGCGGCGCGTCGGGCGGCACCGGCCTCGGCCTCGCCATCGCGCGCGACATCGTCCGCGCGCACGGCGGCGACATCATGCTGGAAGAGAGCCCGCTGGGCGGGCTGCGGGCACGGCTCAGGCTGCCGGTTTAGCGGGCACGTAGCCGATCGCCTCCACCTCCAGCGCGCAGTCCATGGGCGTGCGGCCGGCCTGCATCCGCGTGCGCGCCGGCAGCGCCTCGGCGGAGGAGAAGTAGCCCCGGTAGATGCGGTCGAACACCTCCTGCTGCCGTTGGTCCTTGAGCCAGACGATCACTTTGAGCAGGCAATCCATGTTCGACCCGGCCGCTTCCACCAGCGCCTTCAGGTGGTCCATCACGATCCGCACCTGCCGCTCGAAGGGCAGGTCCGGGAAGGGCGGCGGCGGTTCGCCGCGGGCGCGGGCGGCGCGGAGCAGCGCGCAGTACTCCTCCTCGAAGGGCGGCAGGCCGGACACGTAGAGCATGTCGCCGTGGCGGACGCAGAGATTGAACGGCCCGCCGGTTTCCGGCACCCCGGCCCGTATCACCTGCTTCTCCATGGCGCGTCCCTCCCCTTCGGTGGCGGGGCGATGCTAGACCGGCCGGGGAGGAGAGCACGATGCCCGAGCGTCCCATCGCCGTCCGCGCCTCGGAGGCGCCGCCCCGCGCCCGGCCGAGCAACTACCCGCCGGACCTGCTGGCGAAGATCGGCGCGCGGGATAAGCACCCGCTGGGCGACCTCTTCGGCCTCCGCAACTTCGGCGTGAACCTCACGCGCCTGCCCCCGGGCGGCGCTTCCGCGCTGCGCCACGCCCACCGCCTCCAAGACGAGTTCGTCTACGTCCTGGAGGGGACGCCCACGCTGGTGACGGATGCGGGCGAGACGGCGTTGCATCCGGGCATGTGCGCGGGCTTCCCCGCCGGGAGCGGCGACGCGCACCATCTGGTGAACCGCAGCGCTTCCGAGGTGGTCTACCTCGAAATCGGCGACCGGACGCCGGGGGATGCGGTGGACTATCCGGACGACGACCTGATGGTCCGCCCCGACGCCGAAGGCCGGCCGCGGTACTTCCGCAAAAACGGCACGCCCCTCTGAGGAGACCTTCCACCATGCCGCTCCTGCTCGGCTGCATCGCCGACGACTTCACCGGCGCGACCGACCTCGCCAGCACCTTGGTCAAGGGCGGCATGACCGCGGTGCAGGTGATCGGGGTGCCGGACGGCCCGTTGCCGGAGGCGGACGCGGTGGTGGTGGCGCTGAAGTCGCGCACCCTGCCGCCCCGGCAGGCGGTGGCGGAGAGCTTGGGCGCCTGCGAGGCGCTGCTGGCGGCGGGGGCGCGGCAGATCTTCTTCAAGTACTGCTCCACCTTCGACAGCACGGACGAGGGCAACATCGGCCCCGTGGCGGACGCGCTGGTGCGGCGGCTGGACTGCGGCTTCGCCCTGGCGAACCCCGCCTTTCCCACCAACGGCCGCACCGTGTTCCAGGGCCATCTGTTCGTGGGTTCCTCGCTGCTGAACGAGAGCGGGATGGAGAACCACCCCCTCACCCCGATGCGCGACGCCAACCTGGTGCGCGTGCTCGGGCGGCAGACGGACGGGGCGGTGGGCCTGGTGCCCTTCGCCACGGTGGAGGCCGGCGAGGCGGCGATCCGCCGCGCCATGACCGCGCTGAAGGAGGGCGGGCGGCGCTACGCGGTGGTGGACGCGCTGACGGACGCGCACCTGCTGGCGATCGGCGCGGCGGCGGCGGGGCACGCGCTCGTCACCGGCGGCTCCGGCGTGGCGATGGGCCTGCCGGCGAACTTCCGGCGGGACGGCTCCCTGCCCGAGCGCGGCGACTCCGCTTCGGCGCTGCCGCCGATGGAGGGGCACGCGGCGGTGCTGGCCGGCTCCTGCTCGCGTGCCACGCTCGGGCAGATCGGATTGGCGCGGGACCACGCGCCGACCTTGGAACTGGACGCGCTCGGCACGCCCGATGCGGCGGCGCTCACCCGGCAAGCGCTTGAGTGGGCTTCGGACAAACTGGGCGCGGCGCCGGTGGTGATCGCGGCGTCCGCGCCGCCGGACCGGGTGGCGGCGCTGCAAGCGAAGCTCGGGCGCGAGGCGGCGGGCGCGTTGGTGGAGGACGCGATGGCCGGCGTCGCCGAAGGGCTGGTGGCGCGCGGCGTGCGGCGCATGGTGGTTGCGGGGGGCGAGACCTCCGGCGCCGTGGTGGCGCGGCTCGGCGTGCGCTTCCTCCGCATCGGGCCGGAGATCGACCCTGGCGTGCCTTGGACCTATGCCGAACCGGGCGGGCTGCACCTGGCGCTGAAGTCCGGCAATTTCGGCGGGCGCGACTTCTTCCTGAGGGCATTCGAGGCATGACCGAGTCCGACCTGCGCGACGCGATCTGCGCCCACGGGCGCCTGCTCTACGGGCGCGGCTACTGCGTCGGCAGCGCCGGCAACATCAGCGTGCGGGTCGCCGACGGCTACCTGATGACGCCGACCAACTCCTGCCTCGGCCGGCTGGAAGCGGGGCGGATCAGCAAGCTCGACCCGTCGTGGCGGCACGTGTCCGGCGACCCGCCTTCCAAGGAGGTGTTCATGCACCGGGCGGTGCTGCGGTCGCGGCCGGAAGCGGGCGCGGTGGTCCACCTGCACTCCACCCACGCCACGGCCATCTCCTGCCTGGTGCCGCCCGGCGACCCGGCGCCGCCCATCCCGATGCTGACGCCCTACTTCGTCATGCGCGTCGGCCGATCCCTGCCGGTGCTGCCCTACTGGCGGCCGGGCGACGCGGCGATGGAGCCGGCCATCGCCGAGGCCGCGAAGGGCGCGCGGGCGATGCTGCTCGGCAACCACGGGCCGGTGGTGAGCGGCAGGACGCTCGACGACGCGGTTTGGGCGGCGGAGGAGCTGGAGGAGGCGGCGAAGCTCGCGCTGATGCTGCGCGGCCTGCCGGGCTTGCGGGCGCTGGACGCGGCACAGGTGGACGACCTGCTCCGCACCTTCAGCGCATGAGCGCGGCGGCCGGCGTGGACGAGGCCTGGCGCGACCGGCTGGCGATCCGCGAGCTGGTGGAGAACTGGGCGGTGTGGCGGGACGCCGGCGATTGGGACCGCTTCGCCACCTGCTGGCACGCGGACGGGCGCATGGAGGCCACCTGGTGCCAAGCGCCGGCCGCGGAGTTCATCCGCGCGAGCCGGGAGGGTTGGGAGCGCGGCGTCTCGATCGGGCATTTCCTGGGCGGGCACAGCGCGGACATCGCGGGCGACCGGGCGGTCGCGCAAACCAAGATGACCATCACCCAGCGCGCGGAAGTGGACGGCGTGCGCGTGGACGTCGTTTGCACGGGCCGGTTCTACGACTTCCTGGAGCGGCGAACCGGGCGTTGGGCCGTGGTGCTGCGCCAGCCCATCTACGAGCGGGACCGCATGGACCCGGTAGACCCGGCGGCGCGCCTCCTGTTGGACCCGGCGTTGTTGGCGCGCTTCCCGGACGGCTACCGGCACCTCGCCTACCTGCAAACGCGCATCGGCTACGCGGTGAAGGCGGACATGCCGGGTTTGAAGGGGCCGGAGGTCGAGGCGCTCTACGCACGGGGCGCGCGCTGGCTCGGGGGCGGACCGTCGGACTGAGGGCGGCCCGCGCCGGTCGCGAAAAGGGCGCCGCCCCTTTCGGGACGGCGCCCCTTCGCCGGGATCGGCTCGGGAACTAGGCCTCGGTGTTGTCGCCGCCGCTCTCGGGCGCCGGCTGGGCGGACGCGGCGCGCTTCTTGGCGGCGCGGGTCGCGGCGGCCTTCTTCGCCGCTTCGGAGCGGGACGAGGTCGCGGCGCTGGCGGCGGCGGCGCGGCGCGGCGCGGCCTTGCGGGCGGTGGCGGGCTTGCGGGCGGCGGTGGTCACCTTGCGCGTGCCGGTCGCCTTGCGGGCGGTGGTCGTGCGCGCGGCGGGCTTGCGCGCCGCGGTCGCCTTGCGGGCGGGAGCCTTGCGGGCGGTGGTCGCCTTGCGGGCGGGGGCCTTGCGGGCCGGAGCCGCCTTGCGGGCGGTGGTCGCCTTGCGCGCGGTGGCGGTCTTGCGGGCCGCGGGCTTCCGCGCCGCGGTGCTGCGCGCCGCCGTCTTCTTCGCCGCCGGCTTGCGGGCCGCCGTGGTCTTCTTCGCCGCGGCGGGCTTGCGGGCCGCCGCCGTGCGGGCGGTGGTCTTCTTCGCGGCGGCCGGCTTGCGGGCCGCGGGCTTCTTGGTCGCGGCGGCGCGGCTGCGCGCGGTGCCCTTCGACGCGGAGCGGCGGCTGGTGGACATGGCCATCGCCTGGGCCTTCGGGGTTTCGGTGGTGTCGGTCATGTGGTCAGGATCTCCGTGATGGCGTTGCAGGCCCGGCCGCGGCGTTCGATGGCGAACCGGGGAGGTGGCAGGGTCGGTCGTGCGAAAGGCGGACGCGCGCGGATCCCGTGTCGCGCATGGCCGCACCGGTCGCTGTCCTGTCCGGCAGAAAGGACACCGGCGGCGGGCGACCGGCGGCCTGCCGCCGCGTCGCTCGTCCCTCAGCCGCGTATCCTGAGTGCGGGGCGATGTTCTCGCCCAGCACCGGCGCGAGACCTGCGGCGAAGAGCGCTGCCACCGTCCCGTCCTGTCTGCGGTCCATGGACCGTCCTCTCCTGCCGCGCACATGCTGTGTGCTCTGTCCGACCCGCATCGTGCGAATCGTTTTAGAGTCGTGCGCGCCCTTCACGCTATCTGCACACGCACGGTCGGTGTCAACAAAAACCGCAAAGTCGCGCACGAATTCCACGCGCGCGCGCCGCGTTGCGGCGCGGCGGACACGCGACTCGCGCGCGGCGGATGCGCGAACGGCCGCCGGCGGTGCCGACGGCCGCTCGGGTCGGTGACGGAGATCAGCGCCGCGACGACATCGGCGGCACGGGGCGCTGCTCCAATCCGGTGTAGGCGGAGAGCGGGCGGATCAGCCGGTTGTCCTCCGCCTGTTCGAAGACGTGCGCCGCCCAGCCGGTGATGCGCGACGCCACGAAGATCGGCGTGAAGAGCGGGATCTCCCAACCCATGAGGTAGTAGGCGGGGCCGGTCGGGAAATCGAGGTTGGGGTGGATGTTCTTCTGCCTCACCATCTCGGCGGCGAGGATGCGGCTCGTCTCCATCCACCGGCGATCGCCCACCACCTCCGCCATCTTCTCGGCGTATTTGGTCATGGTGGGCACGCGGCTGTCGCCGCTCTTGTACACCCGGTGGCCGAAGCCCATCACCAGCGCCTTGTGGTCGAACTTCCCTTGCAGCCACTCGGCCGCCTTCTCCGGGCCGCCCACCTCCTTGAGCATGTGCATCACCGCCTCGTTGGCGCCGCCGTGCAGCGGGCCCTTGAGGGCGGCGATGGCGGCGGTGATGGCGCCGTGGATGTCGGCGCCGGTCGAGGTGACGGTGCGGGCGGTGAAGGTGGAGGCGTTGAAGGTGTGCTCGGCGTAGAGGATCAGGCTGACGTCGAAGGACTTCACCACCTCCGGCTGCGGCACCTTGCCTTGGACCAGGTGGAACAGGTTCTCGGCGAAGGAGTGGCTCGGGTCGGGCGCCACCGGCTGCTGGCCCTTGGCGGCGCGGTGGGCGGCGGCGATGCAGGTCGGGATCTTGGCGAAGAGGCGCATCGCCTTGCGCCGCTGCGCCGGCTCGGAGACGTCCGCCGCCTCCGGGTCCTCCATGCCGAGGAAGGACACGGCGGTCCGGATGGCGTCCATCGGGTGCGCGTCCGGCGGGAAGGCGGCGAGGACGCGGTGGAGGTTCTCGCTGATCGGCCGCTCCGCCGCCTCGGCCCGCTTGAACTCGGCCAGTTGCGCTTCGTTGGGCAGCTCGCCGTGCCAGAGGAGGTAAGCGACCTCCTCGAAGGAACACTCCTCGCAGAGGTCCTGCACGGCATAGCCGCGGTAGGTGAGGCTGTTGGTCTCCGGCATCACCTTGGAGACGGCGGAGGTGTCGGCGTAGACGCCGACGAGGCCCTTGCGGACCTCGGGTTGGTTGGTCTGGCTCATCTGGGTTTCTCCCGCTGGCGTTCCATCTTGCCGGTCCCGGCGCTCGAAAAGCACGCTCGGTTCCTTCTCCTCGTTGTCCGAGTTTTCGCTCTCCGCGATGGCCCGGAAGCCATGCCGCTCGTAGAAGGCGCGGGCGGCCACGTTGCGCTTGAAGGCGCGCAGGCGCAGCGCCGGCGGCGCGTCGGCGCTGGCGGCGGCGAGCAACGCGGTGCCGAAGCCGCGGCGCAGCCGGCCAGGGTCGAGGTAAAGGTGTTCGACCCACGCCCCGCGCCGGGCGACGAAGCCGACCACGGCGCCGTCCGCCTCCGCGACCGTGACCCGGCACGCCGGGAGGACCTCCGCCGACATCCAGGCGAGGTCCTGCTCCGCGGTCCAGAGCACGGGCAGCCAGGGCATGGCCGCGCGGCGGGACGCGGCGAAGAGGCGCGCGAGCGCCGGCGCGTCCGCCGCGTGGGCAGGGCGCAAGCACACCGCCGACGCGCCGCCCGTGGCCATCAGAAGATGCCCGGCTTGCCTTCCAGCAACGCGCCGGTGGGCAGGGCGACGTTCAGCTCGCCCAGTTCGCCGGCGGCGAGGCGCGGCAGGTCCTGCACCACTTCGAGGAAGCGGTTCGCCTCGCGCGTCGAGAGAAGACCGTCGGTCAGGACGCGGAATTTCCTGATGTAGTCTTCGCGGCCGAACGGCTTGGCGCCGAGCGGGTGGGCGTTGGCGACGGCCAGCTCGTCCGTGACCGTGGTGCCGTCCTTCATGAAAATCTCTATCCGGGCGCCGAAGGCCAGCTCGTTCGGGTCGCGCGAGTGGTAGCGGCGGGTCCACTCCGGCTCCTCGCGGGTCTCGATCTTGTGCCAGAGCCTCACCGTGTCGGCGCGGCCGGCGCGCTTGGGCGTGTAGCTGTCCACGTGGTGCCAGCGGCCGTCCTGGAGGGCGACGGCGAAGATGTACATGATGGAGTGGTCGAGCGTCTCGCGCGTCGATTTCGGGTCCATCTTCTGCGGGTCGTTGGCGCCGGTGCCGATGACGTAGTGGGTGTGGTGGGAGGTGTGGATCACCACCCGCTCCACGTCGTCGGTGTTGGGCACCTTCTCCCGCATCCGGAAGGCGAGGTCGATCAGGGCCTGGCTCTGGTACTCGGCCGAGTGTTCCTTGGTGTAGCTGTCCAGGATGGCGCGCTTGGCTTCGCCGGGGCCGGGCAGCGGCACTTCGTAGTAGGTGGGTTCGTATACGGTTTCGCGGCCCTTGCTGTCGGCCTGCGTGCGGCCGGAGAGGACCCAGGCGACCACCGAGTCCTCGCCTTCGTAGATGGGCGACGGGGCGCCCTCGCCGCGCATGGCGCGGTCCACCGCCTCGATCGCCAGCTTGCCGGCGTGGGCGGGGGCGTAGGCCTTCCAGGAGGAGATCTCGCCCTTGCGGGACTGGCGGAAGGAGATCGAGACGTGGAGCGCCTGCTGCACCGCCTGGTAGATCGTCTCCTGCTTCAGCCCGAGCAGGGTGCCGATCCCGGCGGCGGCGGACGGGCAGAGGTGGGCGATGTGGTCCACCTTGTGCTCGTGCAGGCAGATGGCGCGGACCAGGTCGATCTGGATCTCGTAGCCGGTGGCCAGCGCGCGGAGGAGTTCCCTGCCCGACCGCTCCATGGTTTGGGCTACGGCCATGATGGGCGGGATGTTGTCGCCGGGGTGGGAGTAGTCGGCGGCGAGGAAGGTGTCGTGCATGTCCAGCTCGCGCACCGCCGTGCCGTTGGCCCAGGCGGCCCACTCGGGGGAGAAGCGCTTGTTGGCGGGGATGCCGAACACGGCGGCGCCGCCCTTGCGCGGGTGGCCGAGGGCCATGGCGCGGGCGGAGACGACGGGGCGGCGGTTGATGGCGGCGATGGCGACGGAAGCGTTGTCGATGATCCGGTTGATGATCATCTCCGCCACGTCCTTCTGGACGGCGACGCGGTCGGCGGCGACGCCGGCGATCTTCCAGGCGAGCTGCTCCTCCCGGGGCAAGAGCGCCTTGGACGGGTGGACCTTCACTGGGTGCATGGGCATCGCGGCCGGCGTTCCTCTGCTGGGGCGGTTCGTTGACCGGGGCTTTCTGTCCCTCCGGCGCCGTTTCGTCCATGGCGTTTGGCGCGGGGCGGCGCCCGCTCCTAGGCTCGGCGTCGGTTGGAGTGGAGCGGACGGGCGATGGAGCAGGCACCTTTTGACCTCGTGGTAGTGGGCGACCTGATGCTGCCGGACGCGGTGCTCGCGGGCGGTTACGTCGCGGTGCGGGGCGAGACGGTGGCCGCCGTCGGCCAGGGCGTGCCGCCGCCGGCCGCGGCCGTCGCCGACCACTCGGGGATGCTGGTGCTGCCGGGGCTGGTGGACGGGCACATGCACACCAGCAGCTCGCTCGGCTGGCCGGGGATCGAGGGCGCGACCATGTCCGCGGCGGCGGGCGGCGTGACCACCTGCGTTGACATGCCCTACGACGTGCCTCGCCCGGTGACGGACGCCGCCATCCTGCGCGAGAAGGTGGAGTGGGTGGAGCGGTCGGCGCACGTGGACGTGGCGCTGTACGGGACCATCCGTAAGGACGGCGGGGCGGAGGCGATCGCCGGGTTGGCGGAGGCCGGGGTCTGCTCCTTCAAGCTCTCGACCTACGAGTACGACCCGGTGCGGTTCCCGCGCATCGACCACCCGACCATGCTGGAGGCCTTCCGCGAGATCGCTCGCACCGGGCTGATGTGCGCGGTCCACAACGAGGACCAGGAGTTGGTGGTGCGCCTGACCGAGGCCGCGAAGGCGGCGGGGCGGACGGACCCGATCATGCACTGCCGGACGCGGCCGCCGTTGGCGGAGAGCTTGGCCAACCTGGCGATCTTCGAGTTGGGGTTGGAGGCGGGGGCGCATGTGCATCTGGCGCACTCCTCGCTCGCGCGGGGGTTCGAGGTGGCGCGGGTGTTCCGCGGCATGGGCGGCCAGGCGACGGGCGAGGCGTGCATCCAGTACCTCTGCATGACGGAGGAGGACGTCGTCCGGCTGGAGGGCTTCGGGAAATGCAACCCGCCCTTCCGCTCGGCGGCGGAGGTGGAGCGGGTTTGGGCGGCGCTGCTGCGGGGCGAGGTGGCGTATGTCTCCACCGACCACGCGCCTTGGCCTCGGGAGCGGAAGACCTACGCGGGCGACATCTTCGCGCCGGGGGCGGGGCTGACGGGGATGCAGAGCTTCGCGCCGCTGATGTTCACCTTGCTGGAGGAGCGCGGGTTGCCGGCGACGCTCATGGCGCGGTTCTGCTCGGAGCGGCCAGCGCGGTTCCACGGGCTGCATCCGAAGAAGGGTGCGATCCGGGTGGGGGCGGACGCGGACTTCTGCGTGCTGGAGCGGGGCGACTTCCGCTTCGACGCGCGCGAGATCCGCGACCGGGAGGACGCGCGGTGGTCGCCCTACGACGGCCGGGCGTTGCGGGCGCGGGTGGCGGCGACTTGGCTGCGCGGGCGGCGGGTTTGGGACGGAAGCGAGGTGCTGGCGCGGCCGGGCACGGGGCGGTTCGTGCGGCGGCAGCACCGGGAGACCTTCCTCGGCGAGGCCTAGGGGCAGCGGCGGCGGGTGGGCGCCTTACCATCTTTCTATCTTACCATCTTACTTCCTTACTGTTTGTTGGATGCGCCCCGCGCCAGACGGCCCGTGGCGCACTCCGATGTGAAGGCTTCGGCATGGAGGCGTGGCCGCCCTTCGCGGCGCCGGCGGCGTTGGGGGGTGCGGAGGCGCTTCGCGGTTCGGCGTCGGGCGCGCATTCGGACAAAAGGGGGTCGCCATGACACGGGACGAGGAAGCGCTGCTCAGCGCGCTCGGCTACGTCGGAGCGGGGACGCTGGCCAGCGTCGGCGAGGCGGTCGCGGCGCCGCCGCGGAAGCCGGACTCGCCGATCGCGCCGCCGGCGCCG
>CADCTL010000003.1 GCA_902805625.1 uncultured Acetobacteraceae bacterium
CTCGATCCGCCAGTCCCGCCCGCGCGCGAGCAGGGGCGCGCCCGCCTCCGCCGCCGCGCGCTCCAGCACGGCGAGGGGCGCGTCGGCGCTGACGGCGCAGGGCACGCCGGGCTTGAGGATGCCGGCCTTCTCGAAGGCGATGGCGTCGAGCGTGTCGCCCAGGAACTCCATGTGGTCCATGGACACGGAGGTGATGGCCGTCGCCGCCGGCCGGTCCACCACGTTGGTCGCGTCGTAGCGGCCGCCGAGGCCGGTTTCCAGCACCAGCAGGTCGGCCGGCACGCGGCTGAACAGCAGGAAGGCCGCGGCGGTGGTGATCTCGAAGACGGTGATCTCCGCGCCGGCGTTGCGTTCCTCCACCTCGGCCAGCACGTCCTCCAGCGTTTGCTCCTCGACGAGCGCGCCGGCCAGGCGGATGCGCTCGTGGAAGCGCACGAGGTGCGGCGAGGTGTAGACGTGGACACGCCGGCCGGCGGCTTCGGCCATCGCGCGCAGAAAGGCGCAGCAGGAGCCCTTGCCGTTGGTGCCGGCGACGTGGACCACCGGCGGCAACCGCCGCTCCGGGTGGTCCAGCATGGCGAGCGCCCGGCGCATCCGGCCGAGGCTGAGGTCGATCAGCTTCGGGTGGAGGCCGTGCAGGCGCTCGACGATGGCTTCGGCGCGGGAGATGGCGGCGGTGCCCTTGCTGGACGCGCCGGCGCTACGCGGCGGGGGCGGCGCGTTCCGCGGCGGCGGCGGCCGGCGGCGGGAGTGGGACCGGCGGCGCGGCGGCGTCCACTTCCGTGTCCTGCTCGAACGCCTCGATCCCGCCTTCCGGCACGCGCAGCAGGCCGATCACCCGCGCCAGGGTGGCGCGCATCTCGCCGCGCTTCACCACCATGTCGAGGATGCCGTGCTCCAGGAGGTATTCGGCGCGCTGGAAGCCCTCGGGCAGCTTCTCGCGCACCGTCTGCTCGATGACGCGCGCGCCCGCGAAGCCGATCAGCGCGCCCGGCTCCGCGATCTGGATGTCGCCCAGCATGGCGAAGGAGGCCGTCACGCCGCCGGTGGTGGGGTCGCACAGCACGAGGATCAACGGCAGCCCCGCCTCCTTCACCATGCGCGTGGCGATCACCGTGCGCGGCATCTGCATGAGGGAGATCGCGCCCTCCTGCATCCGCGCGCCGCCGGAGGCGGTGAACACGATCAGGGGGCTGTCCTGCAACACGGCCAGCCGCGCCGCCGTGACCAGCGCTTCGCCCACGCCCGCGCCCATGGAGCCGCCGAGGAAGGAGAATTCGAAGGCCGCGACCACCGCGCGGTGCCCCGCGACCGCGCCGTGCGCCACCACCACCGCGTCCTCCTGGCCGACGCTCGATTGCGCGTCCTTCAGCCGGTCGGCGTAGCGGCGCTGGTCGCGGAAGCGCAGCGGGTCGGCGGGCGCGCGCGGCAGCTCGATGCGCTGCCAGCCGGGGTCGAGCGTGATGTCGAGGCGCTGGCGCGCGCCGATCCGCATGTGGTGGCCGCAGTGGGTGCAGACGTGGAGCGCGCGCTCCAGGTCGCGGTGGAAGATCATCTGCTCGCAGTTGGGGCACTTGTCCCAGAGGTTGTCCGGCACCTCGCGCGGGGCGCCGAACAGCGTCTTGATCTTGGGCAGCGCCCACTCGCTGATCCAGTTCATGGCGGGGACTAGGGCCGCCCGGCCCCAGCGTGCAAGAGGGGGCGCAAGGGGCGGCGTGGGTCAGCCGCCGGTTGCGAAGCCCGCCAGCTTGCGGTTCAGCTTGGCCGCGTCCTCCGCGACGGGGGGCATGGCTGAAGCCGCGCGAGTTCAATCGAGTTGGCGACGAAGAAGCTCACCTCCGGCTCGACTCCGAAGTGCGGCATGGAGCGGCACCGTTGCAGTCGTGTCACGTTGACTTTTTCGCCGCTTGGGCCTCGATGCCCGTCGCGTGACACGCACGTGGCGCTGGCGCGGGACCGAGGCCCAGGCCGCGTCCCACTGACCGTCGACAAAGACGGGCCGGGCGCCTTGCTGCCCGCCTCCACACCATGCAGTGAACATCCCGTGACATCCGCGCCTGGGCCGTAAAGGGGCGTAGCATCTGATTTCCACCGCAGAAGCGCTTCAAGCGGCGGTGGGGGGAAGGAAACATGAGCGCCCACGAGACGGCGGCCCGATACGGGCGAGCGACCGCGGATAAGGCAACGCTGGGCAACGACATCATCACAGGCACGAGGCGGGCCGATGTGCTCCAAGGAGACGGCCCCACACCGCTTCCCGGCGTGACCTATGGTGACGACTCGATCAGAGCCCGCGACGGAGCCGATACGATCTTCGGTGACGTTTCGACCCTAGGTTCCGCTGCCCAAGGCGGCGGCGACGACCTCCGGGGAGGCCGGGGGGAGGACCTCATCTACGGGGACGCCAGGATCGGCGCGTACAGCGCTCGGTACGGCGCGGACGTCATAAGGGCCGGGGAAGACGATGACACGGTCTACGGCGACGCCGAGCGGGGTGGAAACCCAGGCGGGTCGGCCTCCGACACCATCGCGGGCGGCGCAGGCGACGATTTCTTATACGGCGACTTCCTGGTCGCCGACACCAGCGTGATCCTCACGGTCACGAGCGGCGACAGGATCGATGGCGGCGCTGGGAACGACGCCATCTACGGCGACGCGACCGCCAACTCGCGGGTGGCCGGCGATCCGGGGAGCCCGCCCCCCAGTTGGGGAGGTCTTTACGACAACTATCTTCGCGGCGGCGCGGACACGTTATCGGGCGGAGCGGGCGGCGACACGATCCTCGGCGACTTCGCGTCCGACTCCAACGGCTTCGGGGGCGACGACCTCATCTCGGGCGGCGCCGGGAACGATGTCCTTTACGGCGAAGGCGGCGACTTGTTCCTGACCAACATGGGGAACGACACCCTCGAGGGCGGGGCGGACAACGACGTGATCTACGGGGACGGCGGGCGGGCCGCCCTCCTGCCCGCCGCGCCGGGCGCTCCGCCGGGGGTGCCGGACTCCGGCCGAGGAGGCGACGATCTGCTGCGCGGCGGCGCCGGTGAGGATGTCCTCTATGGCGACGCGCCCGGCCTGTTCACGCCCCCCGCCGGCTCCGGGACGGACCCGTCGCTCAGACTACCCGCCGGGCGCGACACGCTCGACGGCGGGGGCGGCGCCGACGTTCTCTTCGGCGGCGGGGGCAGCGACGTTTTCGTCTTGCGACGCGGCGAAACCGCGGGCGACACCGTCATCGATTTCTCGGGTGCGGAGGGCGATGGCGACACCATCCGCTTCGAAGGTTTCGGGCCGAACGCTTCTCTGGATCGGATCGACGGGGATACCTGGGCAGTGATGTCTGGCGCCGTGCCGGGGGAAGAGTTCAACATCCAGAGCAGCGCCGTCCTCACGGACGCCAACTACATCTTCGCGGGCTGACATTCCGGTTTTGCCACCGACTGTCTTTGGCTGGCCGTCGGCAAAGTCGAGTCCGCGCCTGTGCCGACGGCCAGTCAGCCGTCCTGCCGCCGCGCGCTGTGGACCGCCTCCGCCAGCGCGCGCACCTGGTCCAGCACCTGCCGCCGCGTTTCGGGCCGGGCGCAGCCCTTCTCGTCCAATCCGGCGGCGAGCGTGTCCACCAGGGCGGAGCCGACCACCACGGCGTCGGCCAAGCGCGCCGCCTCGGCCGCCTGCTGGGGCGTGCGGATGCCGAAGCCGATGGCCAGCGGCAGGTCCGTGTGGCGGCGGATGCGCGGCACCGCTTCGGCCAGGTGCTCGGCGCTGGCGCTGCGGGTGCCGGTGATGCCGGTGATGGAGACGTAATAGACGAAGCCGGTGGTGGCGGCGAGCACGCGGGGCAGCCGCGCGTCGTCCGTGGTGGGGGCGATGAGGCGGATCAGGTTGAGGCCGGCGTCGCGGGCGTGGGGCGCGACCTCGTCCGCTTCTTCGGGCGGCAGGTCCACGATGATGAGGCCGTCCACGCCGGACGCGGCGGCGTCGCAGCAGAAGCGCTCGACGCCGTAGGACAGGATGGGGTTCAGGTAGCCCATGAGCACTACGGGCGTTTCCCCCTCTCCCTCGCGGAAGTCGCGCACCATGGCGAGCACGCCGGCGAGCGTCGCGCCGGCCTTGAGCGCCCGCTGCCCCGCCTTCTGGATGGAGGGGCCGTCCGCCATCGGGTCGGTGAAGGGCACGCCGAGTTCGATCACATCCGCCCCCGCGCCCGGCAGGCCGTGCAGGATCGCCACCGAGCAGGCGGGGTCCGGGTCGTAGGCTTGGAGGTAGGTGACGAGCCCGCCGCGCCCTTCGCGCTTCAGCGCCGCGAAGCGTTCGGCGATCCTGCTCACAGCGCGACTCCGAGGCGGTTCGCCACGGTGAAGATGTCCTTGTCTCCGCGGCCGCACAGGTTCATCACGATCAACGCGTCCTTCGGCATCTCCGGCGCCATCCGCATCACCTGCGCCAGCGCGTGCGCCGGCTCCAGGGCGGGGATGATGCCCTCCAGGCGCGAGCAGAGCTTGAACGCCTCCAGCGCGTCGTCGTCCGTCGCGGCCACGTACTCCACGCGGCCCAGCTCGTGCAGCCAGGAGTGCTCCGGCCCGACGCCGGGGTAGTCGAGGCCGGCGGAGATGGAGTGCGCCTCGTCGATCTGCCCGTGCGCGTCCTGCAACAGGTAGGTGCGGTTGCCGTGCAGCACGCCGGGGCGGCCGCGGCTGAGCGAGGCTGCGTGCTCGCCGCTGTCCAGGCCGTGCCCCGCCGCTTCCACGCCGAACATCCGCACGTCGGCGTCGTCGAGGAAGGGGAAGAACAGCCCCATGGCGTTGGAGCCGCCGCCGATGGCCGCCACCAGCGCGTCCGGCAGGCGCCCTTCGGCGGCCATGATCTGCTCGCGCGCCTCCTCGCCGATGACGCTCTGGAAGTCGCGCACCATGGCCGGGTACGGGTGCGGGCCGGCGACGGTGCCGATGCAGTAGTAGGTGTCGTCCACGTTCGCCACCCAGTGGCGCATCGCCTCGTTCATCGCGTCCTTGAGCGTGGCCGCGCCGGAGGTGACGGGGACCACCTCCGCGCCGAGCAGCTTCATGCGGAACACGTTGGGCTGCTGCCGCTCCGCGTCGGTGGCGCCCATGAACACGGTGCAGGGCAGGTCGAACAGCGCGCAGGCGGTGGCGGTGGCGACGCCGTGCTGGCCGGCGCCGGTCTCCGCGATGATGCGCTTCTTGCCCATGCGGCGGGCGAGCAGGATCTGGCCAAGCACGGCGTTGATCTTGTGGGCGCCGGTGTGGTTCAGCTCGTCGCGCTTGAAGTAGACCTTGGCGCCGCCGAGGTGGGCGGTGAGCCGCTCGGCGAGCCAGAGCGGGCTCGGGCGGCCGACGTAGTGCGTGAGCAGCCGGCGCCACTCGGCGTCGAACTCCGGGTCGCGCTTGGCCGCCTCGTAGGCCCGCTCCACCTCCAGCACCAACGGCATCAGCGTCTCGGCCACGTAGCGCCCGCCGAAGGGACCGAAGCGGCCCGCGGAGTCGGGGCCCTGACGGAAGGAGTTGGGGAGCGGCGTGTCCATGGGCGTTCCTTTGGGGCCGTGCCCCGGATCGAACACGGGACATAGCGACGGTCTTCGGTGTCGGTAACCCCCGCGACCGGCCGAAGGGGTGGTGCACAAGGGCACTCGCCCCGGCGGCCGGGCACGCGTTAAGAGTCGGCGATGGAACCTCGCTCGGGTCTGGGCCGCCGCTCGCCGCGCCGCGACGTGCTCCGCCCCTTTCTGCTGGTGGCGACGGGCGCGTTGGTGGTGTCGTGCGCGGCGCCCCGGCCGCCGGAGGCGGCGTCTCCGGCGCCGGCGGCCTCGGCCGCGGAGCGGGCGTACATCGTGTTCTTCGAGTGGGGCAGCTCCGCCATCGGGGAGCGGGGGCGGCAGGTCATCGCCGAAGCGGCCCGGAACGCCGGCGGGGAAGGCGCCGCCGGCCGCGTCGAGTTGCAGGCCTACGCCGACCGCTCCGGCCGTTCGAACCGCAACCAGAGCCTCAGCGAGCGCCGGGCCGAGGCGGTGGCGGCCGAACTCGCGCGCCGGGGCCTCCGGCGCGAGCGCATCTCCGTGCGGGCGCACGGCGAGAGCCGCTCCTTCGTGCCGACCCGCGACGGCGTGCGCGACCCGCAGAACCGGGGCGTTTGGATCGTGCTCCGCTGAACGGGCGGCCGCGTCAGCCCTTCGCCGCCGCCACGAACGCCCTGACCAGCGCCGGGTCCTTCACCCCGCGCGCCTTCTCGACGCCCGAGGACACGTCCACCCCCGGCGCCCCGCTCTCCGCCAAGGCCCGCGCCACGTTGCCCGGCGTCAGCCCGCCGGCGAGCAGCCAGGGGCGCGGCACGGCGCGGCCTGAAACGATGCGCCAGTCGAAGGCGGCGGCGTTGCCGCCCGGCAGCTCCGCCCCGGCCGGCGGCTTGG
Organism: uncultured Acetobacteraceae bacterium; assembly: GCA_902805625.1. Lineage (GTDB taxonomy): Bacteria > Pseudomonadota > Alphaproteobacteria > Acetobacterales > Acetobacteraceae > Craurococcus. The sequence continues at coordinate 6,425 of CADCTL010000003.1, forward strand.
CGTCCAACAGGAAGCGGTCCACGGCCGGCGCGTAGTCGGCCAGGGCGTCGAGGTCGGACGGCGACGCCACGCCCAGCGCTTTCATGACCGGCAGGCCGAAGCGCGCGCGGACGGCGGCGCAGCGCTCCGGCGTTTCGGACCCGTGGAGCTGGATCACGTCCAGCGGCAGCGCCGCCAGCACCGCTTCGATCTCCGCGTCGGTCGGGTCCACGAACAGGCCGACGCGCTCCGCTTCGCCCGTGTGGAACGCCGCCAGCGCGGCGGCGTCGGCGGGCGTGAGGGCGCGCGGCGAAGCCGGGAAGAACACGAAGCCCAGCATGTCGGCGCCCGCCGCCACCGCCGCGTCGAGGGCCATGGGGCTGTTCACGCCGCAGATCTTCACCGATGTCATGCCGGCAGCTCCGCCGCGATCGAGGCCGCCGCCGCCGCGGGGTCGGCCGCGCCGGTCAGCGGGCGGCCGAGCACGATCCAATCGGCGCCCGCCTTCACCGCCTCGGCCGGCGTCGCCGTGCGCGCCTGGTCGCCGGCGGCGCTGCCCGCGGGCCGGACGCCGGGCACCACCAGCAGCGGCGCCGCGCCGAGCACCGTGCGGATGGCGGCGGCTTCGCGCGGCGAGCAGACCAGGCCGTCCGCGCCGTTCTCCATGGCCAGCCGCGCGAGGCGCAGCACTTGCGCCTCCGGCGCGTCGGCCACGCCGGTTTCCGCCAGGGCCCCCGCGTCCAAGCTGGTCAGCACGGTCACGGCGAGGAGGATCGGCCGCGCGGCGCCCGCCGCCTCGGCCGCGTCCCGCGCCGCACGCAGCATGGCCGCGCCGCCGGCCGCGTGGAGCGTCAGCATGGCGGGGCGGAGCGGCAGCAGCGCGCGCACCGCGCCAGCGACCGTGTTCGGGATGTCGTGCAGCTTCAGGTCGAGGAACACCGGCGCCCGCGCGCCGACGCGCCGCGCCGCTTCCGGCCCTGCCGCCCCGAACAACTCAAGTCCGACCTTGAGCACGCCGCAGCGGGGCGGCGCCAGCGCCCCCGCCAGGGCCTCGGCCCGCGAGAGGTCGGCCGTGTCCAGCGCGGCGACGATCCGCCCCGCCGCGTCCGACGGGCGCGGGAGCACGGATCAGGCCGCCGGGCGCTGGAGGCGGGGCAGGTTGGTGACCGGCGGCACCGGCCCGACGTCCTTCGCCGCCCGCGCGCGGTGTTCCGCGAGTTCCGCGTCCATCAAGCGCGCCGCCTCTTCCAGGCGCTTCGCCCGGCGCCGCCAGGACAGCGACCCCGCCCAGGCGACGGCCGCGCCGAACAGGAAGGCGAGCGCCGCGAGGATCAGCATCGCCGTGGAAAGCGGCACCATCCAGGCGAGGTCGAAGGGCCACAGCTCCAGCGCCACCTCTTGGCGGTTCGACAGGCCGAACAGCACCAGCAGCAGGAGCAGCGGCAGCAGCAGCACGAGGCCGAGGAGACGCGCCATCATTCCACCGTCGCCGGGACAGGGGCCGCAGAGGCGGGCGCGGGCGCCCTTCGGCCGGCGGCGGCGCCGTTGATCCGCTCGCGCAGCTCCTTGCCCGGCTTGAAGTAGGGCACGGCTTTGCCGGCCACGGGCACGGTGGCGCCGGTGCGGGGGTTGCGGCCGGTGCGGGCGTCCCGTCGCTTGGCGGAGAAGGCGCCGAAGCCGCGCAGCTCCACCCGGTCGCCGCGCGCCAGGGCGGCGGTGATCTCGTCGAAGATGGTCGCCACGATCAGTTCGATGTCGGGCTGGCGGAGGTGCGGGTTCTCCGCCGCCAACTGCGCGATCAGCTCGCTCTTCGTCATGCGCGGCGCCCCAGCGTTCACGGGCGAAGCTGCCAGAGCGACGGCCGCCAGTCAACGCCAAGCCATTCTGAAAGCACGCTTTTTGCGATGCCCTGGGCCGCGGAGCCGATCAGGCGCTCGGCGGTGCTGCGGGTCTGCACGTCCCGCACGGGCAAACTCTCCGGCACGCCCCGCTCCGCCGCGAGCCAAGCCCGCGCCTCCGGCTCGCCGCCGATGGCGTCCACCAGCCCTTGCGCCAGGGCCTGCCGGCCCGTCAGCACGCGCCCGTCGGCGACGGCGCGCACCGCGGCTTCCTGCATGCCGCGCCCCGCCACCACCTTGGCCACGAATTGGTCGTGCAGGTCGGTGACCAAGCGCATCACCGCCTCCCGCCCCTCCGGCGTGAGCGGCTGGAAGGGGTTGGGCTGGGCCTTGAGCGGGCCGGAGGCCAGCACCTCCGGCCGGACGCCCAGGCGCGCCAGCAGCTCCGAAGCGTCGAAGGCTTGCAGCAGCACGCCGATGGAGCCGGTGACGGTGCCTTCCCGCGCGAAGATGCGGTCGGAGCCGAGCGCCGCCATGTAGCCGGCCGAGGCGGCGGTGCCGCGCATCACCGCGACCACCGGCTTGCCGCCCTGCCGCACGCGGTTCAGCGCGGCGTAGAGCGCTTCCCCGCCGCCGGCGCTGCCGCCCGGGCTGTCGATGGCGACGATGACGCCGCGGTTGGACGGGTTCTTGCGGATGCGGTCGAGCGCCTCGACCACCTTGCGATCGTCGCCGATGAAGCCTTCCACGGTGAGGCGGGCGAGATGGGTGGTGCCCGGCAGCGCCGTGTCCGTGGCGCGGAACCCGAGGAACGCGGCGCCGGCCGCGAGCAGCAACACCGCGGCGGCCCGCCACAAGGAGAGGCGGCGCTTGAGGCGGCGGCGGTCGATCAAGAGGTCGGCTTCGAGGGTCATAGGAGCGGGGTTTCTACCGTGGGTGGCCGATATATGCGGTGGACGGAGCGCGTGAACAGTCGGACCCGCAGGGACCAAGCCGGACTGGGGGCGTGGAGACGTGCTTTCTTCCCGGCGGCGGCGAGGTGCCTAGCGGGCCGGGCGCCTGTGCATCCCGCGGCCGCCGAGGCCGTTCTTGCCGGAGCCCGCCGGGCGCGCGGGTTTCAACATGAAGGAAGCCAAGGCATGAGCGGCAACGTCCCGCAGGTCCGCGAGCACATGGAAGTCGTGGGCGACGACGGCGAGCACGTCGGCACGGTGGACAAGGTCGAGGGCGACAGGATCAAGCTGACGAAGAAGGACGACCCGGACGGCAGCGGCCTGCACCACCACTACCTCCCGGTCAGCACCATCGGGTCGGTCAGCGGCGATCAGGTGAAACTCAACATGCCGGGTGCGCGGGCGAAGGCGCTGGCCACCATGACGGGGGGCAGCGAGCCCTCGCCCGGCATGGGCAGCATGAGCGGCGGCTGACGCCGCCAGCGGGCGGACGGGTCGCGAGCGCATGGTGCGCCCGCCTCCCCCCGAACGGCCGCGCATGACGAACCCCGGACGGCACCGCCGACCGGGGTTCCTCGGCGTGCTCGCCGCCGACGCGGCGACGCCGGGCCCGGCTCCTAGCCGGCCGGCTTCCACGGCTTCCGGATGACGCCCCGCGCAGGATGCCGGCCCGGCTCTTGCCCGCGCCTTCCGTCACCCGATCGCGGACCTGCTGGCCGGTGTAGCGTTCGTGCGCGACGGAGCGGGCCAGGATCCTTCCTGGCCCGTCGATGAGCCCGGCGTGGGCGCCGTCGCGGAACTCCTGCTCGCCCGGCAACCGCGAGACGCGGTCCGCCTCCACCACGGTGCCGAGCGCGTAGGCGACCTTCCCATCCCTGGTGACGAGCACGTAGATGGGCGCGATCGCCCGCCCGGTCCGTGCGGGAACTCGGTGTGCAGAACCATCGAAAGGTCCGGCGTCGTATTCCAAACGACCAAATCTATTTATGGTTGTGGTCGAGCACGCTTTCGATCTTCCCCCCGCCACTGTCGCTTGCCACCGAACGAAAAACCCCGGGCAGCGGCGCCGCCCGGGGTTCCTCAACTCGCTTGCCGCCGAGGGGGCGGCGCTGGGCCGCTTCCTACTCCTCGCCGGCCATCTCCCGGCGCCGGCGGATGGCCGCGCCCAGGATGTCGCCCAGCGAAGCGCCGGAGTCCGTGGAGCCGAACTCCTTCATCGCTTCGCGCTCCTCGTCCACTTCCTTGCCCTTGACGGTCAGGGCCAGGCGGCGCGCCGCGCGATCCACGGCCGTGACCTTGGCGTCGATCTTCTCCCCCACCGCGAAGCGGTCGGGGCGCTGGTCGCCGCGGTCCCGCGCCAGTTCGGCGCGGCGGATGAAGCCGGTGAGCACGTCCTCGACCTTCACCTCGATGCCGTTGGCCTGCACCTGGGTGATGACGCAGGTGACGATGTCGCCCTTGCGCACCTTGTCCAGCACGTCCGCGGCCGGGTCGGCCTCGAGCTGCTTGACGCCGAGCGAGATGCGCTCCTTCTCCGCATCCACGTCGAGGACCTTGGCCTTGACCACTTGGCCCTTCTCGTACTTGGCCATGGCGGCTTCGCCGGCCTCGTCCCAGGACAGGTCGGACATATGGACCATGCCGTCCAGGTCCGGTCCGAGGCCGACGAACAGGCCGAACTCGGTGATGTTGCGGATCTCGCCTTCGACCACGGAGCCGGGCGGGTGGGCTTCCGCGAACAGCTCCCACGGGTTGCCCTGCGCCTGCTTGAGGCCGAGCGAGATGCGCCGCTTCGGCTCGTCCACGTCCAGGATCAGCACGTCCACCTCCTGCGAGGTGGCGACGATCTTGCCCGGGTGGACGTTCTTCTTGGTCCAGCTCATCTCGGAGACGTGGACCAGGCCCTCGACCCCCGGCTCCAGCTCCACGAAGGCGCCGTAGTCGGTGATGTTGGTGACGCGGCCGGAGAATTTGCCCTGCACGGGGTACTTGATCGCCACGCCGTCCCACGGGTCGGACATGAGCTGCTTCATGCCGAGCGAGATGCGCTGGGTTTCCGAGTTGAAGCGGATGACCTGGACCTTGACCTGCTGGCCGATGGTCAGCGCCTCGGACGGGTGGTTGATGCGCCGCCACGCGATGTCGGTGACGTGCAGCAGGCCGTCCACGCCGCCGAGGTCCACGAAGGCGCCGTAGTCGGTGATGTTCTTCACCACGCCGTCGAGGACCATGCCCTCCTTCAAGCCCTGGATCAGCTCGCTCCGCTGCTCGGCGCGGGTCTCCTCCAGCACGGCGCGGCGGGACACGACGATGTTGCCGCGCGCCCGGTCCATCTTGAGGATCTGGAAGGGCTGCGGGCTGCCCATCAGCGGCCCGACGTCGCGCACCGGCCGGATGTCCACCTGGGAGCCGGGGAGGAACGCCACGGCGCCGCCGAGATCGACGGTGAAGCCGCCCTTGACGCGGCCGAAGATCACGCCGTTGCAACGCTGGTTCGCCTGGAACGCCTTTTCCAGGTTGGTCCAGGCCTCCTCGCGCCGCGCCTTCTCGCGCGACAGCACGATGGAGCCGTCCCGGTCCTCGTAGCGCTCGACGAAGAGCTCGATGAGGTCGCCGATCTTCACCTCGGCCTTCTGGCCCTGGGGGGCGAATTCCTTGAGGGGCACGCGCCCCTCGCTCTTGAGGCCCACATCGACCACGGCGTGGTCATCGTCGATGCGCAGCACGCGGCCGGTCACGACGGAGCCGGCGAAACCTGTGTCGGCGCCGAGGGTGGCGTCGAGGAGAGCGGCGAAGTCTTCCATGGGGTTGCCCGCGCCGGGCTGTTCCCGGACGGCGAAGCTGGTGGCTGATGCCATGTAGCGGTGTGTTCCTGTGGGCCGGCCGCCGGCTGCTCCGGCGCGGCCATGGTTTTTGCGCCCCCGCGCCGTGCGCCCCCCGGCGCCGCGCTGGCACGGCTTGGTCCGGTGTGCGCCCCCCGGCGCGACACCCGACGACCCTGTCGAATGGGCGGCGTGTCGGCCCGCCCGATTCCGGCCCGGCGACGGAACGGCGGCGCATGGGGACATGCGACCGGCCCTTCGTGAGCGCGGGCGCCGCACACCGAAAAGGTTGCGGCTTGGGTCCGCCTAAGCCCGCGCCGGGGCGGGCGTCAAGGAAAATCGGACCGGCGCGTTCAGCTTGGCCGCGTCCAACCCCCTTGAAAGGCTCGCGTCCCCTAGTTAGTTATTGGTCGATCAATAAACAAGGGTTCGCTTGATGCGCCCGGCCAAGGTCGCGGACGAAGCGGTGGCGGACGCGCTGGTTTCCGCCTTCCGCCGCGACGGCTACGCAGGCGCGGCGATTCGTGACCTGTGCGAGGCGACGGGCCTGAAGTCGGCCAGCCTCTACCACCGCTTCCCGCGCGGGAAGACCGACATGGCGCTCGCCGCCCTGGCCTGGGCGGCCGGGGGTTTCGGGGAAGCCGTGGTTTCGCCGCTAGAAGCCGCGGGCGACCCGGCGTCGCGGCTGCGGAGGAGCGCCGCGGGGCTCAGGCGGTACTACGCCGGGGGTCGGCTCGCCTGCCTGCTCGCCGTGTTCGCCGCGTCGGAGGCGCCGGAGCCGGTGCGGGACGGGATCGCGGCGGCGCTCGCCCGGTGGCGCGACGCCCTCACCGCTGTGCTGGCCGAAACCGGGGCCGGCGCGCCGGGCGACGAGGCCGAAGACCGCATCGCCGCTGTCCACGGCTCGCTCGTGCTGGCGCGCGGCACCGGCTCCACCGCCGCGTTCCGCCGCGCCGTTTCCCGGATGGAGGGGCTGCCGCCATGACGAACCGCTACCACGAGACCGCCTTCACCCCAGCCGTCCGGCGCTTGCAGGAGCGCGCCGGCAGCCGCGAGGGCTACGCGGGCGCCGGGGCGCGGGGCGGCGCGAACGACCGTCTCACCGCGCGCGAACGGCAGTTCATCGCCGAGCGCGACGGCTTCTACTTGGCCACCGTGTCCGAAACCGGCTGGCCCTACGTGCAGTTCCGCGGCGGCCCGCAGGGCTTCGCGCGGGTGCTGGACGAGGAAACGCTCGGCTGGGCGGATTTCCGCGGCAACCAGCAGTTCGTGTCCGCCGGCAACGCTTCGGCCGGCGACGGCCGCGCGGCGCTGATCCTGATGGACTACCCCAACCGGCGCCGGCTCAAGCTGTTCGGGCACCTGTCCTTCACGGACGCGGCCGACGCGCCGGATCTCGCCGCCCGCCTCCTCGTCCCCGGCTACCGCGCCAAGGTGGACCGCGCGGCGGTGCTGCGGTTGGAGGGGTTCGATTGGAACTGCCCGCAGCACATCCCGCAGCGGTTCACCGCGGACGAGCTGGGCGACGCGCTGGCGCCGCTGCGGTCGCGCATGGCGGCGCTGGAAGAGGAGAACCGGGCGCTGAAGCTGCGGTTGGGCGGCGGCTGAGGCGGTCGCTCGCTCAATCCCCGCAAGGCGACCTGTGCGTAAATCTCCACAAGGCGCATTTCGCGGGCGGTGGCTCCGCGTGCAAGCCAAAGATGCGCGCTCCGCCCGATCAGTCCCCCGCGTCCCGGCCTTCAGGGCCAGGAGCCTTTGAGCGGCGGCGCCGCGGCGACGGCGCCATCGATGTCCAGGGTCGCGGGGAACGACGCATTTGCCGGCCTGCGCGGCGTCGTTTGGATCAGCGGACCGGCTGCGCCCGCGGGTCGTGCGCCGGGCCGTGGTCTGCCGCCGCCGCGCCCCGGCGTTCCACCGCCCACGCGAGCAGCGGCAGGGCGGCGCCGGCGGCCGCGCCCGCGGCGATCACGAGCAGGGCCGTCCGGTAGGGGACGCTGGCGATCAGGACGGGGCCGGCGATCGCCCCCGCGCTCCAGGCCGTCAGCATCGCGCCGTAGACCGTGCCGGCGTTGCGCGGCCCGAACACGTCGGCCGCGAAGGCCGGCATCACCGCGAAGCCGCCGCCGAAGCACGTGGCGATGATCGCCGCCGGGACCAGCAGCGCCGCGGCGTCCGCCGCGCTCGCCAGGGCCGCGAAGGCGAAGGCCTGGAGCGCGAACATGCCGAACAACGCCGGCGCGCGGCCGACCGCGTCCGAGGCGGCGCCCCAAAGGACGCGGCCGACTCCGTTGAACACGGAAAGCGCGCCCACGAACAGCGCGGCGGCGGCGGCGTCGGCCCCCGTGAAGTCGCGGGCCAGCGGGGCGGCGACCGAGAGAAGGGCGGCGCCGGCGGTCACGTTCAGGGCCAGGATGGACCACAGCAGCCACCACCGGGGCGAGCGCAGGGCCTCGGCCAGGGACCAGTCCTGCCGCCGCTCCGTGCGCGCCGCCGCCGGCGTCCAGCCGGGCGGGGCGTAGCCCTCGGGGGCCGCGCGGAACGCCTGTGCGGCGCCGACCACCAGCGCGAAGTAGGCCGCTCCCAGCCCGAACAGGGTCGCGCGCACGCCGTAGGCGCCGATCGCCGCCGCGGCGATCGGGCAGGTCACGAGGGCGCCGAGGCCGAAGCCGGCGACGGCGATCCCGGTGATGCAGCCGCGCCGGTCGGGGAACCAGCGGATCAGCATGGCCAGCGGCACGATGTAGCCGAGCCCGAGCCCGACGCCGCCCAGCACGCCGTGGGCGAGGTACAGCCCGCCCACGCCGGTGGCGGCGCCGGACAGCAAGGTGCCCGCGCCGTACAGGAGCCCCGCGGCCGTCGCCACGGCCCGCGGCCCGTGGCGGTTGTGGAGCAGGCCGCCGAAGCCCGCGGTGGCGCCGACAACGGCCAGGGTGACGGTGAAGGTCAGGCCGACGGCGCCGCGCGTGGCGCCGTGCAGCTCGGCGAGCGGGTCGAGGAGGACGCTCCAGCCGTAGACGGAGCCGAGCGCGAGCTGCATGCAGAACGCCGCGGCCGCGATCAGCCAGCGGTTGGGCGGCGCGGGCGCGAGTTCGGTGCGGGGACGCGCGGCGGCGACAGGTGGCATGCGACGGGGCCCCTTCCGGACAGGCTTGGGCGGTCGGGCGGGGTGGAGGAGGGCGCTGGGGAGCGTGGCACTCGGCCGAACGGAGTCGCCGAAAGCCGGCCGCCGGCGCGGTGCGCTGGCGCGCACCTCATCCGGCGCCGACCCGGTCGCGGCCTGTGGCTTGGTTGGTGCACGGTCCCTCGCACCCACCGGCACGTCGCGCCTCGCCGCCCCCGCGGCTCGGCACGCGACTTCGCCGACAGCGTCCGCCAGTTTCAACTTTTTGGATTGCAACGCAAGCGGGAAATAGGCGCGACGCGCGCAATCGCTCCGTCAGCCGCGCCGCGCTTCGGCCCCCGCCGTCAGCCTCTCCCGCACCAGCGCCAGCGCCGCGTCGAAGGCCGCCTCGATGTCCAGCGTCGTGGTGTCCAGCAGCAAGGCGTCCGGCGCCGCGCGCAGGGGCGCCGCGCGCCGCGCCGCGTCCTGCATGTCGCGGCGGCGCAGGTCCGACTCCACCTGCGCCGGATCGGTGGGGACGCCCTTGGCCCGCAGTTCTTCGAAACGGCGGCGGGCGCGCGCCTCGACGGAGGCGGTCACGAAGAGCTTCACCAGCGCCTCGGGGAAGACGACGGTGCCGATGTCGCGCCCGTCCAGCACCGCGCCGTCCCGGCCGAACTCGCGCTGGAAGGCGAGCAGCGCGGCGCGCACGCCGGGGAGAGCGGACACGGCGCTGGCCGCCATGTCGGCCTCCGGGCCGCGCAGGTCGTCGCGCCCGAGGTCCGCGGCGAGCAGCGCGCGCGCTTCCCGCTCGGCCACGGCGGCGTCGCGCGGGTCGGCGCCGCGGTCCAGCACGCGCCGCGCGACGGCGCGGTAGATCAAACCGGTGTCGAGGTGGGGCAGGCCGAGTTCCGCCGCGAGCCGCCGCGCCAAGGTGCCCTTGCCCGCCGCCGCCGGCCCGTCGATGGCGATGACGGTGCTCATGCCGGGCCGATGGCGCCGCCGCCGCCCGCCGCCGCGTCCACCAGCGCCGCGAAGCCGGGGAAGCTGGTCTCGATGAAGGCGGCGTCGTCCACCGAAACCGGCGCCCGCGCCGCCAAGCCCATCACCAATGCGCTCATGGCGATGCGGTGGTCCATGTGGGTGACGACGGCGCCGCCGCCGGGCACGGCGCCGCCGGTGCCCCGCACCGCCAGCGCGTCCTCGCCCGCCATGGCCTGGACGCCGTTCGCCGCCAGCAGCGCCGCAGTGGCGGCCAGCCGGTCGCTTTCTTTCACCCGCAGTTCCCGCAGGCCGAGCATCCGCGTTTCGCCCTCGGCGGCGGCGGCGGCCACGGCGAGGATCGGGTACTCGTCGATCATGCTGGGCGCGCGCTCGGGCGGCACCTCTACGCCGCGCAGCGCCGAATGCGACGCGACCAGGTCGCCCACCGGCTCGCCCCCTTCCACCCGCTCGTTCTCCACCGCGAGGTCGGCGCCCATTTCCCGCAGCGTGGTGAACAGCCCGGTGCGGAGCGGGTTGAGGCCCACGCCCTCCACCACCAGGCGCGACCCGGGCACCAGCAGCGCCGCCACCACCAGGAACGCGGCGGAGGAGGGGTCGCCCGGGACGAGGATGGGCGCGGCGGCGAGTTCCGGCTGGCCCTCCACCTCCACGACCCGGCCCGCGGCCGTGTCCTCCACGCGCACCGTGGCGCCGAAGTGGCGCAGCATGTTCTCCGTGTGGTCGCGCGTCGGTTCCGGCTCCACCACGCGCGTGGTGCCGCGGGCGCAGAGCCCGGCCAACAAGCAAGCGGACTTCACCTGCGCCGAGGCCACGGGGAGCATGTAGTCCAGCGGCAGCGGCTCGGCGGCGCCGCGCACGGCCAAGGGCAGCCGGCCGCCCTCGCGCGACCAGAATTGCGCGCCCGTCGCTGCCAAAGGCTCCGTCACCCGCCGCATCGGCCGCGAGCGCAACGAGGCGTCGCCCGTCAGCACGGCGAAGAGCGGGTGGCCCGCGAGCAGGCCGGCGAGGAGCCGCGCCGCGGTGCCGGAGTTGCCCATGTCCAGCACCTCGGCCGGCTCCACCAGCCCGCCGATGCCGCGCCCGGCCACCCGCCACGCGCCGGGGCCGGTGCGCTCCACCTCGGCGCCGAGCGCGCGCATGGCGGCGGCGGTGCGCAGCACGTCCTCGCCTTCCAACAAGCCCTCGATACGCGTGGTGCCCACGGCGAGCGCGCCGAACATGAGGGCGCGGTGGCTGATGGACTTGTCGCCCGGCACCCGGACGCGGCCCCGGAGGGGCGAGCCCGGTGCGGCGCTGCGGAGCGGTTTCGGCGCGGGCGGGGACTCGGCCGTGGCGGCGTGGGGCATGGTGCCGGCGTTTGACACGGCCCGCCGGCCCGTGGCAATGCGGCCCGCTTCCTTCGCCTGGCCCTCGTCCAGCCGCCTGGCTTCTTCGCCGCGGCGCGCACGGACGCGGCCGGGGACACCGGACAAGGCGCATCCACCCATGGCCAAACCCGAACTGGGCCTCAAGCGCGTTTGCGTCGCTTGCGGCACCAAATTCTACGATCTCACCCGCACGCCCGCCACCTGCCCGAAGTGCGGCACCGAGCAGCCGGCCGAGCAGCCGAAGCTGCGCCGCGCCGCGGGCGTCCTGCCGCCCGAAGAAAAGGTGAAGAAGCGCGCCGCGGAGCCCGAACTCGAGGGCGAGGAGGTGGAGATCGAAGACGTGGAGGCCGACGAGACCATCGAGGACGCCGAGGAACTCGAGGACGACAACGAGGACCTCGAGGTCAACGGCGAGCGCGACGAAGAGACCTGAACCTACCACGGGTTCCGTTCCGCAGGCGGCGCGCCGGTGGGCGCCGCCGGCAGCGGCCGGCCAGAAGTCTGCACGGGGTGCGGCATGGCTGATTCCAAGGGCCGGGACGCGGACGACGCCCTGGACGGCGCGGGCAGGGGGCGCCGCTTGCCTCGGCGACGGGTGCGGCGACGGCACCGCCGTGACGGGATCGCCGCGCGGGCGCCGGTGATTTTCGAGGCGGCCGGTTCCCGGTGATTGCGACATCGCGGGCCGGCGCCCCAACCTTTGCGCAATGCCGACGCCGCCCCTCACCCTGACCCGCCTGATGCTGCGGGACTTCCGCAGCTACCCGGCGCTGACCCTGGGCCTCGGCGGTCGCTTGGTCGTGCTGACCGGGGAGAACGGCGCCGGCAAAACGAATCTCCTGGAGGCCATCAGCCTGCTCGGCCCCGGCCGCGGCCTGCGCGGCGCGCGGTTGGCCGAGTTGGCGCGCGTGGCGCCGGAGGGGCGGCTGCCCTGGGCCGCCGCCGGGCGCTTCCGCGGCCCCTGGGGCGAGTTCGACATCGGCACGGGCACGCCGGAAGGCGGGCCGATCGAACGACGGGGCTTCCGGCTGGACGGCCAGCCCGTGCGCGGCGGCGCCGACCTCGCGGACCGGGTGGCCGCCGTGTGGCTGACGCCGCAGATGGACCGGCTGTTCCAGGACGGCGCGGGCGACCGCCGGCGCTTCCTCGACCGCCTCGCCTGGGCGCTGGAGCCCGGCCACGCGCGCCAGGTCGCCGCCTACGAGGGCGCCATGGCGCAGCGCAACCGGTTGCTCGCCAACGGCGGCGCCTCGCGCGCCGACCCGGGCTGGCTGTCTGCGCTGGAGGACGGCATGGCCCGGCACGGCGTCGCCCTAGCGGCGGCTCGGCGCACCCTGGTGTCGCGGCTCAACGCTGCCTTGGCCGACGGCGTGACCGGCGCCTTCCCGATCGCGCTCCTGGAACTGCAATGCCCGGTGGCGGCGGCCCTTGACGGGGCGCCGGCGCTGGCGGTGGAGGACCGGCTGCGGGCAGGATGGGAGGGGGCACGGCCCCGCGACGCCGCCGCGGGCGCCACCCTGTCCGGGCCGCACCGCGCCGACCTGGGCGCCACCCACGCGGCCAAGGCGGTGCCGGCCGCGTTATGTTCCACGGGCGAGCAGAAGGCGCTGCTGATCTCCACCGTGCTGGCGCACGCGGCGCTGATCGCCGCGGCGCGGGGCTTCGCGCCGCTGCTGCTGCTGGACGAGGTGGCGGCGCACCTGGACGCGCCGCGGCGGGAGGCGCTGTTCGCGGCCTTGGCCGCCCTGCCCGCCCAGGTCTTCCTGACCGGCACGGACGCGGGCGTCTTCGCCCCTCTCCGCGGGATCGCCGCGGGGTTCCGCACCGCCCCGGGCGGGGTCGTTCCGGACGGCGTTTTTCCCGTGCCGGAAGCGTCCTGAATCCCTATATTGGCGACAGTCTCCCACAGCGATTCTTCAAGGAGTTAGCCGCCGGCATGAGCAACACTGCCGCGCGCGCCGAGGCCGTTCCGACCGGTGCCGATGGCGCCGCCGGAGAGGCCGACTACAACAGCGCGTCCATCACCGTCCTGAAGGGCCTGGAGGCCGTCCGCAAGCGGCCCGGCATGTACATCGGCGACACCGACGACGGCTCTGGCCTGCACCACATGGCTTTCGAGATCATAGACAACTCGGTGGACGAGGCGCAGGCCGGCCACGCGACCCGCGTGGACGTCACGCTCAACGGCGACGGCAGCGTGACGGTGCGCGACGACGGCCGCGGCATCCCCGTGGACATGCACGAGGAGGGCGTCTCGGCGGCCGAGGTGGTGCTGACGCGGCTGCACGCCGGCGGCAAATTCAACCAGAACTCCTACAAGGTCTCCGGCGGCCTGCACGGCGTCGGCGCGGCGGTGGTGAACGCCCTGTCGGAAACGATGGAGGTGCGCATCTGGCGCGACGGGCAGGAGCACCTGATCCGCTTCGCCCACGGCGACACGGTGCAGACGTTGACGGTGGTGGGTCCCTCCGACGAGGCGTCGGGGACGGAGGTCACGTTCAAGCCCTCCAGCGGCACCTTCACAAAGACCGAGTACGAGTTCGCCGTGCTGGAACGGCGGCTGCGGGAACTGGCGTTCCTCAACTCGGGCCTCGCCATCACCCTGAAGGACGACCGGCACGTGCCGGCGCAGGAGGTGTTCTTCCAGTTCCGCGGCGGCCTCGTCGCTTTCGTGGAGTGGCTGGACCAGGGCAAGGAGCCGCTGTTCCGCCCGCCCATCTCGGTGCAGTCCAAGGAGCAGGACGGCATCCGCGTGGAACTGGCGATGTGGTGGAACAACAGCCCGCGCGAGATGGCGCTGTGCTTCACCAACAACATCCCCCAGCGCGACGGCGGCTCCCACCAGGCGGGGCTCCGCCAAGCGCTGACGCGCGTGGTCATGAAGTATGCCGAAGATCTGGCGAAGAAGGAGAAGGTGGAGCTGTCCGGCGAGGACATGCGCGAGGGGCTGACCTGCGTGCTGTCTGTGAAGGTGCCGGACCCGAAGTTCTCGTCCCAGACCAAGGACAAGCTCGTCTCCTCCGAAGTGCAGCCCGTGGTGCAAGCGGCCGTGGCGGACGCTCTCTCGCACTGGTTCGAGACCCACCCGAAGGAGGCGCGCAACGTCCTCGACCAGGTGGTGCTCGCCGCCGCGGCGCGGAAGGCGGCGCAGTTGGCGCGGGAGAAGGTGGGGCGGAAGAACGCGCTCGACATCTCGACCCTGCCCGGCAAGCTCGCCGACTGCCAGGAGAAGGACGCGAGCAAGTGCGAGCTGTTCCTCGTCGAGGGCGACAGCGCCGGCGGCTCCGCCAAGCAGGGCCGCAACCGCGTGTTCCAGGCGATCCTGCCGCTCAAGGGCAAGATCCTGAACGTGGAGCGGGCGCGCGTGGACAAGATGCTGTCCTCCGCCGAGATCGGCACGCTCATCACCGCGCTCGGCACCGGCATAGGGCCGGGCGAGCCGGCCCGGGGCGGGTTCGACGCTGACAAGCTGCGCTACCACCGCATCGTCATCATGACGGACGCGGACGTGGACGGCAGCCACATCCGCACCTTGCTGCTGACCTTTTTCTTCCGGCAGATGCCGGAGCTGATCGAGCGCGGGAACCTCTACATCGCCCAGCCGCCGCTCTACCGCGCCAAGCGCGGCAACGACGAGCGCTACCTGAAGGACGACCGGGCGCTGGAGGACTACCTGCTGGAGAAGGCGCTGGCCGGCGCGCGGCTGCGCTTGGCCGACGGGCGGGAAGCCGCGGGCGACGAACTGCGGGCCGAGGTGGAGCTGATGCGCCAGCTCGCCTCGCGGGTGCGGCGCTTGGCCGCCAACGTGCCGGTCGAGGTGGTGGAGCAGGCGGCGGTGGCGGGCGCGCTGACGCTCGACGAGGACCGTGCCCTGGCCGCCGGGCAGGCGCTGGCGGCGCGGCTGGACGCGCTGGCGCTGCCGGCGGAGCGCGGCTGGAAGGTGGCCACCGGCCCCGACGGCTTGCAGATGGCGCGCACCGTGCGCGGCGTGGCGGAGCGCCACGCGCTGACGCCCGCGGCCTTGCGCAGCGCCGAGGCCCGGTGGCTGGACGAGCGGCGCGAGGTGCTGGCGCGCGAGTTCGGCGGCGCCCCCGCGGCCTTGGCGCTGGACGGCGCCGAAGCCGCCGTCCACGGCCCGGTGATGGCCTTCGACCGCATCCTGGCGCAGGGCCGCAAGGGCCTGACGGTCAACCGCTTCAAGGGCCTGGGCGAGATGAACCCGGACCAGCTCTGGAAGACCACGCTGGACCCCGAAGCGCGCGTCCTGCTGCGCGTGCGGGTGGAGGACGTGGAGGACGCGGAGACGGTGTTCTCCACCTTGATGGGCGACGTGGTGGAGCCGCGGCGCGACTTCATCGTCGCCAACGCGCTGAAAGTGGCGAACCTGGACGTGTGAGCGCATGTCGTCTCCAGCGGCTTCTGGCACCACGCTCAATCATCTACCTGGTCCGCCATAGGCCCAGATTCGGTCCAGCCCGAAACAGACCTGAGGACTGAAGGTCTGGAACCCGACCCAAGCGGTGATAGGAAGGCACGCGGCGCTCATCGTCCCGCACAGCCTGGAGGGCGGCGTGTTCCGCTGGCCGCCGGTGGTGGACGGCGTGCCGCGCCTGACGCCGGTCGAGTTCGCCGCGCTGTTCGATCAGACATAGTGATGCCCTCCTTGCTGAAGGCCACTTGGCGTGAAGTCGACGCTGTCGATCCGCCCGGCTCGGAGCTGGAGCAGTGCGGCATGAGCCTCTTGGCTATCCGGGAACAGATAGCGGCCGCTTTCGTCGCGCCTTGTCCTGATCAGCGCCGCCCGAAGTCGGTCCCGCAGCCACTTCTCGGACGATCCGAGGCATGTTGCCGTCGCCTTCACCGTCAGCCATCCCGGGACGGCCGGCCAGCGCGTGCAGCGGCACGGCAGCTTGACGCCATGCCGCAGGCGGATGCGCCGGACGGTGCTGGGATGGATGCCGGACGCACGCTGCGGCGAGCGGTGCCCTTCGGCCGCCAGCACCGCGACGATCTCCTCGTCGTGCAGGCCTGTCCGCGCGAGCTCGAGGACGCGCGCCTCCATCTCGGCACCTCGCGCCATGGTGGCGAGCGTGCTGCCGGGCAGGTCCACCTCGAGTTCCGAGGCCGCCCCCCCGCGCCAGACGATCCGCACAGCCGCGACACCGGAGCCGGTGCGCCGGAGCACGACCTTGTCGATGAGGCAGCGCAGCAGCTCCTTTCGCTTCGCCTGTCCCGTCCCCGGGTCCGCCCAGATCGCCGGCAGTTGCCGGCCCAGCTCGGCCGCCCTCGCACGCAGCCCCCGGTCGCTCATGGCGGGGGCTGCCGCGGCCGCCTCGCGCCGGGCCATCGCCTCCTCGCCGCGGCGCAGCTCGACGAGTGCGGCCTCCCAGCGGCGCTCGAGCTCGGAGGCGACGAGGCGGTTGTCGGGGTCGACCCGACGGTACTGCCGTTCGGCCAGCGCCGCCTCGTAGCGGAGCCGTTGCAGTTGCTCCCCCTCCGCCCGCCGCAGCCCCTCCTCGGCGTCGCGCCGGGCCCGCTCGGCCGCCACGAGCGCGTCCAGCTCGGCCGGCGCGACGGCGTCGAGGAACGCCGCGACCACGGCGGCATCGATCGGCGCGGCCTGCAGGCGCTCGGAGTGTGGCGCCCCGTGCTGCCGCTGCAGGTAGGCGCAGGCGTAGGTGCTGCCCCTCTTGTAGCTCACCGTCATCTTGTGGCCGCACTCGCCGCACCAGGTGACGCCATGCAGCAGCGCCGCCCCGTCGCGGGGGACGCCGCGGCCCCGCACCCGCATGTAGTCGGCACGATTGTCGGCCAGCATCGCGCCGATCCGCTCGAAGGTTTCCCAGTCGACGTAGGCCGGGTACCGGTCCTTCACCACGATCCGCCACTCCGCCGGCGAGCGCCGCCGCTGCTTCTGCCGCCCCTTCGCCCCAGGCGGCCCGAGCCGGGTGCGGCCATAGACGAACGCGCCAGCGTAGGCCGGATTGCGCAGGATCGTGGTCACCGCCGCGACCGTCGGCGCCCGCCACACCGTGTCGCCATGCCGGTCCCGCCTGGGCAGCGCCAGGCCGCGGGCCCGCAGCACGCCGACCACCCGCACCGCCGTGCGCTCCCGCAGGAAGGTCGAGAACACGAGGGCGATGCGCGAGCGCACCTCCGCGTCCGGGTCCTGGGTGACCACCCCGGAGGGGTCGCGCACGAGCCCGGTGGGCAGTTGCAGGGCGAGCTCGCCCCGGCCCGCCTTGGCGAGCAGCCCGGAGGTGAGGCGGCTGCGGATGGTGTGCAGCTCCATTTCCGAGACCGTGCCCTTGAGGCCGAGCACGAGCCGCCCGTCGGGCAGGCCGGGATCGTAGAGGCCGTCGCGGTCGCCGATGAGGCAGCCGTGCCGGCCGCAAAGGTCGAGCAGCGGGTACCAGTCCGAACAGTTCCGGGCCAGCCGCGTGACCTCGATCGAGAGGATCAGGCCCACCTCGCCGAGCGCCACCCGCGCGACCAGGTCCTTGAAGCCCTCCCGGCCCGCCGTGCTCGCGCCGCTGAGGCCGAGGTCGGCGTCGATCACCTCGACGTCGGCCTCATGCCAGCCCAGCCCGCGGGCGCGTTGCCGCAGCGCATACTGGAGACGCAGGCTCTCCCCATTGGTCAGCACCTGGTGCGGCGTCGACTGGCGGACGTAGACGACGGCGCGCCGGGCGATGTGGTTCGCGGTCACGAGGTCCGAGGCCATGGGCTACCTCCCGGAGGGCCGCGGCGAGGTCGCCGGCGACCTCCCGGCGGAGCCGCGGCGAGAGGCCGCTCCAGACCTCGCAGGGCTTGATCGGCATGGCGCCACGGCCTCCCCGGCCACGGTGAGCAGGTCCCGCAGCGCCTCAACGCTCAGCTTCGGAGGGGCGCACGGCCGATCCGGCTGCGGCTCCAGGTTCGTGGCGGATCGGGCCAGCGTGAGGAAGCATCCGGATCCGTGCGCGACACGCGCCCTCGTCGCGGGGCGGCCCGGGTCGGCCGGGCCGATCAGGCGGAAGCGGCGGCCGAATAGCGGGTGCGTGGGGTCGACCACCTCGATTTCCGGCGACGGCGCCACGTCGCCGTCAGCCCAGGGGACGTCACCGTGCGGTATCGAACAGCGCGGCGAACTCGACCGGCGTCAGGCGGAGCACGCCGTCCACCACCGGCGGCCAGCGGAAGGCGCCGCCCTCCAGCTGCTTCCAGACCAGGACCAGGCCGCTGCCGTCCCAGACCAAGATCTTGACCCGGTCCGCGCGCCGCGACCGGAACACCAGCACCGCGCCCGAGAACGGATCGGCGCCCAGCACCTCGGCCGCCAATGCGGCCAGGGAGTGCGCTCCCTTGCGGAAGTCGACCGGCTGGGTCGCCAGCAGGATCCGTGCACCGGAGGGCGGCGTGATCACGTCGCCGACGCCCGGATCGCTCGCAGCACCGTCGTCAGCAGGTCCCCATCGGCGCCCAGCGGGATCCGCAGCACGGCACCGGCCAGCCTCACCTCGATCGGCGGTGGGAGCCGCGATGGCGCCGACGAACTCGCGGGCGCCGGCTCTGGCATCGCGGCAGGCGCCTCCGACACGATGGGCACGAAGTCCAGCGCCGTGGGCGAGGTCGCCACTGCCAGAGCAACGCGCGCCTGCCGACGCCAGCCGAACACCTGCTGCGGGCTGACCTGCCACCGGCGTGCCACCTCGGTCACCACCGCCCCAGGCTCCAGGGTCGCGGCGACGATCCGCGCCTTGTCGTCGTCCGACCACTTCCGCCGGCGCCCGGGTCCCGTCAGAACCTCGATCCGCCGGTAGCCGCGATCCTTCGCGTCGTCCTTAGCGTCATCCATAACGATAGCTCGAAGCCCCATGCTCCGAGCCGACCCAGCACAATCAGGCCCTACGCCGGAAGATGGGCCTCGTCGCTGCGCTTACGGTTTTCCCGGCCGCGCAGCCACGCCCGGCGCATGCCGCCGCGGTCGAGGATCAGCGCGAAGCCCCGCTCGACGATCTCCGCACGCAGCTTGAACGCCGCGCGCGCGACGCCGGACAGCAGCCGCGTCCGGTTGTTGACGACCGCGCGGCGGGCGGCGGCGTCACCATGCCAGCGCAGGAAGCCGTCGCGCCGGGGCTCGGCGATGCGCGTCTTCCATGGCCCGTCGTCGAGCGACTTCAGCGTCTCGCGCGAATGACAGCCCTTGTCGGCCACCATTTCGGCGGGCGCCTCCGCGCCCGGCGCCAGGTCGACCGCCGCGAGGTGCTGAGCGGCACTTTCCAAGGTGTCAGGCAGCGTCGCGGTGTCGCCGCGGTCGGCGGGATGCATCTCGGCGGTGACCACCGCGCCGGTGTCGAGATCCACCGCGTGCTCGGGCTTGTAGGCCAGGTGCGTGCGGCCGTCTTTCAGCTTGGCGATCCGCGCATCGGGATCGGGCGGGCTCTCCCATTCCGCGTTGGACAACTGCTTGCCCTTGCGGGCGCGATCCAGCCGGATCAGGGCCTCGGCCGTCGGCGTCTCGATGCCGCTCGCCTTGGCCATGCGGACCAGCATCTCGCGGTAGCCCTCGCCGGTGTCGCGCCGCACGATCGCGCGCAGCGCCGCGTTGGCCTCCATGGTCGAAGCGTCGACACCGATCCGCTCGCCCGTCACCAGGCCGCGCTCGGCCAACCGCCCCAGCACCCAGGTGAACACCGCGTCGTGCACCTCACATGGGGCGTCTCTCTGTCAAGGGTGCGATCATCGGCTCATCACACAATCTCCGACTTGAGTGTCCAAACGGCGTCCAGGGTTGAGCCCGTCTCTGTCCTGGCAGCTCCGAACCAGAACAACCTCACATCCGGTCGGCGCACACGGCAGCCGCACCACAATCCCGCTTCCGGCGGGCAGGGCTCAGGAGGGCGGGACCATTCTCGAAGCGCGGCTTTCGAAGCCATGTGCACGACCGGTTCACCCGCCTGGATCCGTCAGGACCTGATCAGGGCCCTGCCGAATGGAAATGCGATGACCTGAGCGCTCAGGCGGCCTTCATCACCGCGCCCTCGATGACGACGCCGCTGGTCGCATACTTCCACAGCGCGACGAGGAGCTTTCGAGCCAGGGCGACAATCGTCGTCTTCTTCCCGCGGCCACCGTCACGCTTGACACGGTCCTGAAACCACAGGCTCAGCTCTGATGTTGGCTGGTGCCGCAGCCACAGCCAGGCGAGCTGGATCATGGTGGTTCGCAGCCTCGGATTGCCCGACTTGGACACGCCCTGTTCGTGCTGCACTGATCCGCTCTGCCATGGCGTCGGCGCCAGCCCGGCGTAGGCAGCCACCTGCCGTCGATTGCCGAAGGGACGGAACAGGCACTCCAGCCAGAGCACGGCAGCGAACTCGGGGCCGATCCCTCGCAACCCCGCCAGCGCCGCCGCAGGTGCAGGAGCCGCGTCGCCCACGGGCGCGAGCAGAGCGTCCCGCTCCGCCTCCACTTCCTTCAGCTGCACGAGGAGGAGTTCCAGCCGGTCGAGTTCGCGGCCGATCTGCGCCTTCAGGTGAACGGGCAAGGGGCGGCCGTCGCCGGTCGTCAGCTCTTCCAGCCGCTGGCGTCGGTCACGATGAAGGGGCTCGTAGTCGGAGATGCCCTGGGCGAACAGCAGCCCTTTGATCCGGTTGACGTGCTCCACCCGCTCGGCCACCAGCGTCTTGCGCTCGCGGCAGAGCCGGCGGCGATCCTCCTCCTGCGGCGTCGGCGCCCTGACCATGGCGCAGACGCGTGGCTCGCCGCGCTTGTACGCCAGCAGCGTCCGCAGCAAGGCCTCGCCATCGATGCGATCCGTCTTCGCCCTGCGTCGCCGGCGCGAGGTCAGGATGGAGGCGGCATCGACGACATGGCTCTCGATTCCTTCTTTCTCCAGCACGCGGTGGAGCCAGAAGCCTTCCAGGCCGGCTTCCTGGATGACGATCACTGGAAAGGTCTTGCCCGTGCGGGCCTGCGCCTTTGCCTGCAGCCTGGCGAGTTGGTTCAGGAGCCCCGCCACATCGCCGCTGCGGATCGGATGCTTGGACATCTTCTCGCCGCCACCTGGCGACAGTGAGGTGGTCAGCCAGGTCGAACGGGACAGCTCCAGGGACACGAAGATCGCAGCAAGGTTGACGTGTATGGCGGCCTGCTCTGGCCGAGGTGCAGATGCCTGCATCGTCGCCTCCGCAATGCTGGTGGGCGGCGGCATCCTGACGCATCGTCTGCCGCTATCCACCGGCCCATAGGATCTCGGACCGGGTGGGCTCCTCGGCTAGGATGCGGCCGCTGTCCGGATCCACTGCGATGTGCAGCTTGCGCCACCCTTCGCGCCCTGCGCCGGATGGCCGCGCCAGGCGCAGCCCGGTGCTGTCGATCGCCAGCTCGACGCCCCGACCGGCATCGGCGCGCCGGTCGAGGCGCAGCGCCCGGCCGCGGCGCGACAGCGTCGTGTGGTCCGGCACCGGCAGCGCCAAGCCGAGCAGCGCGAAGATGGAGGCGATGAGCCCCCCGGCCTGCCGCAGCGCGAGGCGGTACACGGCGCGCACGGTGAGCGCGGCGGCGATCGCCGCGTCCGAGAAGGTGCGGCGGCCGGCGGGTGCCCTCCAGCCGGCGACCGCCTCGGGCGAGACCCAGACCGTGACGTCGCCGCGGCGCGTGAGCGCCCGGTCGTAGGCCCCCCAGTCCCGCACCGCGTAGCGGGCACGCCCGCGTCTCCGACCCCGGCCCGCCATTGCGGTCCCTCGACGCTCCCGTCCGGCGCCGAGCCGAGCCCATCCTCGCGGACGCCGCAAGCCTCATGCACCAAAGCCGGCGCGACTATAGCCGCGACGTTCCTGCTGCGCCGGCACGAGGCCCTACTCCAGCTTCGCCCCCGACACCCGCACCACCTCCTACCACTTGGCGTTCTCCGCCGTGATGAACCGGTCGAACTCCACCGGCCCCAGCG
>CADCTL010000004.1 GCA_902805625.1 uncultured Acetobacteraceae bacterium
GCTCTGGCACGCGCTGGCGCACAATATGATCTGCACCGGCCGTCTACTCACTACCTGACCCGCCATCCGCAACGCACAACCGGCCCATTCCATCACGCGCAATATTGCCCACCGGGTGTCACGGCGCGACCGCACGCATGCCCCGTCGCATGACGTCACCAGACGACGACACATCGTCCGTCAGCACTGAGCCTCGGCCAAATCGCATCAGCCCGCCAATGCGGATTCATTGCCGGGCTCTCAGTCCACCGGCTGCGCGAGGAGCGCGCTGGTGCGGTTGTAGGCGTCCGGCCGGTAGAGGACGCGGTCGCGCCGCCCGGCCCAGGTGTTCTTCAGGAAGATGACAGGCAGCACGCCCTTGTCCTCCAGCAACGCACGCGCGGCTTGGTGCACCAGCGCTTCGCGCCGCTCCGCGTCCATCGTCGCCAGCGCCTCCTTCGCCGGCTCGTCGACGGCCGGGTTGGAGTAGCGCTGCCGGTTGAACGGCCCGTGGCCGAGCTGCGGGTCGCGCGTCATCACCACCTGGCGCATCCCGTTGATGGCGAAGGCGCTGCTGAAGTAGGTCATGAACAGGGAGAACTCGCGGTTCGTCGCGCGGGTGAACAGCGTGGCCGGCGGCAGCGCCTCCACCTGCGTCTCGACGCCGATGCGGGTGAAGGCCTGGGCCAGCGCCTGCAAGAGGTTGTCGTCGGACGGAAAGAAGCCGTTCGGCCCGTGCACCGTCAGCCGGAAGCCGTCCTTGTAGCCGGCCTCGGCCAGCAGCGCGCGGGCGCGGGCCGGGTCGTGGGGCAGCGGCGGCAGGCCGGGGAGCCGGTGCTCGGCCGACGGCGCGGCGAACTGGTCCGCCGGCGAGGCGAGGCCGGAGTAGAGCCGCTCCGCGATCGCCTGGCGCGGGATGGCGAGCGAGAGCGCCTCGCGTACCCGCCGGTCCGCCAGCGGGTTCCGCTCCAGCGGGCGGCCTTGCTTGTCGGCCACGAAAGGCGAGGCGTCGCGCATCGAATCGGGGAAGAGGTAGACGTAGGTCAGGCTGTCCACCTTGAAGAGCGCGAAGCGCGCCGTGTCGCGCTCGAACCGCGCGACGTCCTGCACCGGCACGTAGTCGATCAGGTCCACCTCGCCCGCGAGCAATGCGGCGGCGCGCGACCCGGGCTGGGGGATGTAGCGGAACACCACGCGGTCCCAGGGCTCCGGCGGCGCCCAGTGGTCCTCGTTGCGGGCGAGCTCCAGCCGCTCGTTGTGCCGGTACTCGACCAGGCGGTAGGGGCCGGTGCCGATCGCCAGCTTGCCGCTGGTGAAGTCCGAGGTGCTCGGCGAGGGGCCGTGCACCTTGCGCGACAGGATGGCCGGGCCGGCGAGGTCGAAGTGCAGCAGCGGGTTCGGCTCCCGCGTGCGGATCACGACGGTTAGCGGGTCCTTGATCTCGATGGCGCTGATGGTGCGCACCTGGGGCGTGAACAGCGCAGGGCTGTTCGGCACGGTGGGCACGCGGGCGAAGGTGTAGGCGACGTCCTCGGCCTCGAGCGGCGTGCCGTCGTGGAAGCGCACGCCGGGCCGGAGCCTCACCTCCCAGGTCGTCGCGTCGATGTTGCGCAGGCTCTCGGCGAGGCTGGGCTGCAGCTTGGCGTCGGGTCCGACCTCGAACAGCGCCTCGAAGATGTGGCGCAGCGCCATGTTGTTGTTGGTGGTGTTGTGGTAGTGCGGGTCCAGCGCGCTGGGCGGCGTCTGCACGCCGACCGTCAGCGTGCGCTGCTGCGCGGCGGCCGGGCCGGCGGCGAGCAGAATGGCCGCGAGGGCGGCCGCGATGGCTGTGCGGTGCACGGAGGACGCCTCCCTTGGGGCCGGTCTGGCGCCGGCGCCTCCATGAGCGTTCCCCTCCCTGGCCGCCGCCGTCAACCCGGTGGCGGCCGGGAGCGGCCGTAGCGGAAGGGCGACGCTTCGTCCTGGCGGACCAACCTCCTGCCGGCCGCGAGCCTGCCTTGTCCCCAGCTTCCAGTTTGACTGGCCCAATCGGCCGGGAACGGCTCCAGCGAGGCCGGCAGGGCCAAGTCCGCCCGCTGCCGCCCGCCCAGGACCGCCTCGACGATGTCCGGCGCGAGAGGCGTCAAGCGCCCGACAGCCCCGGCGGCTCGCACCAGGCCTTGCTTCCGGCGTGCGGCGTTCCAACGTGCCTCCACGGTCCCTGTCACTCTGCGGATTACAGGAGGCTGCGATGTCAGACGCGACCACCAACACCACGACGACGGCCGCCGGCGCGGGCGTCAACGCTGACGAGACCGACCGGCTGATCGCCTCCGACAAGGTCGAGGGCACGGCGGTCTACAACCGGGCCGGCGAGCGGCTCGGCTCGGTCCACAACGTGATGATCGACAAGTATTCGGGTCAGGTCAGCTACGCCGTGCTGGGCTTCGGCGGCTTCCTCGGCATCGGCGAGCGCCACCACCCGCTGCCCTGGAGGGCGCTCACCTACGACACGGGGCTGGGTGGCTACGTCGTGGACCTCGACCGCGAGCGGCTCGAAGGCGCGCCGAGCTACGGCCGCGACGAGGCGCCCTGGGGCGACCCGGCCTACGGCCGCGGCGTCTCCGACTACTACGGCGTGCCCTACGGCGGCATCTGAGCGGTGGGCCGGCCGCCCCGGCCACGGGCCGTCGGCGACAGCGAGCATGCAAACCTGTGGGGTTTGGTCCGGCTCCGGTAGCATCCGTGCTCACGGGGGAGGCGGGGGCCGGTGCCGAAGCTGGTGTGGCGAGTGAAGCTGGTCGCGGAGCTGGAGCCCGGCGTGGCGACGGAAACCGAGGTCGCACGGTTCGAGCGCGGCGAGGAGGCCGGCTTGGCCGAGTTCGGCCTGAGGCTCGAAGAAGCGAAGCGGCTCACCGCGGCGCTGCAGACGGAGATCGTGACGGCGCAGGTGGCCACCGTGGGCGAGCGACGGCGCCGATGCACCGCTTGCGATCGACCGCTGGCCGGCAAGGGCCACTACCGGGCGACCTTCCGCTCGCTGTTCGGCGCGGTGCCGGTCCGGGTTCGGCGGCTGCTGGCCTGCCCCTGCGATGGTCCGGGCGGGCCGAAGAGCTCCGCCGCGCTGGACCTCGGCGGCGGCGTCGCGCCGGAGCTGGCCTACGTCACGGCCCGGTACGCGGCGCTGGCGCCGTTCGGCAGGGTCGCCGCGCTCCTGTCTGAACTGCTTCCGGTCGGCGGGACGCGGAACCCCGGCACGGTGCGGAACCGGACGCGGCGCGTCGCCGAGGGTGTCGTGCAGCCGCACCCGACCGCGGCCGAGGAGCGGCCCACGGCGCGGGTGGCCGGACCCGTCGTGGTCGGGCTCGACGGCGGCTACGTGCGCAACCGCCACAGCCATGAGGGGCGCCACTTCGAGGTGGTCGCGGGCAAAGTGATCGACGCCCGAGGCGTCCAGCACCGCTTCGCCTTCGCCCGGGGCGGTCCGGCGGCTTCGGTCGAGGCCTTCCGGCGATCGCTCGCCGCGGTGGACGTGAACGCGGAGACACCCGCCACCGTGCTGGCCGATGGCTGCGCCGGGCTGTGGCGGCTGCAACGCGAGGTGCTGCCGGGCGCCACGATCGTGCTGGACTGGTGGCACGTTGCCGTGCGCTTCGAGCACGCGCTGCAGGCGGCACGCGGCCTCGGCGCGGGCACGGCCGCCCCCCGCCTCGCCGATGGGGCGGTCCGCGGGCTCGAGCGTGCGAAGTGGCGCCTCTGGCACGGGCGCTGGGCAGGATGCCGGCGCCGCCTCACGGACCTGCGCCTCTGGACGACGCGCAAGCACGTGCGTGATTTGGCTGGCGTCGCGCGACTGCGGCGGCACCTCGGGGACCTGTTGGGCTACCTCGAGCGCAACCAAGCCGCGCTGGTGCCCTACGCCGCCCGGCGTCGGCGTGGCGAGCCGATCTCGACCGCGTTCGTGGAGAGCGCGGTCAACGAGATCGTGGCCAAGCGCATGAACAAGGCGCAGCAGATGCGCTGGAGCCGGGCGACCGTGCAGCCCTTCCTCGACGTCCGCACGGCGGTGCTGGACGGCACGCTCGAGGACGCTTTCCGGCAACGCTACCCGCGCTTCCGGCCGGCGAACGATGGGGCAGCGCTTCCGGCCGCGGCGTGACCAACCCCACGATTTTGCATGCTCTCTTCGCTGTTCGTCGGCCGA
>CADCTL010000005.1 GCA_902805625.1 uncultured Acetobacteraceae bacterium
GCCAGGTTGAGCGACATGTGCTCCGGATTCAGCGGGTAGCGCACGAGCGTGTCGGCGCAGGCCATGTCGTCGTTGTCGAGCCCCGCGCGCTCCGGCCCGAAAAGCACCGCGGCGCGGAGGCCCCCTGCGTTGATCCCGCGCAGGTCCTCCGCGGCGGCGCGCGCCGTGCGGAGCGGCTTCACAACGTGGCGCGGCCGCGGGCAGGTGGCGAAAACGCGGTGGCAATCGGCGAGCGCCGAAGGCAGGTCCGGGTAGACGGCGGCGGCTTCGAGGATGCGGTCCGCGCCGGACGCCATCCGCCACGCGCGGTCCTGCGGCCACCCGTCGCGCGGCGCCACGAGCCGGAGGTGGAACAGGCCCCCGTTGGCCATGGCGCGCGCGGCGGCGCCGATGTTGTCCGCCAGTTGCGGGCGGACCAGCACGATGATGGGCGACTCGCCGGGCGGCGGGGCCAGGTCGGCGCCGCCCTCGCGCCCGGTCATGCGCGCCGCCAAGTGGTGCCTTGCGGCCCGTCCTCCAACACGACGCCCTCCGCCGCGAGTTGGTCCCGGATGCGGTCGGCCTCGGCGAAGTCGCGACCCTTGCGCGCCGCCACGCGGGCCGCGATGGCGGCCTCGATGCGCTCGGCATTGCCGTCGCCGCGAAGCCAGACACCCGGATCGGAGGTCCACAGGCCGAGGGACTCCGCGGCTTCGCGGAACGCCGCTGCGGCCAAGCCGGGCGCCAAGGGCCAGTCGCGCCCGATGCGGCGCAGCACAGATGTCGCCGAGCCGCCCACGCTTGCCACGTTCTCCAACGTGCGGAGGTCGCGCAGGCGCGCCAGGGCCAGGGGCGTGTTCAGGTCGTCGAGCAGCGGCTCCAACGCCCACTCGACCATCTCGGCCCGCGTCGCTTCCGCCTCGGTCGGCGCCGGGGCGCGCGCCAGCATGGCGTAGGCGTCGTCCAGCTCCGCCTTGGCCTCGCCCAGCGCGTCGGCGGTGAAGTCCATCGCTTGGCGGTAGTGCGTGCGCAGCACCAATAGCCGGAACGCCTCGCCGGCCCAGGCGCCGAGACCGAGGATGTCGCGGACGGTGGAGAAGTTGCCGAGCGACTTCGACATCTTCTCGCCGTCCACGCGCAGCATGCCGTTGTGCAGCCAGACGTTCGCCATGCGCGGCGTGCCGAAAGCGCAGCGGCTCTGCGCGATTTCGTTCTCGTGGTGCGGGAAGACCAAATCGTGGCCGCCGCCGTGGATGTCGAACACCTCGCCCAGCGCCTGCCACGCCATGGCGGAGCACTCGATGTGCCACCCCGGGCGGCCTGGGCCCCAAGGGCTGTCCCAAGCGGGCACGCCGGGCGGCGAGGGCTTCCACAGCACGAAATCGCCGGGGTCGCGCTTGTAGGGCGCGACGTCGATCCGGGCGCCGGCGAGCAGCTCCTCCCGGTCGCGGCCGGAAAACGCGCCGTATTCCGGGAAGGAGGACACGGAGAAGAGCACGTGGCCCTCGGCGGCGTAGGCGTGGCCGCGTTCAACCAAGCGCCCGATCATCTCCACCATGGGAGCGATGGACGCCGTGGCGCGCGGCTCGGACGTTGGCGGGAGGCAGCCGAGCGCCGCCATGTCGCGGTGGAAGTCCGCCGTGGTGCGCGCCGTGATGGCCTCGATGGGCTCGCCGCTTTCCCGCGCGCGCGCGTTGATCTTGTCGTCCACGTCGGTGATATTGCGGACGTAGGTGACGCGCGGGAAGCGGCGTCGCAGCAGCCGGTACAGTACGTCGAACACGATCGCCGGGCGCGCGTTTCCGAGGTGCGCGAGGTCGTACACGGTCGGGCCGCAGACGTACATGCGGACGTGCGCGGGGTCGATCGGCGCGAAGTCCTCCTTGCCGCGGGTCAGGCTGTTGTGGAAGCGCATGAGGGCCATGTCAGCCGGTCGCGGCCATGCGGAGGCGCTGCGCCGCTCGGTCGCGCCCGATCAGCGGCAGCAGGTCGTGCAGGTCAGGGCCGTGGTCCTCGCCGGTGAGGGCGAGCCGCAGCGGCAGGAACAGCGCCTTGCCCTTGCGCCCCGTCGCGCCCTTCAGCGCGCCGGTCCAGCCGGTCCACGTCTCCTTGTCCCACGGCTCGGGCGGCAGCGCGTCGAGCGCCGCGCGCAGGAACTCCCCTTCGCCGGGCTGCGCGGGCGGCACCACCGTGCCGCGGGCCACCTCCCACCACTGCTTCGCTTCGCCCAGGAGGTCGAGGTTGCCGCGCACCGCGTTCCAGAAGGCCGGGTCGGCGCCCTCGGGCAGCCGTTCGCGCACGCTCTCGAACTCGGCCGTGTGCAGGAGGTGGCGGTTCAGGGCGAGCATCTGCTGCACGTCGAAGCGCGCCGGCGAGTGCGACACGGCGCCGAGATCGAAGCGCTCCACCAGCTCCGGCGGCATCCCCGGAACCGGGTCGTGCGAGGTGCCGAGCGCGGCGAGATACCCCGTGAGCGCCGCCGGCTCGATCCCGTCTCGGCGCAACTGCCGCAAGGAAAGGCTGCCGAGGCGCTTCGACAGCGGCCCGCCGTCCGAGTCCAGCAGCAGCGGCAGGTGCACGAAGCGTAGCGCCTCCGGGTCGCCGCCGAGCGCTTCCCACAAATCGATCTGCACCCCGGTGTTGGTGACGTGGTCCTCGCCGCGCACCACGTGCGTGATGCCGCTCTCCAGGTCGTCCACGACGGAGGTGAAGGTGTAGAGCGGCGATCCGTCGGCGCGGATCAGCACGGGGTCGGACAGGCTGGGCAGCTTCACCGCCCGCCGCCCGAGCACGCCGTCCTCCCACTCGATGGAGGTGCCGCTGAGCTTGAAGCGCCAGTAGGGCTCCTTCCCGTTGGCGCGCGCGCGTTCCAACTGCTCCGGCGTCATCTTCAGGGCGGCGCGGTCGTAGATCGGGGGGCGGCCCTGGCGGAGCCGCTGCTCGCGCTTGAAGCGCAGCTCTTCCTCGCTTTCCAGGCAGGGGTAGAGCCGGCCCGACGCCTTCAGGCGCTCCGCCGCGGCGGCGTAGCGCGCCAGGCGGTCGGACTGGCGGAAGCTCTCGTCCCAGTCGAGGCCGAGCCAACGCAGGTCTTCTTCAAGCGCCGCGGCGTACTCGGCGCGGGAACGCTCGGTGTCTGTGTCGTCCAGGCGCAGCAGGACGGCGCCGCCGCCTTTGCGCGCCAGCAGCCAGTTGGCCAGCGCGACGCGGGCGTTGCCCACGTGCAGCAGGCCCGTCGGGGACGGGGCGAAGCGGAGCTTCATCGCGCTCACTCCTCCTCCCCGTCTTCGTCGCCCTCGTCGCGGCGCGGGTCGAGGGCGCGCCAATTCCGCTCCTCCCCGTCGCGCGCCGGCCGTTCGGCGAAGTCGCGCAGCTCCGGTCCGCTGCGCCACGCGCCCTCGGCGGCGCCCGTCACCTCGGCATCTTCGCCGTAGGCGAACCACGCCGCGATCACCGCGTCGGCCGACATGCCCGCCGCGCGGCACCGCTCCAGGCTGTCGCGCACGTAGCGCCGGGCGAAGCCGTTGGCGTGCTCCAGCGTGCGGAAGCCCTTGATCGTCTCCACCGGGTCGGACCCGTTGCCGCCGGAGAGGTCCATGATCCGCACCGTGAAGGCGCCGGCGCCGAAGAGGCCGGGATCGAGGCCGCCGCTCATGACATCAAAGCCGTATATCCGTTGGTTATGGGGTAGCGCCGGTCGCGGCCGAACGCGCGCGGGCCGGTCTTCACCCCTGGCGGCGCTTGCCGCCGTTTGTACTCGGCGCGGTCCAGCATGCGCCAGACGCGCAGCACGGTTTCCGGGTCTTGCCCCTCCGCCACCAGCGCATCGACGCTGCCTTCGCCCTCCACCAAGCCTGCCAGGATGGCGTCCAGCGCCTCATAAGGCGGCAACGTGTCCTGGTCGGTTTGGCCGGGCTTGAGCTCCGCGCTCGGCGGCTTGGCGATGACGCGGGCGGGCATCACGGGCCCACGTGGCCCGAGCGCTCCGGGCGGAAGGTGGGCGTTGCGCCAGCGGCACAGCGCGTTGACCGTGGTCTTGTACACGTCCTTCAGCACCGAGTACCCGCCGCACATGTCGCCGTAGAGCGTGGCATAGCCCACCGACATCTCGCTCTTGTTGCCGGTGGTCAGCAGCATGTCGCTGAACTTGTTGGACAGGGCCATCAGC
>CADCTL010000006.1 GCA_902805625.1 uncultured Acetobacteraceae bacterium
GGCGCCTGATCCACCCGCTGGACTGAGAGCCCGGCAATGAATCCGCATTGGCGGGCTGATGCGATTTGGCCGAGGCTCAGTGCTGACGGACGCCGTGTCGTCGTCTGGTGACGTCATGCGACGGTGCATGCGTGCGGTCGCGCAGTGACACCCGGTGGGCAATATTGCGCGTGATGGAATGGGCCGGTTGTGCGTTGCGGATGGCGGGTCAGGTAGTGAGTAGACGGCCGGTGCAGATCATATTGTGCGCCAGCGCGTGCCAGAGCCCGACCGCCTTGGCCTTCTCAAGGCCGCGGACGAGGAAGCGCAGCAGACCGCGGTTGCGACATTGGGCGTTGACGCATTCGGCGGTGGCGGCGCGCTCCTTGTAGACCGCCTTGGCCGCCTCGCCGCCCATCCGCTGGCGCCAGGCCGCCACACCGGGTCCGTCGCCCTGCCGTGGCGCGTGCGGGTCGCGCGCCGCATCGCGCGGCTTCGGCACCGGCGCGAACACCGCCACACCCGCGGTCGCCAGCGCTTCGATGTCGGCCAGCTTGGTGAAGCCACCGTCCGCCAGGTGCTCGCCCGGCCGCTGCCCGTAGGCCACGGCCAGCCGCTCGCTCATCGGCCTCAGCTGACCCTTGTCGGAGCCGCTGTTGTCGAGCGTGACGGCGGCGACCATGGTGCTGCGGGGGTCACTGGCGAAGCCGAGGTTGAAGGCCGGACGGAAGCCGCCATCGGGCATCTTCATCACCCGGGCCTCGGCATCCGTGGTCGAGATCCGCGGCTCGGGCGGCGACTTGGCCGCGGCCTCACCCGCAGGCCCGTCCCCTGGCCGAGGCGGGTCCTCATCATGCGGGCGCGGATCGCCGTGCCGCTTCGCCGCGAGTTGCTCCGCCACGGCCAGCGCCGCTGCGACGCGACGCTCCCGGTCGGCTGCCGCGCGGAGGCGAGCGGCCGCCTGCCGGCGGCTCACCGCCCCCGGATCGGCGTCGAGTTCGGCGCGCAGCCGGGCGACCTCGGCCGTCGCCTCGGCACGACAGCGCTCCAGCGACGCCCGGCGGCGGAACGAGGCGGCGCCGGCCGCGGCCCGCACCCGCATGCCGTCCTGCGCCACCCGCTCGAGCGAGGCGTGGCCCGTCTTCAGCATCGCCGCGAAACTGTCGACCAGCAGTCGCTCCAGCACGGCGCCGTGCGCGACCCGGAACTCGGCCAGCGTGGTGTGGTTCATGCCGACCCCGCCGCACAGCCACTCGAAGCCGATGTGCTCGCGGCAGAGCCGGTCCAGTGCGCGGGCACTGCCCACGCCCTCCACTGTCGCGTAGAGCCAGAGTGCCAGCAGAATGCGAGGGTCGGCCGGCGGATGGCCGGGATGGCCCTCGACCGCCTTGATCGCACCGTACAGCGCGGAGAGATCGAGCCGCTCGGCGAAGCTCCAGACGAAGCGCGCCCGGTGATCCGCAGGCAGAAGGTCCTCCAGGCTGATCGGCCGCAAGCTCACCTGCCGCCGCTCAGCCTTGCGCAGCCGCGGAGCCCCGCCGGGGCGCGCCGCGGACCGCTGCTCGGGCAGAACCCCGAACAAACCAGCTTCGGAGCCCGCCGCCATCCCGCTCACCGCGCCACCATCAGCCCGAACCTACTCAGGCACTGTAGCCGATGGAATCAACCGGTCAGATCCAGACGAAAGATTTACGGGCTCTGAGGCGAAGTCGGGACGTGCCGGCGCGGCGAGTATGCGCTCCACCGCCGCCGCTTGCCGCAGCGTCAGGGGAGAGCCGCGCCGGTCGAGGTCGTCCAGGAAGGCCCGGACGGCTGGGGTCAGGTCGGTCCGCGCCAGCGCGGCGGCCAAGCGCGCACGGTGTGAAGCGAAGATGGGACGTGATTGATCCGCATGTGCGGCTCCGAGGTCGAATCGGGCCATGGCCGAGCGGCAATAATTGAGCTGTCATGTGAGCGTTTCGAACCACACGACGCTTTCCGCAGCCCGTTGCCAATCCTGGTGAGGCCTTGCGTGTTCAGGCGCCCTTGAGCGGAAGCGTCGGCAGGCTGGCCAGGTAGCGCCGCAGGCTTTCGGCTTCGACCAGCGTCCGGCTTCCGGCCTTCATCGCCCGCACGCGGCCGGCGGCGATGAGTTCGTACAGGGTGGTCCGCCCGAGCCCGGCGGCCCTGCAAGCGTCCGGTACGGTGTAAGCCAGCGGTGCCGGCGCGCACTGATCAACGATGGTCATCCCGGTTCTCCGTGCCCCGCCGCCCATGTGCGTCGGGACGCAGGTGAACCTTGGCGCACCTTATGGCGCGCCGTCGTATTGTTTTATCTCAGGCCTTTTTGCGCTCTGCGCCTTTCCGCGGAGACCTTTCGCAGCACCTCCGCCATCGCGTCGGTCCTCTGCGCCCAACTGGCCAACGTCGAGATGACCGGGTCGTCGGCGCGCACAGCCACCCGCGCGAACAGGCCGCGGAACCACGTCAGCGCTGGGCCGCTGGGCAGTTGCTCATGCTTGGTGCAACTGGGGGTGCGCGGGGGGGCGCGCACCACCGTTGCTTCGCGCCCATGCAGCTTCTTGTACAAGCCGGCCAAGGCGCGAAACAGTTCGAGACGGGCGTATTCTGCCGGGCGCCTCTCGCGGTGGTCAGATGCTGCCCTTTCCTCCGACAACGAGGCTGCCCTCTCCTTCAGCGATGAAGTGAGGATCAAGAACAACTCGATGGCCGCAGCGGAGCGATGCACTACGTCATGCAAGTTTGGGCCGGAACGAGGAGTTGTGGTCGAATCGCTGTAGTGAGCGGTTCCGTGCAGCAAGCTGTGTATGAGATGGATCGGGGCACCAGAAGGTTCCCAAGCCTCAGAAAAGCGCTGAGCCACGATAGAGTGCGGCAGCCAGTACTCCACGTTCACGGCGGTGGCGTTGTCATCAAGAGTTCCGCCGAGCAGGTGCAGCCCCTCACTGGCCCAGCGCTGCATCGCCGCTGCCCACTTTTCGACTTCCCCCGACCTGGCGGACGCACGGTCCATCCTGTGCGCCAGCGCGTAGTTGCGAAGCGCTTCGGTCACCTCCTTCGCTAGGGTGGAGCGGGGTACGGCACCGTCTATGAGCTTAAGGTCGGCCTCTCGCGCGAGGTCGGCCAGATCGGTTTCGGTGATGCTGGTGGTTTGTCCTACGACCACGGCGGCGCGCACGGCAGGGGGAGGCATCACGACGGGCCTGCGCCCTTTCTGCGGCGCGGTCACGTCGGCGCTGCCCCGTGGTCTTCCAGGCGGATCGCTTTCCCCGCAGGCTTAGCCGGCTTGGCGCCGTAGGCAGCCCATAGCTTCAGGTGACACCAGCCCACCGCGCGGCGGCTCTCGCCTTGTGGCTCGTATACTTCCCATGCGTTCCGGCTCGTGCGGCGGTGCCAGCGCCAACTCTGCGCGCGTGCAGCTAAGCATCATTGGCCGTAACTCGTCCGGCTGGAGGAATTCTCCCCAGAGATCTTCCTCAAAGCCATTCACGCGGCCGGCAGCTACACGTAAGACATTGAAATCATTGGCGTCCCCAACGGAATTCGAACCCGTGTTACCAACGTGGTCGGCAAGCCGGTAAGTAGAACAATGGGTTAGTTCCGCGCTTTGTGGAAACACCGCTCCGCTTGGCCGGAAACCCGCACCCGCTCCGCTCCGCGGAGAGAGCCGGCAGCCCCGCTGTTTCCGGTGGCTGCGTCTGTGAACTAGCGAGGGGTCTCGGCGCCGATCGGCGCCGCAAGTCCATGCGCCCAAACGAAACCGGAGGGTTCCCGAAGGCCGCCGCTCCACACGTTGGCGGCCTTGTGCGCCCAGCACCGCTGGTGGCGCGTCGCGGGGAACACCGCCTCCAGCGCCTTCCAAAAGCCGAGCGCGCCGTCGCCGGTGGCCAGCTCAGGAGCAATGGCCAGGCCGCGCGCCTTGAGGTCCACCAGCAGCTCCCGCCAGCTCTGCGCGCTCTCCCGCAGGCCGACCTGGAAGCCGAGCAGCTCCTTCTTGCCCTCGGGTGTCGCGCCGATCAGCACCAGCATGCACTCCGCCTGCGGCTCCATGCGCGCCTGCACCGCCTTTCTCACATCGCCGT
>CADCTL010000007.1 GCA_902805625.1 uncultured Acetobacteraceae bacterium
ACCGCAGCCCGTAGCAGCCCAGAAGGAGGACGAGGAACAGACCCAGGCGCGTCCAGGGACTGGCCACGACGCGGGAGACCCGGGCGCGCAACGCGGTCATGCCTTGCTCACTTCCGGCCTGCCGAACAGCCCCTGCGGGCGCAGCGCCAGCATGGCCATCAGCAGGGCGAAGGCGATGGCGTGCTCGGCGGCGGTGGAGACGTAGCCGCCCACCAGCTTGCTGATCAGCCCGACCACCAGCCCGCCCACCAGCGCGCCGACCGAGCTGCCCATGCCGCCGAACACCGCGGCGACGAAACCGAGCAGCACGAGGTCGAAGCCGAAGGCCGGGTCCACCGTGCCGCCGATCTGGGCGATGAGGATGCCGGCGACGCCGGCGAGCAGGCTGGAGGCGACGAAGGAGCCCAGGATGATCCAACGCACCGGCATGCCCTGCACTGTCGCCAGCTCCGGGTCCAGCGAGACGGCGTGCACCGCCTGCCCCCACACCGTTTTCCGCACGAAGAGTTCGAGCAGCAGGATCAGCGCGACCGCGACCGCCAGCACCAGCAGGTACTGCAGCGAGACGTACTGGCCGAACACGCTGACATAGTCCTGCGCGCTGAACAGGATGTCCGGGAAGGCCACCGCCTGGGAGCCGAACCACTTGGCGGCGACGCCTTGCAGGAAGATGCCGAAGCCCAGGGTGGACACCACCCAGCCCATGCTGCCGCCGCCCTTCAGCGCCGGCCGCACGGTGTAGCGTTCGATGAACATGCCCAGGGCGGCGATGATGGCCAGCGCCCCCAGCACCGCCAGCGGCAGCGCCAGCCCTTGCGCGGCCAGGTACACGGTGAGCATGGCGCAGAGCATCATCAACGAACCCTGGCCGAAGTTCAGCGCCCGGGTGGTCCAGAAGGTCAGGTTCAAGCCCAGCGCCACCAGCGCGTAGACCGCGCCCACGCTGATGCCCGCCAGCACCAGCGAGAAGAAGAAATCGTCCATGGTCCGGCTCCGGCGGCTCGCCTACTCCTTCAGTTCCAGCACGACGCGGTCGTCGCGCTTCAGCATCTCGTACATGCCCAGGTCTTCCGCGCGCAACGCGGTGTGCTGCTGCGGGGTGAACGAGATCGAGGCGACCGAAGCACCGGCGTAGTTCGTGGTGGCGTCCAGCGCGCGGATCACGGCCGCCTTGTCGGTGCCGCCGGCGCGGCGGATGGCATCGGTCATCAGGCCTATGCAGTCGTAGCCACAGGCCACCGTGTTCGCGAGCGAGATCAGCGGGTTGGCGGCGTCCGGGCCGTACCAGCGGTCCGTGCCGTACTTCGCGCGGTAGAGGTCCACGAATTTCTGCGTCGCGGGCGGCATCGGCCGGCGGCCAAGCACGATGTAGCTGGCAGCCTTGGTGCCCACCACCAAATCGCCGGCGCCTTCGAGGTACGGCACCGTCACCGCGCCCACGGTGCCGAACAGCGCCAGGTTGATGTTCAAACGGCTCATGTTGCGGCGGATGACGGCGAAGTCGGCCCCCAGGCCGATGACCAGCATCGCCTCGGCCCCGGCGCGCTGCACCCGCACGAGCTGGGCGGTCATGTCCTGGGCGCGCTGGTTGTAGGACTCCACGGTGACGCGGGCGTCGCGCCGCTTGGCCAGGATCTCCTGCTTCACCAGTTCGGCGCCCGTCACGCCGTAGCCGGTGCTTTCGTGCACGATGCCGACGCGGCCGAAGCCCGCCAGCACTATGGCCAGCTTCTCGGCTTCCACCGTGTTGCTGATGCTGACCGAGAACACGTTCGGCCGCGGCGGCTTGTCGGCGCCGTTGGGGTAGACGATGGAAGGTGTTTGTGCCTGCGGGTTGATGATGGGGCGGCCATCCGCCGCCACCATGTCCACGATGGCCAAGGTCGGGCCGCTGCCCGAGGGGCACATCAGCCCGACGATGTTCCGGTTGTCGAGGATGCGGCGCATGTTCTGCACCGCGCGGTCCGGCACCAGTTGGTCGTCCAGCACCTCGGCCAGCTCCACCTGGCGACCCAGGACGCCGCCCTGGCGGTTCGCTTCGGTCACGGCAAGCTCGGCGCCGCGGCGGATGCCTTCTCCGAATTCGTTGAAAGGTCCGGTCAGCGCGGCGGTGAAGCCGAGTTTGATGGTCCCGCCGCCCTGCGCCCGGGCCGGCCGCCGGGGACCGGCCATGGTCGTGGCCGCACCGGCAGCAAGGACGCCGAGGCTCCGGCGGCTGGTCTTGTCCATGTCTCGCCCTTTCCTCCCCGTATGCCTCTGCGGGCATAGCGGCCGTGTCGTGCGGGTGCCCGTGGGTCCACGCCAGCGGCAGGATGAGCGATGGCCCCGGACTTGGAAACCTTGCCCGGCAGTCATCGGGGGAGTGGAAGGGACCTGGGCCGATCGGGTTGCGTGCCGGTCCTGCGGCCGCCCCGGCCCGAAAACGCCCATCGAGGACGGCGGCGCGGACCAGCGCGGTGCCGTGCGCGCCGGTGGCGACCGTCGCATCCACCGACGCTCGCCCGTGCGGTCGTCAGCGATCCCATCGATGCGGCCTTGGGCGCGCGAGGTCGAAACCGGCGACTCCTTCCGGTGCCGCGCTTGGACCGTCCCCTGGCGCGGGGGAGGCCAGTGGTTGGATCCCACTGTCGCCCACCATCATCGCCCGCAGCTTGGCTTCCATCGCTCCTGCCTGGGCCGCCGGCGCCCCCGCGCGTCCCTCCGGCGAGTTGACCACCGAAAATCCGCGCGGCATCTGCCGGGCAAACGCCCCGGAAGGTCCACGCCATGCGCCGCCGCGCCCTGCTCGTTCTCGCCTCGTGCTCGCCGCTGGCGGCGCCCGCCGTCCTCCGCGCGCAAGGGGCCGCGGTGATGCGCCTGTCGCACCAGTTCCCGCCCGCGCACCACAACGCGCGCGTCCTCCAGGCCTTCGCGGAGGACGTCAAGGCACGCTCGGGCGGCTCGGTCGAGGTGCAGGTGTTCCCCGCCGAGCAGCTCGCGCGCGCCGCCGAGAACTTCCCTGGCGTGGCCCGCGGCGCCTTCGAGGCGGCGGCGGCCGTCAATTTCCAGTGGGGCAACACCCTGCCGGAGATGAGCGCCATGACCATCCCCTACGGCTTCGCCGAGCTGGAGCGCATCCGGAAGTTCCCCGGCAGCGACGCCGCGAAGTTCCTGGAAGGGCTGCTGGAGCGGCGCGCGGTGCGGAACCTGATGTGGGTGTACACGTCGCGGCAGGCGATCTTCACCTCCAACCGCAAGCCCATCGTGGCGCTGGAGGACTTCCGCGGCCTCAAGGTGCGCGGCCTCAACCCGCTGACCGACCACGCGCTGACCGCCGCCGGCGCGGCCGCGGTGGCGATGCCGGGGCCGGAGGTGCCGCAAGCGCTGCAATCCGGCGTGCTGGACGCGGGCCTGACGGACCTCTCCGCCGCCGTGTCGCGCCGCTTCTACGAGTTCCAGCGCTTCGGCACCGTCGCGCCCTACTTCGCCGTGGTCAGCCACGTCTACGTCAACCCGCGCTGGTGGAACGGGCTGCGCGCCGAGGCCCGCGCCGCCGTCGAGGGCGCCGCGCGCAAGGCCGAGACGGACCAGATCGGCGTGACGGAGCAGACAGCGGCCGAGGCGCTGGCGGAGTTGCGCGGCCGGGGCATGACCGTGCACGAACAGACCGCCGCCGAGGCCGAGACGTGGCGCGGCACCATGCGCCCGCCGGTGGTCGAGGCGTTCACGCGGCAGGCGCCCGAGGGCGGGAAGCGCATCCTCGACCTGCTGCAAGCCCTGTGAGGGCGTTGGAGGCAGCGGCGTCCGGCCTCGCCCGCGCCGCCGGCTGGCTCGCCTCCGCCGCGACGCTGCTCTGCCTGTTGCTGGTCTGCGTTTCGGTCGGCGCGCGCTACCTGTTCGCCGCGCCCATGGGTTGGAGCGACAAGGTGGCAGGCTGGCTGGTGGTGGCGCTGGTGCTGCTGGCGGCGCCCGAGGCGCAGCGGCGCTTCGAGCACATCGGCGTGGACGTGGCGGTCGGGCGCATCGGGCCGCGGCTCGCGCGCTACGCGCACCTGCTCGGCGCGCTCTCGGTGGCGCTGGTCGCGGCCATCCTGCTGTCGGCCGGGATCGAGGCCGTCGCGTTCAGCCGCATGATCGGCATGATGACGGACATCGAAGGCGTGCCGGAGTGGTGGATCCAGGCGCTGCTGCCCGTCGGCGCGGCGCTGCTGCTGTTGGTGGCGCTCGCACAGGCCGCTTCGCTGGCGGTCGGGCGCGAGCCGCCGCACCTGCCGCGCGGGGACGGCGTGGAGGCCTTGGACGCCGACCGGGTGACGCGCGCCGAATGACCTTCCTCGTCCTGCTCGCGGCGCTGATCGGGCTGCTCTACCTCGGCATGCCGATGTTCGCGGCGCTGTTCCTGCTGCCGCTGGCGGTGCTGCTGTACGTCGAGGGCGGCGTGCCGGCGCTGGGCGAGATGGTGATCGGCAAGCTCGACGGCTACCTGCTGGTCGCCATCCCGCTGTTCATGCTGATGGCGCACGTGATGGTGCGCGGGCGCGTGATCGACGACCTCTACGGCGCCGCCTTCGCCCTGCTGCGGCGCGTGCGCGGCGGAGTCGGCATCGCCACCGTCGCGGCCTGCACGGTGTTCGGCGCGATCTCCGGCTCCTCGGTGGCCACCGCGCTCACCGTCGGCAAGTTCGCCATCCCGCAGATGCTGCGCTACGGCATGTCGCGGCGCGGCGCCTTCGGCGTGGTGGCGGGCGGCGGGACGCTGGGCATCCTGATCCCGCCCTCCGCGCCGATGGTGCTCTACGCCTACGTCACCGAGGCCTCGGTCGGGGCGCTGTTCCTGGCCGGCATCGTGCCCGGCTTGATGATGGCGGCCATGTTCGCCGCCTGGGTCTTCGCCACCGAGGGCCGCGCCCGCGTGCCGG
Organism: uncultured Acetobacteraceae bacterium; assembly: GCA_902805625.1. Classification (GTDB taxonomy): domain Bacteria; phylum Pseudomonadota; class Alphaproteobacteria; order Acetobacterales; family Acetobacteraceae; genus Craurococcus. Next base: position 4,899 of record CADCTL010000007.1, read on the forward strand.
CCGACGAGCCGCCGCCCGAGCGCGTGGGCGTGGCCATCCGCCGCTCGCTCTGGTCCCTGTCGCTGCCGGTGTTCGTGCTGGGCGGCATCTACTTCGGCGTGTTCACCGCGACGGAGGCGGCGGGCACCGGCACGCTCTACGCCATCCTCGTCGCGGCGCTGGTCTACCGCGCGCTGACCCTGCGGGACTTCCTGGACGGCGTGGCGGAGGCGACGCGCACCTCCTCCATGCTGCTGATGATCATCGCGGGCGCGGCCATCTACGGCTACATGCTGACCAAGCTGCTGGTGCCGCAGGAGCTGGTGGCGCTGGTGGCGGAGTGGGGCCTGACGCGCACCGGCTTCCTGGTGGCGATGATGGTGCTGCTGTTCCTGCTCGGCCTGGTGCTGGAAAGCTTCTCCATCATCCTGCTGACCATGCCCGCCATCCTGCCGGTGATGGACACGCTCGGCATCGACAAGGTCTGGTACGGCATCCTGCTGACGCTCAGCCTGGAGATGGCGCTGATCAGCCCGCCGGTTGCGATGAACCTCGTGGTGATCAAGGCCATCACTGGCGCGCCGCTGTCCGAGGTGAACCGGAGCATCATGCCGTACATGCTGATGCTGGCCCTGGGCACGGCGCTGCTGATCGCCTTCCCTGGCATCGCGCTCTGGCTGCCGCGGCAGGCGGGGTACCAGGGGTGAGCGGCGCGGTGCCTCCGAACGCCGGAAAGGGCAAAACGCCTCACGCCGCCCATCAGCCGCGGATGAACCCCAGGAGGTCCGGGTTGATAACGTCCGGATGGGTGGCGCACATCCCGTGCGGCAGTCCCTTGTAGACCTTGAGCGTGCCGTTCTTCAGGAGCTTGGACGACAACAGGGCAGAGTCCGCTATCGGCACGATCTGGTCGTCGTCGCCGTGCATCACGAGGACCGGAATGTCGATCTTCTTGAGGTCTTCCGTGAAGTCGGTTTCTGAAAAGGCCTTGATGCACTCGTACTGGCTCTGGAGCGAACCCATCATGCCCTGGCGCCACCAATTGTCTTTGAGGCCCTCTGACACCTTCGCACCCCCTCGGTTATAGCCGTAAAAGGGGGCCGGAACGTCTTTGTAGAACTGCGCCCGGTTGGCAGCGACCTGCGCGCGGAAGTCGTCGAAGACCTCGATCGGCAGTCCGCCCGGGTTCTTGTCGGATTTCACCATGACCGGCGGCACCGCGCCTATCAGCACCGCCTTCTCCGCTCGGGCCGTGCCGTGGCGGCCGAGGTACCGAGCGACCTCACCGCCGCCCGTCGAGTGGCCGACATGGACCGCGTTCTGGAGGTCGAGCGCGGCAGCCATCGCGGCGACGTCGTCGGCGTAAGTGTCCATTTCGTTGCCTGTCGCCATTTGCGTCGAACGGCCGTGTCCCCGGCGGTCGTGGGCGATGACGCGGTAGCCTTGCCGCAGGAAAAACAACATCTGATTGTCCCAATCGTCGGCGCTCAAAGGCCATCCGTGATGGAACACGATGGGCTGACCAGTGCCCCAGTCCTTGTAGAAGATTTCGGTGCCGTCCTTCGTCGTGATCATGCTCATGGCGGTGATCCCTTCAGCCGGATTGCTGGTGATCGCGTCACCGAAGTCGCTCTCCATCCCGCCCGCGTCCGATCTCTGGCAGGTTTTCTTGGACCACAGGCGGGGAAAAGCGGCGCGTTGTCGCGTCCTCTTGCTGGCGCAACGCCAACAGCGGCTCGGGCAAAAGCGGTGCCCCGAAGCCGTCCGTCACTGAAGCTCAAAGCGTGCGAGAAAACAAACAGCCGGCGCGATGTTGGCGGCGCCAGCGGTGATCCGGGTTTGTAGCCGCGCCTCCCGTTCGGCTCCGGCCCGCGAACCTGGCCAGCACGCGCCAACGCCGAGGCGAGCGGCGCTGGCGCGCTAAGCGGCGGCCAGCGGTTACGGCCGCTGATTGCCGAACACCACCGTCCCGGACGCCGAGAACATCCCGCCCACGCCGTGGCACACCCCGATCTCCGCGCCCTCTACCTGCGCCGGCGCGGTGCCGCGCATCTGCCGCACGCTCTCCTGCAAGGCGAACATGCCGTACATACCGGTGTGGGTGTAGGACAAGCCGCCGCCGTTGGTGTTGAGCGGCAGCTTGCCGCCGGGCCGCGTGTGGCCCTCGCGGATGAAGGCCGCCGCCTCGCCGCGGCCGACGAAGCCCAGGTCCTCCAGCCCGTAGAGCGGCAGGTGCGCGAAGGCGTCGTAGATCATCAGGTGGTCCACGTCGGCGTGCGAGATGCCGGCCGCTTGGATCGCCGTCGGCCCCGCCACGCGGAAGGCGCGGGAGGAGGTGAAGTCCTCCATCTGCGAGACCATGGTGGACTCCACGCTCTCGCCCGTGCCGAGGATGTAGGCGGGCTTCTGCGGGAAGTCCTTCGCGCGGTCGGCGCTCGTCAGGATCAGCGCGCCGCCGCCGTCCGTCACTAGGCAGCATTCCAGGATTCGCATGGGGTAGGCGATCATGCGGCTGTTCAGCACGTCCGCCACCGTGATCGGGTCGCGGTACATGGCGCGCGGGTTCTTCCCCGCCCATTCGCGCTGCACCACGGCGACCGTCGCCAGGTCCTCGTCCGTCACGCCGCGTTCCTTCATGTAGCGCAGGACGGGGATGGGGAAGAGCGTAGGCGGGCCGAACGGGCCGTAGGGCATCTCGAACTGCCCGGCGAGGCTCTCCGGCTCCGGCGGGCGCGGCGTGGCGCCGACGCGCGACTTGCCGCTCTCGCCATGGGTGATGAGGACGGTGGTGCAGTAGCCGGCCGCGATGGCCGCCGCGGCGTGGCGGACGTGCAGCATGAACGAGCAGCCGCCCACCCCGGTGCCGTCCACCCATTTCGGCGCTATGCCGAGGTAGTGCGCCACCTGCTGCGGCATCATCGGGCCGACGCAGGCAAGCCCGTCTATGTCGGTGGGCTTGAGCTTCGCGTCCGCCATCGCGTTCAGCGCCGCGTCCGCGTGCAGGCCGATCTGCGACAGCTCCGGCACCACGCCGATCTTCGTGGTCTCCGCCGCGCCGACGACGGCGATCTGTCCGGGCTTGAGCATCACGCGGACTCCTTCGCGGGGCGGAACAGGGGCAGCGTGATCTCCTCGTCCAGCGGCTCGAACGCCACCTGCAAGGGCATGTCGAGCACCAGCGCTTCCGGCGTCTGCTCGCAACCGACGATGTTGGTCATCATGCGCGGCCCCTCCTCCAGCTCCACCACGGCGATGGCGTAGGGCGGCGTGAAGCCCGGCACGGGGCGGTTGTGGATGACGTAGCTGTAGAGCTTGGCGCGGCCGCTCGCCTCGAACACCGAGACGTTGCGCGAGCCGGTGTAAGGGCTGAAGGGGCGCGGCGGGAAGTAGGCGCGGCCGGTGTCGTCGCAGCGCTGGAGCAGCAGCTTGCCGCCCTTGGTCCCGTCCCAGAAGTGCCGGGTTTCCGGCGTCGGCTTGGGCTTGGCCCGTCCTGGCGCGAGCATGGCGCGTTCCCTTCCCGTGTCGTTGGCGCCCGCAGCCTGTCACAGCCGGGCGCCGCGGCCAATCCGGCGGGCGCGGCTAGAACGCCGCGGACCACGCCTCGGGCAGCAGCGCGTAGCCCCCGTCGCGGCGGAGGAGGCGCGCGTGGCCGGGGAAGTGCAGGTGCATCCCGGTGAAGGCCTGCTTGTCCGTCCACACCATGTCGAAGACGCGGCGCCGCGTGGCCTCGGCCTGGGCCGGGTCCACGTCGAAGGCCATCGTCACCTCCGGCCGCGGCACCTGGATTTCCGGGACGTGGACGATGTCGCCCCAGATCAGCAGGCTGTCGCTCCCCGAAGCCACCATGTAGCCGCTGTGGCCCGGGGTGTGCCCGGGGAAGGGCATGGCGGTGACGCCGGGGAACACCTCGCCGCCTTTGAAAAGGCGGAGGCGGTCGCGGTAGGGCGCCGCCTGGTCGCGCGCCGCGTGGAAGTTGCGCTCCCGCGCCGTCTCGTCCGCGCGCGCCATCGCCGCGTCGTCGTGCCAGTGCGACCACTCGGCCTCGTGCATGACCAGCTCGGCGCGCGGGAACAGCGCGCGGCCCTTCGCGTCCGCAAGGCCGTTGGAGTGGTCCGGGTGCATGTGCGTCAGCAGCACCGCGTCCACCTCTTCCGGCCGCACGCCCGAGGCCGCCAGGTTGCTTTGCAGCCGCCCGGCGGTCGCCGCCATGGCGTCGCCGCAGCCGGTGTCCACCAGCGCGACCCGGCCGCCGGCATGGATGAGGAAGGTGTTCACCGCCGTCCGCCGCGGCACCGGCCGGAAGGCGTCGCGCAGCATCCGCGCGGCCTCCTCCGGCGCGATGTTCTGGAGGACGGCCATAGACCCGTCCAAGTGGCCGTCGCTCACGGCCGTCACGACGGCGTCGCCGACGCGCCGGTGGTGGACTCCCGGCACCTGCCGGTCGGGCACGCGGGCCATGCTCCGCTCCTCCTTTTGGGACGGCCGGCAGGCTAAGCCCCGCCCCCTCGACAGGTCCACGCCCCCGCGCCACGGTCCGCGGCCAACATCCCCGGAGATCGTTCATGCTCTTCGACTTCTCCGAGTTGCCTGCGCAGGACTGCTACAAGCTGGTGGTGTCGAGCGTGGTGCCGCGGCCGATCGCCTGGGTGGTGAGCCAGGACGGGGCGGGCGCGGTGAACGCGGCGCCCTACTCCTTCTTCAACGCCTTCTCGGACGACCCGGTGGTGGTCGGCTTCGGCGCCGGCCCGCGGCCGGAAGGCACGCTGAAGGACACCGCCGCCAACATCCGCGCCACCGGCCAGTTCGTGGTCTGCCTGGTGCCGGAAACGGCGGTGCAGGGCATGAACGTCACCGCGGCGGACTTCCCGCCGGGCGTGGACGAGTTGGCCGAGGCGGGCCTTTCCACCGTTCCCTCGTCCAAGGTCGGGCCGCCGCGCATCGCCGAGAGCCCGGTGGCGCTGGAGTGCGAAACCTTCCAGCTCGTCCCCGCCGGGCGGCACACCATCGTGCTCGGCCGGGTGGTGGCCATGCACATCCGCGACGATTGCATCCTCGATCCCGTGAAATGCTACGTGGACACGCCGAAGCTCGGCCTGGTCGGCCGCATGCACGGCCGCGGCTGGTACGTCCGCACCACCGACCGCTTCGAGGTGAAGCGCGTCACCGCCGCGGAGTGGGAAGCGCGGAAGCGGGCGGCGGAGTAGCCGGGCCGGTCACACCCTCCCTTCCTGCCGCGGGGCGCCCGTGGTAGCGAGCGGTTGAGAATCGCTCGCAAATGTCCCGTCCCCTGCCCGTTTCCGCGCTGACTCCGCGGCCCGCCGGCGCCCGACGCCCGCGCCGGCCGCCGGTCTGGACGCTGCTCGCCCTGCCCGTCGCGGCCCTGGTCGCGTCGCCGATGCTCGCCGTGCTGGTCGCGGCCGCGGTGCCGGCGGGTGACGTGTGGCGGCACATCGCCGCGACCACCCTGCCGGAGATGCTGGGCAACTCGGTGCTGCTGGTGCTGCTCGTGGGGGCGATGACCGCGTCCTGCGGCGCGGTGACGGCTTGGCTGGTGACGGCCTGCCGCTTCCCGGGGAGCCGGGCGCTGGACGTGGCGCTGCTGCTGCCGATGGCGATGCCGGCCTACGTCTGCGCCTACGCCTACACTTGGCTGCTGGACGTGGCCGGGCCGGCGCAGACCGCGCTCCGCGACCTGACGGGGCTGCGCTGGGGGCAGTACTGGTTCCCGGAGATCCGCAGCCTGCCCGGCGCCGCCGTGGTGCTGGCGATGGTGCTGTATCCTTACGTGTACCTGCTCTGCCGCGGCGCCTTCCAGCAGCAGAGCGTGTGCCTGGTGGAGGCTTCGCGCACCCTCGGCCACTCCTTGCCGCGCTGCTTCCTGAGGCTCGCCCTGCCGCTCGCGCGGCCGGCCATCGTCGGCGGCGTGGCGCTGGCGCTCATGGAGACCCTGGCCGACTTCGGCACGGTGCAGTTCTTCGCCGTCCGCACCTTCACCACCGGCATCTACGAGGCTTGGTTCGGCCTCGGCGACCGCGGCGCCGCGAGCCAGCTCGCGGTGTGCCTGATGGGCTTGGTGGCGGCGCTGCTCGTGGCCGAGCACCTGTCGCGCGGCGGCCGGCGCTACCACCCCACCACCAGCCGGCAGCCGCCGGTGCGGCCGGTGGCGCTGTCCGGCTGGCGGGCGGCGCTGGCCTTCGCGGCCTGCGCCGCGCCGGTGCTGCTGGGCTTCGGGGTGCCGGCGGGGGCGTTGCTGGCGCTCATGGTCGAGGTCGGAGACCCGCTCGACCCGCGGCGCTTCCTGCCCTTCGCGCGGAACAGCGTGGCGCTCGCGGGGGCCACGGCGGCGGCGGCGGTGGCCGCGGCGGCGCTCCTCGCCTGGGCGGCGCGGCTCCACCCGGGCTGGCCGCGGCGCTTGGCCGGGCGGATCGCCGGCTTGGGCTACGCCGTGCCGGGATCGGTGATCGCGGTCGGCACCTTGGTCCCGCTCGGGCTGCTCGACAACGCCGTGGACGGCTGGATGCGCGCCAGGTTCGGCGTGTCCACCGGCCTGCTCCTGTCGGGCGGGGTCGCGGCGCTGGTGTTCGCCTACCTAGTCCGTTTCCTGGCCGTCGCGCTTTCGGCGGTCGAGTCTGGGCTGGGGCGCATCCGGCCCAGCCTCCGCGACGCGGCGCGGGTGCTCGGCTCCCCGGCGGGGCGCGCCGTCCGGCGGGTGGAGATGCCGCTCGCCCGCCCGGCGCTGCTGTCCGCCGGGTTGCTCGTCTTCGTGGACACGATGAAGGAGTTGCCGGCGACGCTCATAGTGCGCCCGTTCGACTTCGACACGTTGGCGGTCCGGGTCCACAGCCTTGCGGCAGACGAACGGTTGGCCGAGGCGAGTACCGCGGCGTTGCTGATTGTTGTAACCGGTCTGCTTCCAGTAGTTGCACTGGCGCGGGCAATGCGCCGCTAGAACATCTCAATAGTCGCGATCACAAAGCTGCGGGACTTTTTTTGTTAACTTCCGCCACCCTTGGTTGTGCTGTAGAGTCCGGCCACGAAAAAAGCCAGATATTGTATCCAAATTTGTTTTAGCCCGGGATTCCGATGTCCAGTCCTACCGTGCTGACGGACACCAGTGCCCTTCCGCCTTTCGGCGCTTGCCTCGCTTGGCGGCCTGAACTGCCGTGGTTGCACATCGCGTCCGACGGACTGGCCGCCTTGGCCTACTGGTCCGTGCCGTTCGCTCTCGCGGTGGCGCTCCGGCGGCGGCGCAGCCTCGCCCCGCCGTGGTCCCGCGCGGCCATCCTCATCGCGTGCTTGGCCGTCGCCGCCGGCGCGGCGCACGCCGTGTCCATCCTGGAACTCTGGCGGCCCGAGCACCTGCTCCACGGAGGGGCAAAGGCGGCCACGGCCCTGGCCGCGGTGGCGGCGGCGCTCGCCTTCCTGCCGTTGCTGCCCCGCTTGGTCGCCCTTCCCTCCGCCGCGGCGCTGACCACGGTGAACGCTTTGCTGAAGCGCGAGGTCGCCGACACGCGCGACGCGGAGAAGCGCGCGCTGTCCGACTGGGCGCGGCTCGCGGGCCTCTTCGAGCACCTCTCGGACGCTCTCTTCGTCGTGCGCTGCGAACCGGGGCGCTTCGTGTTCGAAACGGTGAACCCCAGCTTCTGCCGCCTGTTCGGCCGACCGAGCAGGGCCGTCGAGGGCGCCAGCCCGGACCTCTTGCTGGAGGCCGAGGCGGCTGCGGAGCTTGAACGACGCTTCGCGGCCTGCCTCGCCGCCGGCCGTCCGCTCGACTGGGACAGCCCGGCCGGCAGCGCGCCCGGGGCGCATCACTGGCACACCGTGCTGGTGCCATTGCCGGTCGGGGCCGACGGCGTGCCGCGGCTGCTCGGCAGCCTGCGGGACGTGACGGAGCTGCGGCGGCTGCAAACCGACCTGGTCGAGCAGGCCCGCCGCGCCACCATCACCGCCATGTGCGCCGGCATCGCGCACGAGATGAGCCAGCCGGTGAACATCATCGCCCTCTGGGCCGACCGGGCGCGCCGCGGCTTGGACGACGCCCAGGTCAGGCCACGCCGGGCCATGGACATCGTTTCGGAGCAGACGCGCCGCCTCGGCGCCTTGCTGGAGCGGATGCGCGACTTGGTGCGGGACACGCCCGAAGAGGTCGAGGACTTCGGCGCGGCGCCCCCGTTGGCCGCCGCCGTCGCCGTGGCCCGGCGGGCCTGGGCGCTCGAAGGGCTGGAGATTTCTCTGGAGGTTTCGACGCCGCTGTCCTTGTGCGGACGGATCTCGCAGTTCGAGCAGGCGGTGCTGCACCTCCTGTCGAACGCGCGTGAGGCGATCCTGCGCCGTCGGCAGGCCGATCCCGACGCGCCGGCCCGCATCGTCGTCCGCCTCGAACCGGGCGCGGTGTCCGGCACCGCCGTGGTTTCGGTGCGCGACACGGGCGGCGGCGTTCCGACCTCGGTCGCGCCCCACATCCTGGAGCCCTTCGTGACCAGCAAGGACCCAGGCGAGGGCACCGGCCTCGGCCTGCCCATCGCCGCCGGCATCGCCCGGGGGATGGGCGGCCGGGTGTCCTGGTCCAACGTCGCGTCAGGCCAGCCCCAGGCCGGGGCGGTGTTCCGCTTGGTCTTCCCCGCGGCCGTGGCCGAAGCCGCCGTCAAGGAGTGCGCGGCCTGATGGCGGCGGCGCTGCGCGTGCTGATGGCGGAAGACGAGCCGCTGGCCGCGGAGGTGATCGAGGAAGGGCTGGTGGAGGCCGGGTTCGAAGTGCTCGCCGCCAACGACGGCCAGGAAGCGGTGGACCTCGCCGCCAACGGCGCCGGCTTCGATCTGCTGCTGACCGACCTCAGGATGCCGCGGCTGGACGGCAAGGAGCTGATCGCCCGGCTGCGCGCCGAGCGCCCGGACCTGCCCGTGGTGGTGATGACCGGCTTCCCGCCGCCGGACGGCGCCGCCTCGCTCCAGGCCGGGCACGGCCCGCTGCGCCTCCTGACCAAGCCGATCGGAATCACGCCCTTGATCGCCGCCCTCCGGGACGTCGCCGGTCAGGATTAGGGCGCGCCCGGTCGGGGCGCCGACGTCGCTCCAGCGCCCGTCGCCTTGCTTTCCGTCTGCCTTACCACCTTACTTTCTTACCGTCTTACTTTCCCGCACCGACCGCCTTCGGACAAAAGGCGCGGCTCGGCCGTTTGCGGACGGAGTGTACCTCTCCCGTTCCGGTCGGACGAGCGTTTCCCGCGATCGTCCTTGCGCCCGCGCCGAAGGGCGCAACCTGTGCCGCAGCGGGCGGGAGGGGAGACGGGCGTGGCGGTGATCGAGGGGGGGAATAGCCGGCGGCTCCGGGCGCTGCTGCTGGCGGCGTTGGCCGTGTTGCCGGGCTGCGCCGCCCTGCTGCCGCGCGACGTGGGGACCGAGGGGCGGCTGGCCGCGCTGCCGCGGACGGGGCTCGCGCTCCAGCGCCCCGTCACCGTCCGTTGGAACGACCACCTCGTGCCCTGGATCGAGGCGGAAACGGACGCCGACCTCGCCTTCGCGCTCGGCCTCGTCCACGGCCACCTGCGGGGCGCGCAGATCGCGCTGCTGCGCATGGTGGCGCGGGGGCGGTTGTCGGAGATGGCCGGGGCCTTCGCACTCGACATCGACCACGCGCTGCGCATCCTGGATTTCGGCCGGGCCGCGCCGGCGATCGAAGCGGCTTGGCCGCAGGATACGCGCGACTTCGTCGGCGCCTTCTTGGCCGGGCTGAACCACGCCACCCTGCACGGCCGGACGCCGCCGGAGTTCGGCCTGCTCGGCCTCTCGCCCGAGCCCTACACGGCCGCCGACATGCTGGCCATCGGGCGGCTGGCCGGCACCGACATCAATTGGCTGGCCTACTTCTCGTTGCTGGCCGAGCGCGGGCGGCCGGAGTTCGCGCGGCTGTGGCGGCGCACGCTCGAAGCGGGCGCCGGCGCCGCGCCGATCGGGGACGGCGGGGGCGACCCGCGGCGCGCGGCGCTGGGCGCCATCCTGACCGGGCTGTCGCGCAGCGGCAGCAACGCGGTGGCGGTGGCGCCTTCGCGCAGCGCGTCGGGGGCGGCGCTGCTGGCCTCGGACCCGCACCTCGGCCTGTCCTTGCCGAACCTGTGGCTGATCGCCGGGATGCGCTCGCCGTCCTTCCACGCGGTCGGATTGATGGTGCCGGGCCTGCCCATCATCGGCCTCGGCCGCAACCCCGCCGTCGCCTGGGGCGGGACCAACCTGCGCGCCGCGTCCTCCGACCTGTTCGACGTGTCGCGCCTGCCGCCCGGGGCTTTCACGGAAAGCGAGACGACCATCCGGCAGCGGCTCTGGCTCGGCGCGCGGCGGAAGGTGCGCACCACGCCGCTCGGCCCGGTGGTGACGGACGCGCCGCCGGTGCCCTCGCGCGAGGGCGAGGCGCTGGCGCTCCGCTGGGCCGGGCACGAGCCGACGGACGAGATCACCGCCCTGCTGCGGGCGGCCCGCGCCCCGGACGCGGCCGGCTTCCGCGAGAGCTTCGCCAACTTCGGCGTTTCGCCGCAGAACATGCTCTACGCCGACCGCGCCGGCGCCATCGGCCGCGTGACCGCAGCGGTGCTGCCGGGCCGGACGGGCTTTCCGCAGGACGGCCCGGTGCTGGACGGGAGCGACCCCGCCGCGACCGCGCCCTGGGGCCGGCTGCGCGACGCGCGCGACCTGCCGCGGCTGGAGAACCCGCCGGACGGCATCCTCGCTTCGGCAAACGAGAACCCGAACACCTGGGCGCGCGACCCGCCGCCGATCGGCTGGTTCTTCAGCGACGGCGACCGGGTGGAGCGGCTGCGGGCGCTGCTGCTGGCGAAGCCGAAGCTGACGCCGGCGGACATGACCGCGTTGCAGCGGGACACGCGCGCGCCCAAGGCCGCGGACCTCGCCGCGGGGCTGTTGGCGCGGTTCGACGCGCTGCCGGGCGGCGCCCCGGAGCCGGCGATGCTGGCGCGGCTGCGCGGCTGGGACGGCGACTACGCGGAAGGGAGCGAGGCGGCGCTGGTGTTCGAGGTGCTGGTCGCGCGGCTGCTGCCGGCGCTGCTGCCGGAGGGCCGCGAAGGCGGGCGCGGCGCGGAGACGGGCTGGAACTTCATCACCGCCTTCCTGCTCCGCGACATGGATGCGCTTCCGGCGGCCCGGCGCGAGGCGGTGCTGCGCGCCGCCGCGGCGGAAGCGGCGCCGATCGCCGCCCGGCACCGCGACTGGGGCGAGGTCCACCGGCTGCGGGCGGCGCACTGGCTGGTCAACGCGCCGGTGGTGGGGCGGCGCTTCGTGTTCGGCGACTACCCCGTGGGCGGGTCGCGCGAGACGCCGATGAAGAGCGGGCACGGCTTGGTGTCCGGCCCGCACGAGGTGAGCTTCGGCTCCATGGCGCGGTTCGTGTCCGACCTGTCCGACCCGGACGGCAACTGGTTCGTGCTGTTCGGCGGCCAGGACGGCTGGCTCGGCAGCGCGGCCTTCGCGGACCAGGTGCCGCTCTGGCGCGAAGGGCGGAGCATCCGCGTGCCGCTGCGCCCGGCGACCGTGGCGGCGGAATTCCCGCGCACGACGGTGCTGTCTCCGCGATGACAGGACCGCCCTTCGACGCGACGCCGCTGCTGCGCGCCGTGGCGCGGCGGCGGACGGCCAGGCTGCGGGCGCTCGATCCGGCGGAGGCCCAGCGGGCGCTGCTGCTCCGGCTCGTGCGCCGCGCCGCCGGCACCCGCTTCGGGCGGGCGCATGGCTTCGCACAGATCGACAGCGTCACGTCCTACCAGGCGCGGGTGCCGCTCCGGCGGTACGAGCAGTTCTGGGAGGAGTGGTGGCGCGACACCTGCCCGGTGCTGGTGGACGCCACTTGGCCGGGGCGCGTGCCCTACCTCGCGCTTTCTTCCGGCACCACTTCCGGCACCACGAAGTACATCCCGGTGACGCGGGCCATGGTGCGGGCGAACCGCGGCGCGGGGCTGGACACCCTGGCTTGGCACCTCGACGCGCACCCGCGCAGCCGAATCTTCGGCGGACTGTCCTTCATGCTCGGCGGCTCCACGGCGCTGGAGCGGGTGGCGCCCGGCGTGCGGCAGGGCGATCTTTCTGGGATCGCCTCGGCGGAGGTGCCGGGCTTCCTCGGCGCTTGGAGCTGGCCGCCGCGACGGCTGGCGTTGTTGGCCGACTGGGACCGCAAGTTGACGGCGCTGGCGGAGGAAACGCCCGCCGCCGCCGTCCGCGTGCTGACGGGCACGCCTTCCTGGCTGCTGGTGCTGCTGGAACGGTTGGCGGCGCGGCACGGCGGCTCCCCGCCCCTGCCCGGCTTGGAACTGCTGGTGCATGGCGGCGTGGCCTGGGCGCCGTACCGCGAGCGGATCGCGCCTTTCCTGCCGCCTGGCTGCTCCACGCGGGAGGTGTACCCGGCGAGCGAGGGCTTCGTCGCCATCGCCGACCGCGGGAGCGGCGAAGGGCTGCGCCTCAACCTCGACCGCGGCTGCTTCTTCGAGTTCGTGCCCGTGTCGGAGCTGGACGCGCCCGCGCCGCGCCGGCACTGGGCGGCGACGATCGAGACCGGGGTGGAGTACGCGGTGGCGGTGTCGTCCTGCGCCGGGCTCTGGTCCTACCTGCTGGGCGACACGGTGCGCTTCGTGGACCGCTCGCCGCCGCGGCTGCTGGTGACGGGGCGCACCGCCTACGGACTGTCCGCCTTCGGCGAGCACCTGACGGGCGAGGAGATCGAGGCGGCGCTGCTCGGCGCCGCGGCGGCGGAGGGCGTGCTGGTGGCGGAGTACACGGTCGGCCCGGTGTTCGACGGCGCGCGCGGCGGGCACCGCTGGTTGGTGGAGCTGGCGGCGCCCGCTGGTCCCGACACGGCCGCCGCTCTCGCCGAAGACCTGGACGCCGCGCTGCAACGGGCCAACGACGACTACGCGGCGCACCGGTACGGCGCGCAGCTCGCGCCGCCCGAGGTGGTGGTGGTGCCGCCGGGCGCCTTCGCGGCGTGGATGCGCTCGCAAGGCAAGCTCGGCGGCCAGCACAAGGTGCCACGCGTCATCGCCGACCCGGAGCGGTTCGCCGCGGCGGCCGCGGCACTCGCCGGCTGAGCGCGGGCAGCCGGGCGGCGCGGGGCTCAGCCCTTCTCCGGCGCCGCGTCGCTGCCCTGGTCGTTCGCCGGGGCGCTGTTGAGCTGGATGTAGCGTTCGATTCCGATCTGCTTGATGAGGTCGAACTGGCGGTCGAGGAAGTCCTCGTGCTCCTCCTCGTTGGCCAGGATGCGGAGCAGCAGGTCGCGCGAGACGTAATCGCGCACCTCCTCGCAATAGGCGATGCCCTCGCGGAGATCGACCAGCGCCTTTTCTTCGAGCTTCAGGTCGGCTTCGAGGATTTCGCGCACGCTCTGGCCGACCAGCACTTGGTTCATCCGCTGCACGTTGGGCAGCCCGCCGAGGAACAGGATGCGCTCGATCAGCCAGTCGGCGTGGTGCATCTCCTCGATCGACTCCTCGTACTCCTTCTTGCCGAGCAGGGTCACGCCCCAGTGGCGGAGCGTGCGGGCGTGGAGGAAGTACTGGTTCACCGCCGTCAGCTCATTGGTGAGCTGGGTGTTCAAGTGCTCGACCACCTTGGGATCGCGCAGGGCCATGGCTGCCTCCTGGTGACACTGGGAGGGTAGCAGTCCGTTCCCCTCTCGCAAGGCTTCCGCTGCTCAGGCCTCCGCCGTCCGGTGTCCCGAAGCGAGGGCCTGAGTCTCACGGATGAGGCAGAGGATCGCCTTGGTGCATCCGCCGCACTGGGCACGGCAGCCGCACGCGCCGTAGACGTCGCGCGGACGGCCAGCGCCCTCCTCCACCGCCGCGCGCACCTGGCATTCGGTCAAGGCGTTGCAAAGGCATACGTACATGGCCCCCGACCCTCAGCGCCAGCCGGCGCGCTGCATGATCTGCAAGGCTTGCGCGGCGTGTGCGTTGGTGCGTGAAGCTTCCACGGGCTCGCCCCGGAAGGCGCCCAGCGACCGGAGCGCCGGGTGCAGCGGCGCCTCGGCCACCGCCGGGTATTCCATGTTGCCCAGCGCGAACATCTCCTGCGCCTTGTCGGTGACGAGGAATTCGAGGAAGCGCGCGGCGGCGTCGCGGTTGGGCGCGGTCTTCACCAGGCCGGCGCCGGAGATGTTGACGTGCGCGCCGCGGTCGCCCGGCGCTTGGTTCGGGAACACCACGCCGATGCGCGCGAACAGCGCCTTGTCCTCCGCGCGCTCGGACGCGCCGATGCCGGCGAGGTAGTAGGTGTTGGCGATGGCGAGCCCGCACTGGCCGGCGGGGATGGCGCGGAACTGGTCGCGGTCGCCGCCCTGGGGCGGGCGGGCCATGTTGGCGACGACGCCGCGCGCCCATTCCTCGGTCTTCTCCGGCCCGTCGGCGGCGAGGATGGAGGCGGCGAGGCTGACGTTGTAGGGGTGCGCGGCGCTGCGGGCGCAGATCTGGCCGCGGAACTTCGGGTCGGCGAGGTCCTCGTAGCGCGCGAGTCCCTGCGGCGCCCCCTTCTCCTTGTCGTACATCACGACACGGGCGCGCTGGGACACGGCGAACCACATGCCATCCGCGTCGCGCAGGCCGGCGGGCACGCGCTGCTCGACCGATTGAGAGCGGAAAGGCTGGAGCACGCCGGCGCCGGCCGCGCGCGCCAGCCGGGCGGCGTCCACGGTGATGAACACGTCGGCCGGGCTGTTGGCGCCCTCGTTGCGGATGCGCTCGATGAGCTGGTCGGCGTCGCCCTCGATCAGCCGGACGCGGATGCCGGTTTCGCGGGTGAAGGCGTCGTACAGGGCGCGGTCGCTGTCGTAGTGGCGGGAAGAGTAGAGATTCAGCTCCTGCGCCGCGGCGGGGACGGCGCAGGCCAGCAGCGAAAAGCCGGCGATCAGGCGGCGGAGGGCGCGCATGGTGGACATCTCCGGGGTGTTGTCCCCCGGCCTTATCGCAATTGCGAGCCGTTCGCAAATTCTCCGCGCGCCGTTCCGCTTCAGGCTTGGAGGCCGCGCAGGAAGCGGCTGCGGGCGGTGGCGCCGGCCATGATCATGGTGTGGTCGGACCCGCTCAGCAGGAAGCGCGCGCCCAGCTTGATGTAGGCGGCGGCGTGGGTCTCGTCGTACACGCCGCCCATGCCGAGCGTCTTGCCCGCCGCCTCGCACGCCTTGGCCACCGTCTCGTAAGCGGCGCGCACGTCGGGGTGGCCGATCTGGCCGGCGATGCCCATGGAGGCGGTGAGGTCGGAGGTGCCGATCAGCAGCACGTCCACGCCCGGCACCGCCGCGATCTCGCCGGCGTTCCGCACCGCTTCCGGCGTTTCCACCATGCAAGCGACGAGGATCTCGCGGTTCAGCTCGACTTGCGCCTCCGCCGGCGCGGGCGCCTTCAAGCCGTAGGCGAAGGGCGGGCCGCCCCAGGAGCGGTGGCCGGTGGGCGGGAATCGGTAGGCGGCGGCGACCGCGCGCGCCTCGTCGGCCGTGTCCACGTGCGGCACCACCACGCCCATGGCGCCGTTGTCGAGCGCGCGCGTGCCCTCGAACAGCGCGTCCTTGCAGCAGCGGACGATGGGCGTGACGCCTTGGCCGAGCGCGGCTATCGAGATCTGCGTGGCTTCCTGCACGGACATGGCGCCGTGCTCCATGTCGATGAACAGCCAGTCGTAGCCGGCCGCCGCGGCCAGCATCCCGACCGCGGCGCCGCGCAGGTGGTGGACGCCGAAGCCGAGCGCCAGCTCGCCGCGGGCCAGGCGTTCGCGCGCGTGGTTGGTGGCGATCGGCATGGCGCTTCCCCCGCTGGTTCCCGTATCGGCGAGCGCACCACGGGGGCGCCGGGCGGTCAATCCGGGGTCGTGCCTTCGCCCTCTGGCCCGTGCTAATGTCCATCCATGTCGCTCGCTCACAGCACCGCGCCGATGACCGTGGAAGAGTTCCTCTCTTGGGAGGAAACGCAGGAGTTGCGCTGGGAATTTGACGGCTTCGCTCCGGTTGCGATGACCGGCGGAACCGAGGCGCGTGAGATCATCCAAAACAACTTGGTCGCGGCCCTCAATGCCAGATTGCGCGGAACCCCCTGCCGGGCCTACGGCAGCAATCTCAAGATCAGGGTGGCCGACCGCATCCGCTATCCCGATGCCTTCGTGGTCTGCTCTCCAGTGGTTCCGCGCGGCACCGTGCGCGACGATCCCGTGGTCGTCTTCGAAGTGCTCAGCCCCAGCACGGCCCGCACCGACCGCGTCGAGAAGATGCACGAGTACTGGGAAACGCCCAGCATCCAACGTTACGTCCTAATCGAGCAGGACGCCGTCAGCGCCATGGCGTTCGTCCGGGAAGGAGGAGGTTGGTCCGGACGTGTCCTGTGGTCTGGCAGCGTGTTGGCCTTGCCGGAGACAGGAACCGAGCTTCCGCTCGACGAATTGTATGTAGGCCTCGACCCGGCGGCCCTGCGCGAGCCGCTCGGTGCGGCCGCGGGCGGTTAGTCCGCCGCCTCAGCCGTTCCCTTCTCCACCAGGTTCATCAGGTTTTCCAGCCGGTCCGCCTCGCCCGCCGGCTTGTCCTTCCTGATCCGGAGGATGCGCGGGAAGCGGAGCGCCACGCCGCTCTTGTGGCGATTGGAGAGCTGCGCGGCGTCGAAGATCACCTCCAGCACCAGCGACTTCTCCACCTCCCGCACCGGGCCGAAGCGCGACACGGTGTGGTTGCGTATCCAGCGGTCGAGCCAGACCAGCTCCTGGTCCGTGTAGCCGGAATAGGCCTTGCCGACCGGCACCAGCTCCTCGCCGCCGTTCCCGTCCGGGCGCCACAGGCCGAAGGTGTAGTCGCTGTAGAAGGAGGAGCGCTTCCCGTGGCCGCGCTGCGCGTACATCACCACCGCGTCGATGGAGAGCGGGTCGCGCTTCCACTTCCACCACAGCCCCTTCACACGGCCCGCGACGTAGGGGCTGTCCGCGCGCTTCAGCATCAACCCCTCGATGGAGGCGGCGCGGGCGCCGGCGCGGATTTCCGCCAACTGCGTGAACGAGGCGAAGGCGATCGGGGCGGAAAGGTCCATGCGCGCCGGCCGCACGCGTTCCATCCACTCCTCCAGGCGGCGGCGGCGCCCGTCGAGGGGCAGCGGGCGCAGGTCCTCGCCGCCGTCGAACAACAGGTCGTACAGCCGCACGCCGACCGGGTGGTCCTTCTGCATCCGCGGCGTCACCGCCTTGCGGTTGAGGCGCTGCTGCAAGTCGGCGAAGGGCGCCACCTGCCCGTCCTCGCGGATCACCAGCAACTCGCCGTCCAGCACGGCGTGGAAGTCCATCGCCTCGACGACCTCGGGGAAGGCGCCGGAGACGTCCTCGCCGCCGCGGCTCCAGATGCGCCGTCCGCCCGGCCCGGCGGTGAGCTGCACGCGGATGCCGTCCCACTTCCATTCCGCGCGCCATTCCGACGGTTCGAGCTTGGCGACGTCGGCGTCCTCCAAGGGGTGCGCCAGCATGAGCGGGCGGAACACCGGCGCGTCGCGCGGGTCGGGCCGCTCGGCCTTGCCTTCCAGCCAGCGGAACAGCGGCAGGTAGGGCGGCGCGACGCCGTGCCAGACCTCCTCGATCTCCTCCACCGGCTTGCCGGCCCACTCCGCGAGCGCGAGCCGCGTGAGCCGCGCCGAGGCGCCGACCCGCAACTCGCCGGTCAGGAGCTTGATCAGCGCATAGCGCCCGCTGGCGTCCAGCGTGTCGAGCCAGCCGGCGATCAGCTCGGGCAGCTCGGCCTTGGGCGTGACCTCCAGGGTTTCCACCACCTCCGACAGGTCGGGCGGCGGCGCGTTCACGCCTTCCCGCTGCGGCCAGATCAGCGCCACGGTCTCCGCGAGGTCGCCGACGTAATCGTGGCTCAGGGCCAGCAGCACGGGGTCGGTGCGGGCGGCGACCAAGCCCTTCACCAGCGCCGGCTTGGCGGCGGTGAACACCAGCTCGTCCGTCAGCGCCGCGAGCCCGAGGCCGCGCTCCGGGTCCGGCTGGGTGTCGAACCAGCGCCGCAGCAGGGCGAGCTTGGCGTTGCGGCCGGGGGTGAAGACCAGCCGCTCCAGGAGGTCGGCGAAGGCCGGGACGCTCAAGCCTCGGCGCCCTCCGCTGCCGCCGGTTCCGGCGCCGCGTCCTCTTCCTCGTCGTCGCCCAGGCCGATGAGGTGCAGCGCCCGGCCGCGGATGCCGCGCCGCGCCATCGCGTGGATCAGCGCGTCGTCGCGCCCGTGCGTCACCCAAACCTCCGGGGCGCCCACCTCGTCGATGGTGGCGTTCAGTTCCGCCCAGTCGGCGTGGTCGCTGATGACCAGCGGCAATTCAACGCCGCGCAGCCGCGCCCGCTGGCGCACCCGCATCCAGCCGGAGGCGATCGCCACCACCGGCTCCGCCAGTCGCCGCGCCCAGCGGTCCGCGACGGCCGAGGGCGGCGCCAGCACGACCGCGCCGCGCAGCGCCGCCTTTTCCGCGACCGTCGCCGGCCGGAGGTCGCCGAGGGGAACGCCCAGCTCCTCGTACAAGCGGCACAGCCCCATCAAGGCGCCGTGGAGGTGGATGGGCCGGTCCCATCCCGCTTCCCGCAGCAGCGCGATCACCCGCTGGCACTTGCCGAGCGCGTAGCAGCCGACGACGTGGGTCCGCTCCGGGAACAGTTCGACAGAGCGCAGCAGGCGGGCGATCTCGCCGTCGGCCGGCGGGTGGCGGAAAATGGGCAGGCCGAAGGTCGCCTCCGTCACGAACACGTCGCAGGGCACCGGCTCGAAGGGCGCGCAGGTGGGGTCGCGGCTCCGCTTGTAGTCGCCGGAGACCACCGCGCGGCTCCCCTGCCATTCCAGGCACACCTGCGCCGAGCCGAGCACGTGCCCGGCCGGCGCCAGCCGGATGCGGACGCCGTTGTGCGCCACCTCCTCGCCGGGGAGGAGCGGCTGCTGGCTCGCGCCCGCGCGGCCCTCGCCCATGCGCGCGCGCATGATGGCCAGGGTTTCGGGAGTCGCCAGCACGGAGGCGTGGCCGGGGCGGGCGTGGTCGGCGTGGCCGTGGGTGATGACGGCGCGCTCCACCGGGCGCACCGGGTCCACCGTGAAGCCGCCGGGCAGGCAGTGCAGCCCCTCGGGCGTGACCCGGAGCCAGGTTTCAGGGTGCGGCGGCATGGAGCGGGTCGTTTCCTCCTGGCATCGCTACCTGTGGCCGGCGGGCGAACGATCAAGCCCGGCCGATGAAGCCCATGCAACCAGGACGGGCCTCGCGCGTCAGGCAGGTGCGGTCGCGCAACGGCCCGTTCAACCCTGCATCCAGGGGCCCGAGGCCCCTGGGCGGGAGAAGGACGGCGAGGCGCACGCTGGAGGATGATGTGGAGCGCCGGCAGCCACCCACGGCGGATGAAGCACCGGTGATGATCTGGCGCGCGGGAGCGGGCCGGTCGGTGGACTACGTCAACCAGGCTTGGCTCGACTTCACCGGCCGTCCCTTGGCGCAAGAGACGGGGCTGGGCTGGACGGGGCAGGTGCATCCGGAGGACCTCGCCCGCTGCCTGTCCCAATACGCCGCGGCCTTCGCCGAACGGCGGGACCTGTCGGCCGAGTACCGGCTCCGCCGCCGCGACGGGTCGTGGCGCTGGATGCTGGACAGGGCGCGCCCGTGTTTCGAGGGCGGCATCTTCGTCGGCTACGTCGGGTCCTGCACCGACATCACGGACATGAAGGTCGCCTTGGAGGAACGGCAACGCAGCGTCGCGGAACAGGCCCACCTGCTGTCCGAACTGAACCACCGCGTGAAGAACAACGCCCAGGCGACGGCGTCCTTCCTCACCCTCCAGGCCAACCGCGCCGCCGACCCCGGCGTTTCGCTCGCGCTGCGGCGGGCCGCCACGCGCGTGATGCTGTCCACCTTGATCCAAGACCGCATGTTCCGCGCCGGCTCCGAAGCGGGCATCGACCTCGGCGAGGAGCTGGAAGCGGTGGCGCGCGCCGCCCTGGAAGTCACCGGTCGCGCCGGTTTGAAGCTGGAGGTTTCGCGGGAAGGCCACTTCGTGCTGCCGGTCACGCGCGCGACGCTCCTGGCGCTGATCGTCAACGAGCTGGTGGTCAACGCCGCCACCCACGCCTTCCCGGACGGGCAGGTCGGCCATGTGCGCCTCGCGGTGCGCGGCTCCGAACCGGGCTTGGCCGAGGTGGTGGTGGCGGACGACGGCATCGGCCTGCCCGAAGTGCCGGACCGCCCCTCGGCCGAGGGGCGGTTGGGGCTGCACCTGGTGCCGCGGCTGGCGAAGCAGGCCCACGCCGCGCTGCGCCTCGACTCGGACCGGGGGACCCGGGCGACGCTGCGCTTCGCGGTGGCGTGACGGCGCCGCGACGGAGCGCCGGGACGACGCGCGACGCTCAAAACCGCTTAGGCAGCCCGGCTTGACGCAGCACGGCATTCGTCGTGTGCCGCGACTCGCAGTTGGTCGGCACGGTCACAGCCTTTCGACGGTCGGCGACCACCAAATCTCGTGGCTGCCTCCCCCTGAGCGCACCGGACGGCAGCCCGCTTCGGTCAGCGCGGCCTGATACCCCGATCGAAGGTGCGCCCGACGCCGGGCCATGTAGGTCTGCCACCTTGCTGGGGAGGGCAACGCCGCGGCGCGCTCTTCTACTCGCGGTCCTCGGCCGGTATAGGCGGGCCATGGGAACATTGCCGGAACCCTTCGCCGGATGGTTCGCCGGCCGCGGCTGGACGCCGCGCCCGCACCAGATGGCGCTGGTGGAGGCGGCGGAGGCCGGGCGGTCCGCGCTGCTCGTCGCGCCGACAGGCGGCGGCAAGACCCTGGCGGGGTTCCTCCCCAGCCTGATCGAACTCGCGCGCGACCCGCGGCCCGAGGGGTCCGGGGCGCTGCACACGCTCTACGTTTCGCCGTTGAAGGCGTTGGCGGTGGACATCGCGCGCAACCTCGACGCGCCGGTGTCGGAGATGGGCCTGCCCATCCGGATCGAGACGCGCACCGGCGACACGCCGCAGAACCGCCGAGCCCGGCAGCGCGCGGCGCCGCCCAACCTGCTGCTGACCACGCCGGAGAGCCTCGCGCTGCTGCTCTCCCAGGCCGAGGCGCGGACCACGTTCGGCCGGCTCGGCGCCGTGGTGGTGGACGAGATCCACGCCCTCGCCGGCACCAAGCGCGGCGACCAGCTCGCGCTTTGCTTGTCGCGCCTCGGCACCCTGGCGCCCGAGGCGCGGCGGGTCGGGCTCTCGGCCACCGTGGCGCATCCCGATCCGCTGCGCGCCTTCCTGTCGCCGAGCGGCACGCCGGGCGACGTGCAACTCGTGCAGGTGCGGGGCGGGGCGGCGCCGGAGCTGTCCATCATGCTGCCGGAAGGGCACCTGCCCTGGGGCGGGCACATGGGCCTCGCCTCGATGCCGGAGGTTTACCGGCGCATCCGCGAGGCCGGCGTCACCATCGTGTTCGTCAACACCCGCGCCCAGTCGGAGCTGTGCTTCCAGGCGCTGTGGCGGTTGAACGACGACAACCTGCCCATCGCGCTGCACCACGGGAGCCTCACCGTGGAGCAGCGGCGTAAGGTGGAGGCGGCCATGGCCTCCGGGAAGCTCCGCGCCGTGGTGGCCACCGCGTCGCTCGACCTCGGCATCGACTGGGGCAGCGTCGATCAGGTGGTGCAGGTCGGGGCGCCCAAGGGTGTGGCGCGGCTGCTGCAACGGGTCGGCCGCGCCAACCACCGCATGGACGAGCCTTCCCGCGCCGTGCTGGTGCCGGCGAACCGCTTCGAGGTGGTGGAGTGCGTCGCCTCGCTGGAAGCGGTGCGCGACGAGGAGCTGGACGGCGACCCGCCGCGCCCCGGCGGCCTGGACGTGCTGGCGCAGCACATCATGGCCACCGCCTGCCACGCGCCGTTCCATCCGGACGACCTCTACGCCGAAGTGGTGCGGACCGGGCCTTACGCCGGCCTGTCGCGCCGGGACTTCGACGACACGGTCCGCTTCGTGGAAGACGGCGGCTACGCGCTGCGGAACTACGAACGGTGGCGCCGGCTGTTCCGCGACGCCGAGGGCCTGGTCCACGTGCGCGACGCCCGGGCGGCGCGGCAGCTCCGGATGAACCTCGGCACCATCGTGGACAGCCCCATGCTCAAGGTGCGGCTGCGCGGCGGGCCGGTGCTGGGCGAGGTGGAGGAGTGGTTCGCCTCCACCCTCCAGGCGGGCGACTGCTTCATGTTCGCCGGCCAGACCCTGCGCTTCGAGGCGCTGGACGCCATGACCTGCGTGGTGACGCGCGGCGGCGAGGGCGACCCGCGGGTGCCGACCTACGCCGGCTCCCGGCTGCCGCTCTCGACGTGGCTGGCTGCGCGGGTGCGGGACATCCTCCACGACCCGGCGCGCTGGCAGTCGCTGCCGGCGCCGGTGCGGCAGTGGTTGCGGTTGCAGGAGCGGCGCTCCGCCCTGCCCGCGCCGGACGGGCTGCTGGTGGAGACCTTCCCGCGCGGGGGGCGCTGGTTCCTCGTGGCCTACTGCTTCGAGGGGCGGCTGGCGCACCAGACGCTCGGGATGCTGGTGACGCGGCGGATGGAGCGTGCTGGGCATGGGCCGCTCGGCTATCTCGCCACGGACTACGTGCTGGCCGTGTGGTCGGCTTTCGAGCCGGCGGGCATGGACCATCTCTTCGCCGAGGACATATTGGGCGAGGACTTGGAGGAGTGGATGGCGGAGTCTTCCATACTGCGCCGGACGTTCCGCAACATCGCAACCGTCGCCGGCCTGATCGAGAAGAACCACCCGGGCCAGGAGAAGTCGGGCCGCCAGATGACCATGAACGCCGACCTGATCTACGACGTGCTCCGCAAGCACGAGCCCGACCATGTCCTGATGCGCGCGACCCGGCAGGAGGCCGCGGGCGGGCTGACGGACGTGGCGCGGATCAGCCTGGTGCTGGCGCGGGCGCGCGGGCGCATCCGGCACATGCGGCTCGACCGCGTTTCCCCCCTCGCCGTCCCGGCGCTGATCGAGGAAGGGCGCGAGTGGGTGGCCGGCGGCGCGGAGGACGCGC
Source organism: uncultured Acetobacteraceae bacterium (assembly GCA_902805625.1). Classification (GTDB taxonomy): domain Bacteria; phylum Pseudomonadota; class Alphaproteobacteria; order Acetobacterales; family Acetobacteraceae; genus Craurococcus. Next base: position 27,908 of record CADCTL010000007.1, read on the forward strand.
TGCTGGCCGAGGCCGCCGCTCTGGTGGACGAGGCGACCGGGGGCGAGGAGGTCTTCGCCGAAACGCTCGCCCAGGTGACGGAGGGCGTGCGCGTGCGCTCCGGCGTGGTGGACAGCCCGCGGCGGCACCGCGACCGGGGGCGGCGCGACCGCACGTCCCGGCCGGTGCCGCGGAGCATCACCGGCCGATGACGGCCTCGGCGCCGATCCACATGGGGGGCGAGCGGCTGATGCTCGACCCCGCCGGCGTGCTGGCTTGGCCGTCGCGGCGGCTGCTGTGCGCGTCCGACCTGCACTTGGAGAAGGGCAGCCACTTCGCCGCCGCCGGGCGGGGCTTCGTGCCGCCCTACGACACGCGGGAAACGCTGCTCCGGCTGCGTTCGGCGCTGGCGCGGTGGCGGCCGGCGCGGCTGGTGCTGCTCGGCGACAGCTTCCACGACGCGCGCGGGGCCTTGCGC
>CADCTL010000008.1 GCA_902805625.1 uncultured Acetobacteraceae bacterium
CCATCAGGTAGTTGTTCACCACGTTCGCCCAGATCAGGTCGTTCGAGCGCAGCAGGTTGAACATGTTGGACATCTCGCGGCTGTCGAGGTAGCCGCGCTCCATCATCTGCTGCTCGACCAGGTCGATGGCGGGCTCGTCCATGAAGACGGCGGTGTCGCCCACTCGCGAGAAGTCCTGCATCGAGACCATGAAGGTCGCCGCGTTGAACCGCGTGTCCTTCTTCGCGGCCAGCCAGGCGAGCGCCATGGCGAGCAGCGTGCCGCCGATGCAGTAGCCCATCACGTTGACCGCGGGAGCGCCGGTGATCTCGCGCACGACGTCGCTGGCTTCCAGCGGGCCGAGGTCCATGTAGTCCTCGAAGGTCGTGTCCTCCATGGAGGCGTCGGGGTTCTTCCAGGACACCATGAACACGGTGAAGCCCTGGGCCACCAGGTGGCGCACCATGCTGTTCTTCGGCTGCAAGTCGAGGATGTAAAACTTGTTGATCCAGGGCGGGAAGATGAGCAGCGGCCTCCGGTGCGCGGTCTCGGTCGTCGGCTCGTACTGGATCAGCTCGATCAAGCGGTTGCGGTGGACCACCTTGCCCGGCGAGAGCGCCATGTTGCGCCCCGGCGCGAAGGCCTTCTCGTCCACCATGCTGAGCCGCCCGGCCTGCAGGTCGTCGAGGAGGTTCCGCGCGCCGTTGGCGAGGCTGGCGCCGCCGGTCTCCATCGCGCGGCGCAGCGCCGCCGGGTTGGAGGCGAGCAGCAGCGTCGGGCTCATGGCGTCCACGAACTGCCGCAGGTGGAAGTCGAGCCGCCGGCGCTCCGCCTCGTCCATGCCGTCCGCCTGCGCCGCGCCCTGCTTCAGCAGCCAGTCGGAGGCGAGGAGGTAGGCGTCCTTCAGCGTGCGGTAGGCCGGGTTGGCGTGCCATTCCGGCGCCGCGAACCGCTTGTCGGTGCCCCCGCCGCCGCCGGCCGGGGCCGACGACGCCCCCGCCGCGTCCCACCAACGCCGGCCGGCCTCGTTCCAGGCCTCCACGGCCGAGCGCCAAAGGGTCGCGTTCAGCTCCGCCGCCGAGGCCACGGCCACGTCGGGCCTGCTGAGGGAGCGCAGCCACACGGTGCGGAGCGCCCTGGCGACCTCCGCCCAGTCCACGGGCGCGATGTCGCGCAACGGGTTGGCGTTCCACATCCGGTCCACGGACCGCAACAACGGGTCCTTGGCCAACGCGTCGTTGAGCTGCGCCACCCCGCCGGCGAGCGCGCCGCCGAGGACGCCGTCGGTCGTCATCTGCCACCAGGGCTTGGCGGGATCGGCCCAGCCCCGGCCCGCCGAACCCGACATCGCCTCCACCCAGGAGGTCCAGATGCCCAACATCGCGTCGGGGCCCGGCGGACCTCCGCCCCCTTGGCCCGAGTGCCCCTGTCCAAGGTTCTCGCCGGTGTCCTGGCTCGCCATGGCGTCTCCCTCCATCGATGTTCTCATTTGCACGGTGCCGAGCCCGGCCCGCGCCTTGGCCCCGCTCGGGCGCGGCGTTTCCCCGCGCCCGGCGGCTCGACCGCGAACGCCATCAATTGATCCTCAACGCCCCAAGGTCGGCCGGGTTGGAAACCGTGCGCGAACGCGCCGCGCTCGCCGTGCGAAGGCGCATCCAGGGGCCGCCGTCAGCGTTACGGAACCCGCTCCGGTTCAGGAACTCCGCCATCTCGGCTATCGATTTGCAGCCTGCCCGCTCGGCCAGTTCCACCTGCGCGAGCAGGTCCGCGCGGCGACGCTGCGCTTCCGCGTGCTTCGCCTCCACGTAAGCGCTCACCAGGTTGCCCTCTCCATCGTCGCCGCTGTCGGCCAGGGGAAGACCTCCTCCCACGAAAGCCGACGTGAGGGGAGAGGTGGAGCGCCGCCGACCAATTCCCTCACACCAGCGGCACTCCATAAGGCAGCGGCCGCCGCCCTGGCAGAGGCCCGATCGCTCTGGGCAACGGCAGCTGGATGACAAGCAATCGTCAGGACCGACCAACTTTCCGCATCCTACGCGACGGGACAGCGGCGAGGCGGCCGGGGCGACCACCCGCGCCGCCTAGGTTTCACCGCTCCGCCGGGGCAAAGCGGAGCGCTGCCGCAAGCGCCGGGTGGAAGGCGCGCAGCGGCTCGGCCAGGGTTTCCGGCCAGGGGGCCGTACGCGGCGGAACGAACAAGTTCGGCGCTCCGTCCTCGACAACGAGTAGATAGATCCGCTCTCGCGCCGTGTCGAAGGCGAGGAAAAGGCCCTCCTCGCGGCAGCCACGCGGGTCGCATCCCCAGCCATAGACGAAGCGGTCCGCCGCCACGCCCATGGGCGGACCGGGCAGGCGCAACCGCTCCGCGACGATGCGCCGCCGACCACCCGATGCCTGGCGCAGCACCCCCGATACCGCCGCGTGCCCCGCGAGCGCGAGCACGGGCTGGCCCGCCAGCGCCAGCGCGCTCGTAGGCTCCTGGGCCGCGCTGGGTGCAGCAAGGGCGAGCACCGCGGCAAGCGGGGGCAGGACGGCAGGGCTGCACCACATCTAAGGCTCCATCGCGCCGCCGGCGGCCGTCCTCCGGCGCACCGTAGCCCCCGACCGTTGCCGCGCCCAGTCCGCGGCCGAGGCGGGATGCGGCAACTCCGGCGCATCCACGGTACGGCCGGGACCTTGTCGCATGGAACTGCAAATCAGCCAGGACCGAGGCCAAGCGACATCAGTGGGTAGGGTCGTATAAAAATGCGACTCATTTGCTTCGTCGCCGGGCTGATGGCGCAGCGCGTGCCCTTCCTCGTCGCCGAACTCGGCGCCGACGTGGACCCTTTCATGCTGCACGTCTACGCCGCGCTCGCCGAGAAGGAGCGGCGGATGATTTCGGAGCGCACGCGCGCCGCGCGCGCCGCGCTCGCCGCGCGCAAGGCCCGAGGCGCGCGGCTCGGCAACCGCACCAACCTCGCTGCGGCGCAAGCGCTCAGCGCGGCGCGCACGGCCGAGGCCGCGCGGCGCTTCGCGGCGAACGTCGCGCCCGTCATCCGCGAGATCCAGAACAGCGGCGTCTCCAGCCTGCGCGGCGTCGCGGCCGCGCTGAACGCCCGCGGCGTGCGCACGGCGCGCGGCGGCCGATGGGCCGCGACGCAGGTCGGCGCGGTGCTGGCGTGTGCCGCCGACTAACTTGGAAAGTTCTACGGCCTGCTGGTCCTTGAGTCCCACGAAGGTCGCGGCTGGTGCAGGCAGAGGGATGCGTGGCGATGCGCCGCGCGAGGCGTCGGGTTCAGCCACCATTCGTCAGCGCGCGCAGCGAGGCCAGCAGGCCGCGCAGCGCCAGCAAGGACACGACCACGCCCACGAGGACCATGAGCAGCCGGTCCGGCACGCGCTTGGCCGCCACCGCCGCGAAGGGCGCGGCCAGCACGCCGCCCAGCACCAGCCCGGCGATGACGGGCCAGAGCGTGATGCCCACCGTGGCCACGAAGGTCGCCGACACCGCCGAAGTGACGAAGAACTCCGCCAGGCTCGCCGAGCCGATCGCCTCGCGCGGCACGTTCCCCCGCCCGATCAGCGTCGAGGTGACGATCGCCCCCCAGCCGCCGCCTATGGCGTCCAGCAAGCCACCGCAGAAGCCGAGGACGCCCACCTGGCCCGTAGGCGGGGCGGCCGCCGGGGGCGGGGGCCGCAGCGCCTTCAGCAGGACCACGCCGCCGAGGGCGAGCAGGTAGAAGCCCACGAAGACCCGCACCACGGCGGTCGGCGCCCCGACCAGCACGTGGGCGCCGATGACGCCGCCCAGCACGCCCGGCACCGCGAGGCGCAGCACCAGGGCGCGGCGCACGTTGCCCAGGCGCCAGTGCGCCAGGCCCGAGGCGCCGGTGGTGAACACCTCGGCGGCATGGACGCTCGCGCTCGCCGTCGCGGGCGCCACGCCCAGGGTGAGCAGGACGCTGGTGGCGGACAGCCCGTAGGCCATGCCGATGGCGCCGTCGACCATCTGC
>CADCTL010000009.1 GCA_902805625.1 uncultured Acetobacteraceae bacterium
GCGGAAGCCGGGCGATCCCAGCAGCGCCGCCGCGCCCCCGCGCACCCCGGCGTCGAGCCCGGCCACCACCGCCGCGGCGGGCAGGCCGGCGGCGACCTCGTGCGCGAAGTTCGGCCCCGAAAGGACCGCGGCGGCGAGGCCGGGCCGCAGGTCCGACACGACTTCCAGCGGCAGCTTGAGGGTGCCCGCCTCGACGCCCTTGGCGACGACGACCAGCGGCGGCAGTTCCGGCGGCAGCGTCGCCAGGACGGCCCGCAGGTGCTGCGCCGGCACGGCCAACACCGCGAGCGCGGCGCCGGACAGCGCCGCCTCCGCGTCCGCCGTGGCGCTCACCGCTGGCGGCAGCGCCGCGCCGGGGAGGTGGCGGGCGTTTTCCCGCCCCGCCTGCACGGCGGCGGCGCGCGCCGGGTCGCGCGCCCAGAGCGAAACCCGCGCCGCCTCCCCCGCGCGCGCCGCCTGGATGGCCAGCGCCGTGCCCCAGGCGCCTGCCCCCAGCACGCAGATGCGCTCGTTGGCCATCGCTACTCCTCCGCGACGCGGAAAACGGCCCGGCGCCGACCGTGTCCGCGCGCGCCCAGCGCTCCGATGCGCCCGCCGCCCGGCATCCTACTCCTCCGCGACGCGGGTGACGGCCCAGCCTTGGCCGGGCTCGCCCGCGCCCAAGCGGTCCAGCAGCGCGGCGAGGATGGCGCCCGCCTCGGTCTCGAAGCCCCAAGGCGGGTTCGCCACCAGCAGGCCGCAGCCGTTCAACCGCGCCGGGTCGGTCGGCTCGCGCAGCCACAACTCGGCCGCCACCACGTCGCGCAGCCCGGTGGCCTCGACCATGGCGCGGAGGCCGCGGACCGGCGCCCGGTGCTTGATCGGATACCACGCGGCCTGCACCGCGCCCCGGAAACGCCGCGACACCAGCGACAAGCCCTCGGCCACGCGCTCGAACTCGCCGGGCCGCTCGAACGGCGGGTCCATCAGCACCAGCCCCCGCCGCTCCGGGAAGGGCGTGAGCGCCCGCAACGCCTCCCAAGCGTCGCGCCTGTGCACTGCCACCTGCGGGTCGGCGCGGAAGCGGGCGCGGAGGGCCGCGTGCTCCTCGGGGTGCAGCTCGACGCAGACGAGCCGGTCCTCCGGCCGCAGCAGCGCCCGCACCAGGGCGGGCGAGCCGGGGTACCGGGCCGGCGCACCCGCGTCCCGCGCCAGCGCCGCGTACTCCGCCAACGGCCCCTCCGTGGTGTCGAGGAGCCGGCCCACCCCCGCCTGCCACTCGCCGCCCCGCCGCGCCTCCTCCGAGCCGAGGTCGTAGGCGCCGGCGCCGGCGTGGGTGTCCAGCACGCGGAAGGGCGCCGGCTTGCGCGCGAGCGCCCGCAGGAGCCGGACCAGCAGCGCGTGCTTCATGCAGTCGGCGAAATTGCCGGCGTGGAAGGCGTGGCGGTAGTTCATGGGTGGCGGGGACGGACTGCACCCGTGGCCAGCATCCAGAACAGCCTCACGCCTCCGGCCGTTTCCGCCCCACGGCGATCCGCCCTGGGCGGGGCGCCGTCAGGCGCCCACCACGGGCTGCGCCATGATCGCGTTCTGCAGGTTCTGCACCCAACTGTTGTAGTTCCGGTGGATGGCGTTGCCGTCGTAATCGAGGTTGCTGCTCGAGACGTAGCGGATGCTGAAGCGCCGCGTGTCATAGGGGATCTCGACCACGGCCTGGTGCGTGCGCAGGTTCAGCGTGCCGAGCATCCGGCCGGGCCCCAGCGGCTCCGTGCGCCAGCCGAGCCCCGCACCGGCCCGGCGGATCTGGTCGGCGCGCTGCGACAGTGTGCCGGGTCCGATGAACTCGCCGCCCCCTTCCTGGATGGGGGCCGTGCGCGCGCAGGCCGCGAGCGCCGTGGCGCCCAGGGTGGATGCGACGAGGCCGCGTCGAGTTGCCGTCATGGCGCCCTCCGAGAAAACCGCGCCGCGGGGGATGCCGGGGACGACCGCGGTCGTAGCGAAGCCGAGAGCGGTCCCGGCGGGCGCGAAGCCTGCCCGCCCCGACACGGGCCCTCGCCCTCCATCATGACGGACGGTCGCCACAGCGCAGCCGAGCGCACGTCCAAGGCACAGGCCCATGATGGAAAGAAACGCCGGGCCTGAGAACACCTTTTCGTCCTCCCCACCGCGAGCCTACCCGCAACGCGATGAGCGATGGCGCCGGGGCAGGTCAAAGTCCGCCAGCGCGCCCTGTTGCGCTGTGGCGTGCCTCCTCCGGCAGGCACAGCGCCGCGACCGCCGGCGCGACCTCGGCCGGCTTCCGGAGCATCGCCGGGTCCTCGCCCGGCATGGCGACGGCGCGGAGCTGGGTGGCGACCGGGCCGGGGTCGAACAGCGACACGCGGAGCGGCGTGCGCGCCGTCTCCGCGGCCCAGGCGCGGACCAGGTGCTCCTGTCCCGCCTTGCCCGCGCCGTAGAGGCCCCAGTAGGCGCGCGGGGCAGCGGCGACCGAATCCGTCAGCACAACCGCGCGCCCCGCCGACGCGGCGCGCAGCGGCGGATCGCAGCTCCGGATCAGGCGCCAGCAGGCGGACAGGTTCACCGCCACCGCTTCCTGCCAGTCGCGCGGCTGGATGTGCGCCACGGGGGTCAGCTTGGCCAGCACGGCGGCGGCGTGGACCAGGATGTCGAGCCGCCCGAACCGCTGCACGACCGACGGCCCGAGCATGTCGATCTTCTCGGCGCCCTTCGCCAAGTCGAGGGGCAGCAAGGTCGCCGCGCCGCCCCCGCTGACAGCGCGGATCGCGTCGTCCGTTTCTTCCAGCCCGCCCTGGCTCCGCGCCGTCAGCACGCAGTGCGCGCCCAGCCGCGCCAGCTCCACCGCCACCGCCGCGCCGATCCCGCGCGACGCGCCGGTGACCAGCGCCACCGAGCCGGCGAGGGGCCGCTCCGCCGTCACTGGCTGACTTGCAGCAGGGAGAGCTGGCGGTCGGCTGCGTTGCCCATCGCGTCCGTGAGGGGGATGGCGTAGTCGCCGGTGAAGCAGGCGTCGCAGAAGCCGGGACGCGCCATGTCGCGCCCCGCCGGCTTGCCGAGCGCGCGGTACAGCCCGTCGAGCGAGATGAAGGCGAGGCTGTCCACGCCGATGATCCGCGCCATCTCCGCCATGTCGTGCTGCGCCGCCAGCAGCTTCGCGCGCTCCGGCGTGTCGATGCCGTAGTGGCAGGAGTGGGTGGTGGGCGGCGAGGAGACGCGCATGTGCACCTCCTTGGCCCCGGCCCCGCGCACCATCTCCACGATCTTGCGGCTGGTGGTGCCGCGCACGATCGAGTCGTCCACCAGCACCACGCGCCGCCCCTCCAGCGCCGGCCGGTTGGCGCTGTGCTTCAGCTTCACGCCGAGGTTGCGGATCTGGTCCGTCGGCTCGATGAAGGTGCGGCCCACGTAGTGGTTGCGGATGATGCCCAGCTCGAAGGGGATGCCCGCCTCGGTGGCGTAGCCCATGGCCGCTGGCACGCCGCTGTCGGGCACCGGCACCACCACGTCCGCCGGCACGCCGCTTTCGCGCGCCAACTCGGCGCCGATGCGCTTGCGCGTGTCGTACACCGGCGTGCCCTCCACCACGCTGTCGGGGCGGGCGAAGTAGATGTACTCGAAGATGCAGAAGCGGCTCTGGTGCTTGCCGAAGGGCTTCACGCTGTGGACGCCGGCGTCGTCGATGACGATGATCTCGCCCGGGTCGATGTCGCGCACGAATTCGGCGCCGACGATGTCGAGGGCGCAGGTCTCGCTGGACAGCACCCAGCCCGGCGCGCCCCCCGCCACGCCCGGCGTGCCGCCGAGCCGGCCGAGCACCAGCGGCCGCACCCCCAGCGGGTCCCGCGCGCCGATCAGCGCGCCGTTGTGCAGCGCCACCAGGCTGTACGCGCCCTGCACCTGCCGCAGCGCGTCGATCAGCCGGTCCACCACGGTGGAGTAGAGGCTGATGGCGATGAGGTGGATGAACACCTCGGAGTCGGTGGTGCTCTGGAACAGGCAGCCGCGCCCCACGAGGCTGCGGCGCAGCCCGTGCGCGTTGGTCAGGTTGCCGTTGTGCGCCACCGCGAAGCCGCCGAAGGCGAAGTCGGCGTAGAGCGGCTGCACGTTGCGCAGCGCCGTCTCGCCCGTGGTGGCGTAGCGGTTGTGGCCGAGGGCGGCGCGGCCCCGGAGCGAGTTCATCACCTTGGGGTCGCTGAAGTTGTCGCCGACCAGCCCCTGCCCCTTGTGGGAGTGGAAAATGCCGGCCTCGTCCAGGCTGACGATTCCCGCCGCTTCCTGCCCCCGGTGCTGGAGGGCGTGGAGGCCGAGCGCGGCCAGCGCCGCCGCGTCCGTGGCGTTCCACACGCCGAAGACGCCGCACTCCTCGTGGAACTTGTCGTCGTCAGCGGGCCAGGGACGGGTGGACACGTCGCGCATCGCAATCCTCACGTCCGGTTACGGGGCGGCGGGCGCACCAAGTCGTTGAAGCCCGGGGTGGGCATGGACGGCGGCGGCACCAGCAGCCGGTCCTGGAAGTCCGGCGGCAGCCTTTCCGTCAGCCAGCGCGCGCCTTCGGCGACCAACGGCAAGGACCGCGCCTCCCGGACCGGGTCGGGCCACTTCTCCGAGTCGGGCAGGACCTTGCCGCCCAAGATATAGGCGACCACCACCAGGAACGCACCCCGCGCCAAGCCGAACACCATGCCCAGCGCGCGGTCCGTCCCGCCGAGCGCGGAGTCCTGCACCCGCCGCGCGATCACGGCGATGGCGATCTTCAGGAAGATCAAGACCACCAGGAAGGCGCCCGCGAGGGCGACGGCGTCGGCGATCCAAGGCGTTTCCACCGCTTCGAGGAGGGGCGGGGACAGCACGGGCTGCAAGGCGAGCGCGGCGAACGCGGCGCCGACCCACGCCCCTATCCCCAGCACCTCCTGCACCAGCCCCCGGAACAGCGCGACAACCGCCGAAAGGGCGAGCACCGCCAGCACCACGCCATCGACCCAGTTCATCGCGGGGGCGGTGTAGCGGCGCGGGGGGAGCGTGTCACGCCAGGCGGGGGCGCGTGCCACGGGCCGTGGGGCGCCGCCGCCGAGTCCGCGCTGGCAGGGCGACTCAATCGTTGGTAGTTATTTCCCATGCTGGCTTTTAACCCAAAAAGCTCGTGAGTCCTGTTCCTTCTCGCCTGCGGGACTGTGCCGCGACGGCTTGGGGGCTGCTGCCTCCCGCCCTGGTGGTCTTTTACGTTTTGATCCTCGGCGCCCGGCTCTTCCCGCCCGAGGGCTTGGCGCTCATGGATTTCCAGTGCTTCTGGGCGGCGTCGAAGGTGGCGCTGACGGACGGGCCAGCCCGGGTCTACGACATCGACGTGTTCCGCGGGACCCAGCGCGCGCTGCACGGGAGCGAGGACGCCCCGTCGGGCATATTCAGCTACCCCCCATACTCGCTGCTGCTGTTCCTGCCGCTCGCGCTGCTCCCCTACACCGCTTCGGCCGTGGCGTGGCTGGTCGCGACCGCCGCGGCCTACGCCTTGGCCCTGCGCACCCTGCTGCCGGGGTGGGCGGCGGTCCTGCCCTTCTTGGCCTTCCCCACGGCCTTCCTGAACGCGTGGTTCGGCCAGAACGGCTTCCTCAGCGCGGCCCTCTTGGCGGCGGCGACGCACCTCTTGGCGAATCGGCCGGTGCTCGCCGGGATCTGCCTCGGTTGCCTCGCCTACAAGCCGCAGCTCGGGCTGGTGGTGCCGCTGGCGCTCGCCGCCGCGGGCCGCTGGCGCGCCTTCGCGGCCGCCACGGCCACCGTGCTGGGCCTCGCCGCCGCGGCGACGGCGGCGCTGGGCGCCGATGTCTGGCCGGCGTTCCTCGCCAGCCTCGACGCCTCGAGCCGCTGGCTCGAAGCCGGCCCCCGCGGGGTCGGCCTGGACATGGCGAGCGTCTTCTCCGCCGTCCGGGTGGCGAGCGGCCACGTCGGCTGGGCCTACGCCGCGCAAGGGGCGGTCGCGGCCTGCGCCTGCGTCCTGATGGTCGCGGCGCTGCGCCGGCGTCCCGGCGGCCGGGCCGAAGGGGCGCTGACCGTCGCGGCCATCCCCTTGGCCACGCCTTATCTGTTCCACTACGACCAGGTCATCCTCGCCGTCCCGCTCGCCTGGCTGCTGGCCGAGGCCCGGCGAACCGGCTTCCTGCCGTGGGAGCGGGCCGTGTTCGGGGCGCTGCTGGTGTCGCCGGCCCTGGCGTACTTGGTCGCCCTGGTTTGGGAGGCGCCGCTCGCGCCGATCGTGTCAGCGGGCGTCTTCGCCGCGGTGCTGCGGCGGGTCCACGGGCTGGCCGCCGTCGCGGCCTCGCCGGCGCGGCCCCGTGGCGCATCGGCGCGGGGCGCCTTGGCGCGGCAGGGATAGGCGCGGTTCTTCCGGGATCAAGCGGACTTGGCCGCCCTCGCCGCCTCGCGCCGGACGGTCTTCTCCGCGAAGGGCGCGACCAGGTCGGCCAAATGCCCCGTCTCGGTCAAGCGCAACCCGTCCAGCGCCGCCGGGGGTCGCCCGCCGCGCGCCAAGCGCCGCGGCAGCACGGCGGCGGCGAAGCCGAGCTTCTGCGCTTCCCGCAGCCGCGCCTCCGCCTGCGCCACCTGACGCACCTCGCCGGACAGGCCGACCTCGCCGAAATACACCGTCTCGGCGTCGGTCGGCCGGTCGGTGGCCGCGGACGCCAGCGCCGCCGCGACGGCGAGGTCGGCCGCCGGCTCGGCGATGCGGAGGCCGCCGGCGATGTTGAGGTACACGTCGTTGGCGCCGAGCGAGAGGCCGCAGCGGGACTCCAGCACCGCCAGCAGCATGGACAGCCGGCCGGTGTCCCACCCCACCACGGAACGCCGGGGCGAGCCGCCGGCGGAAGGCGCGAGCAGCGCCTGCACCTCCACCAGCACCGGCCGCGTGCCCTCGATGCCGGCGAAGACCGCCGAACCGGAGACGTTGCCGCGCCGCTCCGCCAGGAACAGGGCGGAGGGGTTGGCCACCTCCACCAGCCCGCGGTCGGTCATCTCGAAGACGCCGATCTCGTCCGTGGCCCCGAAGCGGTTCTTGGTGGCGCGCAGGATGCGGAACTGGTGGCCGCGGTCGCCTTCGAAGTAAAGCGTGGCGTCCACCATGTGCTCCAGCACGCGCGGGCCGGCGAGCGTCCCTTCCTTGGTCACGTGCCCCACGAGGATCACGGCGAAGCCGCGCGTCTTGGCCAGCCGGATCAGCTCGGCGGCGCAGGCGCGCACCTGGGCGACAGTGCCCGGCGCGCTGTCCAGCGCGTCCAGCCACATGGTCTGGATGGAGTCGATCACCACCAAGGAGGCGTCGGCCTCCCGTTCCAGGCTGGCGGCGATGTCGCGCAGCGCTGTGGCGGCGGCCAGCGCCAGGGGCGCGCCCTCCAGCCCGAGGCGGCGGGCGCGCAGCCGCACCTGCTCCACCGCCTCCTCGCCGCTGACGTAGAGCACGCGCCGCCCGGAGGCCGCGATGCGCGCCGCGGCCTGCAACAGGATGGTGGACTTGCCGATGCCGGGGTCGCCGCCCACCAGCACGGCGGAGGCCGGGACGATGCCGCCGCCCAGCACCCGGTCCAGCTCGGCGATGCCGGTCGGGATGCGCGGCGGCGGCGCGGCGGTGCCCTCCAGCCCCACGAACTCCACGCGGCGCCCGCCGCCGGCCTTGGCGGCCGGGCCGCTGGGGCGAGGGGCGGGCGCTTCCTCCTGGAGGGTGTTCCAACCGCCGCACGCCTCGCACTTGCCCTGCCACTTGGGGTGGGTGGAGCCGCATTCTTGGCAGACGAAGAGGGTGCGATCCTTGGCCATCGGCGACGGGGAGCCCATCCAGCACAAAACACGAACGCGGCTTATATAATGCGTCGCGGACGCCGTGTCGCGGGGCTCAACCGTCGCGGCGGATGAGGAAGCCGTTGGGCACGCACTCCATCCCGAGGCGGGGGTAGTAGCCCATGGCCGTGGGGGTGGAGAGCAACAGCACCATGCAGCGCGGGCCGACGATGCGCTTGGTTTCGGCGAGCAGCAGCCGCCCGATGCCGCCGCGCTGCCGCGCCTGCTCCACGCAGAGGTCGGACAGGTAGCAGCACCACGCGAAGTCGGTGACGCTCCGCGCGGCGCCGAGCAGCCGGCCCGCCTCGTCGCGCGCCGTGACAACCAAGTTGGAGCCAGCCAGCATGGCGGCCATGCGCGGCAGGTCGTCAACCGGGCGGTCGAGGCCGGAAGAGCGGACCAGCGCCGCGTACTCGGCGGCGTCGAGCCGTCCTTCCTCGCGCGCCAGGGTCACGCCGGCGGGCGGGCGCGCGAGGTCCGCCCAGGCGGCGTGCCCGACGAGGGTCGGCGGCGCGTCGCTCAAGCCGCCATCCGCTGCTCCAAGGTGGGCGCCACGTCCGCCAGCGTGACGCGCCGCAGGTCGCGCGGGTAGGCCGCGTCCTCGTAGGGGCGGGCGCGGTGCATGGTGGCGCGGTTGTCCCACATCACCAAATCCCACTGACGCCACGTGTGCGCGTAGACGAAGTGGCGCTGGGTGGCGAACTCCACCAAGTAGCGGATCAGCGCCATCGCTTCCGGCACCTGCCAGCCCTGGATGCGGCCGATGTGCGAGGACAGGTAGAGCGAGTGCCGTTGCGAGCCGGGGTGCCAGCGCACCAGCCGCTGCGGCACCGGGGCGAAGTTCTTCTTCTCTTCCTCGGTGTAGTCGGTGAAGCCGAGCTGGCCGCGGGAGAAGAGCAGGCTGTGCTCGGTGACGAGGTCGCGGACCTTGTTCTTCATCTTCTCCGGCAGCGCGTCCCAGGCGGCGCGCATGTCGGCGAACTCCGTGTCGCCGTCCTCGGGCGGGACGACGCGGGCGTGCAGCATCGAGTACTTGGCCGGGGTCGCCTTGAAGCTGCTGTCGCTGTGCCAGAGCTGGTTGCCCAGGTTGAACATGCGCCGGCGGTCGTCGGCGGCGAGCAGCTTGCCGTCCACGTCGAGGTTCGAGATGTCGTTCATCGCCCCGTGCTTCAGGCGGTGCTTGTGCGCGTCCACCGTGCCGCGCGTGGTCTCCAGCGGGCCGAGCGCCTCGCCGAAGGCCATCTGCTGGTCGTCGTCGAGTTCCTGGCCGCGGAACACCAGCACCGCGTAACGGTCCATGGCGCGGTCGATCTCGGCGCAGACCTCAGGGCCGGGTGTTTGGCGCAGGTCCAAGCCGCGGACTTCGGCGGCGAAGAGCGGGTGGAGCGGGGTGAGTTGCAGGGCCATGGTTCCCTCCTCGGCGCTCTCGGTGGCGTCGTGGGGGAAAATTGCGCCCGCCGGACAGGGTGGGTCAAGACCGTGGCCCCTCCTCGCGGCGCACCCGGCCCAGCGCGCCGAAGGCTCGCACCGTTGGGCTTACGAAGCGATCGTAGCGGACCACGGCATCGCGCGGCGCCTGCCGCCCCTTGCCCACCGGCCGCGCCGCCTCCGCCCCGCTCGGCCTATCCGCGATCGTCGGACCCACAGGGTTTCCTGCCGGCCAGCTCACCGGGTTCACCGGGGAGGCGGTGCCCGCGCCCGGCGGCGGGCGTCACTCGACGCCCATCACCAAGCCTTCGATGTCGTGCTTCTGGCTGACGGGGACGAGCTTGTCGACGACCCGGCAGACGAGGTGGTCGCGCACGGATTGCGGCAGGGCGTCGTGGTAGTCCCGCGTGACCATCATGTCGTGCAGGGCGGCGTGGCCGGCGCCGGGAGCGTCCACGCCGAGCACCAGCACCGGGCGGGAGATCGGCGAAGGGTGCGCCGTGCCGCGGTGCATCGTCACCGCGGAGCGGCAGGAGACGTCGCCCATCTGCGGGTATTTGCGCACGGCCTTGTCGGCGAACTGCGGCCAAACCTCCTGGGGCGGGAACATCTCGTGCTTCCACCCGCGCCCGTCCAGCCATTGCGTGCCGGGCGCCACCTCGAACGGCCCCATGTCCGGGGTCACATCGACGCCCGTGAGGTTGAAGGCGAGCGAGGTGATGCGGCGCTGTTCGTAGGTCTCGGGCGGGGACGGGAAGTCCCGGTGCCAGGGCTGGTTCTTGGCGCCCTGGAAGGGGGTGTCGAAGCCGATCTCGACGATCTCGTACCGCGGGCCGAGCACCGCCTCGCACATGCCCGCGACCCACGGGTGCGTCACGAGATCGACGAAGCCGCCGAAGTCCTGCGGGTGGATCTCGACGTACCAGCGCCGGGGGCCGCGGCCGACCGCGCCGCCGGGGCGCTGAATGGCCGCCCAGAACGCGGTCATCATGTCCTCGCGCATCCGCTCCGCCCATTCGCGGGAGAAGGCGCCCTTCAGGCCGGTGATGCCGTCCCGGTAGAGGGTATCGACATGGCCGGCGATGTCGTGGCTTTGGAGGCTCTCGTTGGCGGTCGGTCGCGACTGGCTCGTCACGGCGGGCTCCTGCGGCGATACTGTTCTGATTCCGTAGCAGATTGAATTTACAGGATTTGCGCCGCCGAAGAAACCTGAACTAGAAGTGCTCTATTGTTTTTGCACCGCTGATCCCTGCGCAGTCTCCGACGCCGCAGCCGGGCCGGACCGGCTCCTCAACTTCGTTCAGCCGAGTCACGAGGCGCGCTTGCGCGACCCGCGGCGGCTTTCGCGCAACCGAGCGCGAATGGCTACGGCGAGCAGGCTCGACCGCGTCATTCCGTGCTCGGACACCGCCCGGTCGGCGCGTTGGAGCAGATCCTCGTCCATCATCATGGCCACGCGCACGCTGCGCCCCGGCGATCGACAGGGACCAGGAGGTGCGTAACCACCTTAGTCTCGGTGGGGTCAAGCCAATCCGGCACGGCATCGGGCGGTGGGGGTTCCGGCAACGCTTCGCCGTCCTCCACCATGCTTTCGACGTGCAAAGCCACTGCTTCCAGCGCCATTTCCGCCGCGTGTCGCGGCGTGTCGCCCTGCGTCACGCAGCCGGGCAGGTCAGGAAACACGCCTCCCAGACCAGCGCCCGACGGCTCCGATGCATCCCTGACCAAGAGTGCCGGATAAAGCCGGCCGCCAAAAACACCTGCGGTTACCGCTTCGGCAGCAGGTCCAGCCCTGCCTGCCGCTCGATGGATCTGATCGTGCCCAGCGGCAGATCACGGCCACCATGGAAAGGCACCGTCACCTTCCCTGGCTTCGCGGGGTGCCGAAGGTTTCGGTGGCTTCCGCGACCTTTCGCTTCGACCAACCGTCCTCCACCAAGCGACTTGTAAGCTCCATCCGAACAGATGAGCGGCGGGCTTCCTCTTGCGAGGAGCCGTCGTCTTCGCCCGGATTGTCCTCGCTTCCTTGCGCCGCCGTGGTGCACAGCGCGCAAGCCGCACCTTACCGCCGCAACTCCATCTGGATCGGCCCCTCGCGCTCGCCCCTGGCGAACTGGTCCACCATCGCGTTGCCGGTCTGGCCCAGGCTGGCTGCCGGGCCGGTCCAGACGATGCGGCCCCTGTGGATCATCGCCGCCGTGTCGGCGATGCGCCGGGCGCTGGCGATGTCGTGGGTGATGCTCAACGCCGTCGCGCCGAGACGCTTCACCACGTCGGCGATCAGCCCGTCGATCACCGAACCCATGATGGGGTCGAGGCCGGTGGTCGGCTCGTCGAAGAAGACGATCTCGGGCCGCGCCGCCACCGCGCGGGCCAGCGCCACGCGCTTCTGCATGCCCCCAGAAAGCTCCGCCGGCGAGAGGTCGCCCACGGAGGCGGCGAGGCCCACCTGCTCCAGCACCTCCGCCGCCCGGTCGCGCGCGGCGGCGCGGGTGATGCGGTTCTGCGCCAGCAGCTTGAAGCAGACGTTCTCCCAGACCGGCAGGCTGTCGAACAAGGCGCCGTTCTGGAACAGCATGCCGATGCGGTCGGCCATCTCCTGCCGCTCGCGCCGCGGCATCCGCAGCACGTCGCGGCCGTCGATCTCGATCTCGCCGGCGTCCGGCTCGACCAGGCCGAGGATGCACTTGATCGTCACCGACTTGCCGGAGCCGGAGCCGCCCAGGATCACCGTGCCCTGCCCGGCCGGGACGTCGAGGTCCACGCCGTCCAGCACCTTCTTCGCGCCGAAGGCCTTGCGGAGGCCGCGCAGGCGGATCTTCGGGAGGGCGCCGTGCATCATTGCGCGAAGAAGGCTTCGGTCAGCGCGTAGTCCAGCGCCAGGATCAGGATGGAGGAGGCCACCACCGCGAGCGTCGTCGCCCCGCCCACGCCCCGCGCGCCGCCGCGGCTGGTGTAGCCGCACCACGTCCCCATCAGCCCGATGACGAAGCCGAACACGCCCGCCTTGGCGAGGCCCGAGACCACGTCCATGGTCTGGAGGAAATCGGCGGTGGATTTCAGGTAGGCGGCGGAGACGAAGCCCAGCTTGAAGGTCGCGATCAGCCAGCCGCCCATCACGCCCAGGACGTCCGCCACCAGCACCAGCAGCGGCAAGGCGAGCGTCGCCGCGAGGACGCGCGGCGCGACCAGGTATTTCATCGGGTCGGTGGAGAGCGTCGTCAGCGCGTCGATCTGGTCGGTGACGCGCATGGTGCCGATCTCGGCGGCGAAGGCGGCGCCGATGCGCCCGGCCACCATCAGCGCCGCCAGCACCGGCCCCAGCTCGCGCGTCAGGCTTATCACCACCACGCTCGCCACCGCCGATTGCGCGTTGAACCGCGCGAAGCCGGTGTAGGATTGCAGCGCCAGCACCATGCCGGTGAACACCGCCGTCAGCGCCACCACCGGCAGGGAGAACCACGCGATCTCGACGAAGGCGCCCCAGAACAGCCGGCCGTAGAAGGGCGGGCGCACCCAGTGGGAGACCGCTTCCAACGCGAAGAGCCCGACGGCGCCGGTCGCGCGGCAAGCGCCGATGGCGGCGCGACCGAGCGCCGCCAGCGGGTCGAGGACCAGGGACGCCATCAGGTCGCGCGGTATTCGCGGCGGTAGCGGTTGCCGAGCGACGTGAGGACTTCGTAGCCGATGGTGCCGGCGCGCGCCGCCACGGCATCCGGCGTGTTGTCCGGCCCGATCAGGCAGATGGCGCCGCCGGGCACGATGCCCGGCGCGTCGGTCACGTCGAAAGCGATGAGGTCCATGGATACCCGGCCGATCAAAGGCACGGACTGGCCGGCGAAGTCGCCCGAAGCCCGGCCCGAGAGGGCGCGAAGGTAGCCATCGGCGTACCCGGCGGCAACCGTGGCCACCCGGCTCGGCCGCTCTGCCGTCCAGGTTGCGCCGTAGCCCACGGTGTCGCCGGGCGCGATCTCCCGCACTTGCAGCACCGGGGCGTCCAGCCGGACGACCTGCCGCATCGGGTTCGGCCGCCCCGGCGTGGGATTGATGCCGTAGAGGGCGCAGCCCGGCCGGGCGAGGTCGGAGGCGAAGGCGGGGCCGAGGAACATGCCGGAGGAGTTGGCGACGCTCCGCGGCGGGCCGGCGGGCAGGCGCGCGCAGACAGCGGCGAAGCGCGCGGCCTGCGCCGCGTTCAGCGGGTGCTCCGGCTCGTCCGCGCAGGCGAGGTGCGTCATCAGCCAGCGCAGGTCCAAGCCGTCGAGGCGCGACGGGTCCGCCGCGACCGCCTCCTGCTCGCGCACGTCGAGGCCCAACCGGCTCATGCCCGTGTCGAGGTGGAGGATGGCCGGTGTCGCCCTGCCCCGGCGCCGCGCCGCCGCGGCGTGCGCTTCCACATCCGGCAGGCCGTTCAGCACCGGCAGCAGTTCCGCGTCTCCGTCGGCGCCCGGCGCGAAGCCGTTCAGCACCGCGATCACCGGCCCCGGCCCGATCGCCGCTCGCAGCGTCACGCCTTCCGCCGGATGCGCGACGAAGAAGTGGCGGCACCCGGCGTCGCGCAGCGCCGGCCCGACGCGCGCGGCGCCCAGCCCGTAAGCGTCGGCCTTCACCACCCCGGCCACCGCACCGCTGGGGTGCAAGTCCCGCAGCAGGCGCCAGTTCGCCGCTACGGCGGCGAGGTCGATGGTCAGCAGCGCCTCAATAGGCGTCGTTCCCGGTGTGAACTTGGTCGAGGTCGCCGAAGCGGGTGAACTCGGCTTCGAAGAACAGGCGGATGGCGCCGGTGGGGCCGTGGCGCTGCTTGGCGATGATGAGTTCCGCCTTGTTGTGCGCCTGCTCCATGTCGGTCTGCCACTTCTGCATGGCGTCCTGGAACTTGCCGCCGTCGTCGAAGGCCAACTCCTTGGGCTGGCGCTGCGCCAAGTAGTAGTCGTCGCGGTACACGAACATGACCATGTCGGCGTCCTGCTCGATGGAGCCGGATTCGCGCAGGTCCGAGAGCTGCGGCCGCTTGTCCTCGCGCTGCTCCACCGCGCGGGAGAGCTGGCTGAGGGCGATCACCGGCACCGCCAGCTCCTTGGCGATGGCCTTGAGGCCTTGGGTGATCATGGAGATTTCGAGGACCCGGCTCTCCGGCCGCGTGCCCGCCGCGGGGCGCATGAGCTGGAGGTAGTCCACCACCACCAGTTCCAGCCCCCGCGTGCGCTTCAGGCGCCGGCAGCGGGTGCGGAGGGCGGAGATGGTGATGGCCGGGGTGTCGTCGATGACGATCGGGATGGTGGACATCTCGCGGCTCACCTCCACGAAGCGGTCGAAGTCCCGCTGGGAGATGTCGCCGCGGCGGATGCGGTCGCCGGAGATTCTGCTTTCTTCGGACAAAAGGCGGGTGGCGAGCTGGTCGGCGCTCATTTCGAGCGAGAACAGGGCGGCGACGCCCTTCGGCACGGTGTTCGGCCCTTTTTCCTGCGCTTCGCGCACCAGGGCGCGGGCGGCGCCGAAAGCGATCTTGGTGGCGAGCGCCGTTTTACCCATGCCCGGCCGCCCGGCGAGGATCAGGAGGTCGGAGCGGTGCAGGCCGCCGGTCTTGGCGTCGAGGTCGCGCAGGCCGGAGGACAGGCCGGACACGCCGCCGGGGGTGGAGAAGGCGCGCTCGGCGGCCATCACCGCGTCGGCCAGGGCGCGTTCGAAGGTGATGACGCCGCCGCCCGAACCGTCGTCCTTGGACAAATCGAACAGGCGCTGCTCGGCGGCTTCGAGCTGCTGCTTGCCGTCCAGCTCGGCCTCGGCCCCGAAGGCGCGGTTCACCACCTCCTCGCCCACATCGACCAACTGGCGGCGCAGCCAGCAGTCGTGGACCAGCCGGCCGTACTCGCCGGCGTTGATGATGCCGATCATGGCCGAGAGGAGCTGCGGCAGGTAGGCGGGGCCGCCGACCTCGTCCAGTTCGCCGGAGTGCTCGAACTCCGGGCGCAGGGTGACGACGTCGGCGAGCTGCCCCGCCTCGACCCGCCGCTGGATGGCCTGGAAGATGCGGCCGTGGATCGGGTCGGCGAAGTGCTCCGGCGCCAGGAACTCCGAGACCTGCTCGTAGGCCTTGTTGTTGGCCAGGAGGGCGCCCAGCAGCGCTTGTTCCGCTTGCGGGCTCTGCGGCGGGACGCGCTGCGAGAGGCCGAGCAGGCCCCCACCGGGGATGCCGGTGCCGTCGCCGAATCCGGGCGGGATGATTGTGTTCATGCGCGGAGTCTATCTCAGCCCGCGCCTCCCGAGCCTGTGGATAATTGTGGATAACGGGGAGCGTTGCCCTCCTCTCAAGGACGTGGCGCGGGGGCAACGTCTCCGGCCACGAGATTGCGGAGCGCCTCGCCGCGCCGCCAGCGCCCGAGGTTCTCGCAGAAGACCGCCGCCACCCGGTCGGCCAGCCCGTCAGAGGCGGCGGCGCTGTGGGGACTCACGATGACGTTGGGCAAGTCCCAGAACGGGCTGTCAGGCGGCAGGGGCTCGGCCGTGAACACGTCGAGGAAGGCGCCGGCGAGGTGGCCGGATTCGAGCGCGGCCAACAGGTCGGCCTCCACGGCCACGCCGCCGCGCGCGACGTTCACCAGGTGCGCGCCGCGGGGGAGCAGGGCCAGTGCCTTGGCGTCGATCAGGCCGCGGGTCGTCTCGGTCAGCGGGCAGGCGAGGACCAGCCACTCGGCGCGCGGCAGCGCTTCGGACAAATCGGCGAAGGCCGCGACCGCCTCGAAGCCCGGCGGCGGGCCGGCCGCCGCGTCCCGCCGGACGCCGACCGTGCGGAGGCCGAGGGCGCGGCAGAGGCGGCCGATCTCCTGGCCGATCGGTCCGGTACCGACCACGAGCGCGGCTTGGCCGGCGAGATCGCGCGGCTCGGCGCCGTCGCGCGAGAGGGGGTGCCATTCGCGCCGGCGCTGCGCCTCGATGATCCGCGGGAAGCCCCGCGCCAGGGCGAGCAGGCCGGCGACCGCGCTTTGCGCCACCGTCGGGGCGCTGGCGCCGGCGGCGCTGGTGAGCAGGAGGCCGCGCGCCAGCATGTCCTGGTACACGTGGAGGTCGGTGCCGGCGGAGAAGCCTTGCACCCAGCGCAGATCGGGCGCGGCGAGGACCAATCGGACGAATCGGACAAATCGCGGGGCCAGGCGGTGGCGGGTGCCGCCGACGAAGAGGTCGCGCGACAGGAAGGCCACCTCGGCGCCGGATGTGTCGGGGTGCGGCGTTGCCTCCTCCCCTGGCACCGGCACCAGTTGCGCGTCCGGCGCCGCCGTGCGGATGGCGTCGCCGTGCCGCGCCGCCGCCGCGTCCGAAAGGAGGATTCGCAGGGCTGTGATCCACTTCCAATCGAGAATGCGGGCGGGCGCCGCAGCGCATTGCCGCCTTACTTTCCCGACGCCTTACCACCTTACGATCTTACTTTTCCGGGTCTTCCTGACGGGCGGGCGGCGGGTGCAATCGGGGTGTCGGCAGACGGACTGTAACCCTTTCCGGCGGACACCTGCCATACGGTACCAATGACGATGTGGCCGGCGTCTGCAGAGGCGGTTGCCACAATTAACGACGCGCGATCCGTAGGACGCCGCGAAGCGGTGTCGGTGGCCGCCATCGGCCGCCACGCGGGAGGGCCGCGACGGCGGCGACCAGCCGCGGCGCGTCCTCCACGGAGGAGGCGGGACCGACCACCTCCGCGCCCGCGTCGCGTGGTTCGTCCTCGACCAGCATGGACACCGGCGCCTCCATTGGCGAGGCTCCCGCGGGCCGGTGGAACAAGGAGGCGCGACTGCGCTCGGGGAGCACCAAGCGCCTGCAACCGTCGCGATGCGGCCGTCAGTCCGGGTTCGGACGCTGGGTGGGGAAAAAGAGCGCGGAGCCTAGCCGGGCGGCGCGGCGCCGGTCCCGAGCAGGCGGGCGAACTCCCTCCGGGCCACGTGGTAGCACTCGCAAGCGGCGGCTTCGAGGCCGGGCCGGTCGGTGACCGCCATCCGGCCCCGGACGTAGCGGATCAGCCCAGCCTTTTGCAGCACCCCGGCAGCCAGCGACACGCCTGGGCGGCGCACGCCCAGCATCATGGAGATGAACTCGTGCGTCATCGCGAACTCGTCGGCCCCGGCGCGGTCGTGGGCGATCAGCAGCCAGCGGGCGAGGCGCTGCTCGAGGGCGTGGCGCGCGTTGCACGCAGCCGTCATCGTCACCAGCGCCTGGAAGGCCAGGGCGTAGCGGTTCAACACCAACCGGAGCGCGGCGCTCGCCTCCATGGCGTCGCGGAGCGCCGCCGCGCCGATCCGCAATGCCGTGCCCTCCATCTGCACCCTGGCCTCGACCAAGGAGCGGTTGTCGCCGAAGACGAGGGGCAGGCCGATCAAGCCTTCCCTGCCCACGATCCCGACCTCGACCTGATCGCCGCCCTCCAGCGTCGCCAGCAGGGACACCATGCCGCCCTCGGGGAACAGCACGGCCTCGACCACGCCGTCCGCCGGAAAGAGGGTCTGGTCGAAGGGGAGTTCCACGGCCCGTAGCCTGGGGCGCAGCCGTTCGAGTTCTTCGGGCGGCAGAGCCGCGAGCAGGCCGTTGCGGACGGCGGCGTCTTCGGGGGGCATGGGGCATATGCGACCGCCGCGGCGCGGCCGTCTGTCTGGTCCTTGACGGAGAGCCGAAGAAAAGCCCGCGGGGCCTACCGAGGCCTCGGTGCGCCGCCGCCATTCCCGAGCAGGCGGGCGAACTCCCGCCGAGCCACGTGGTAGCACCCGCAGGACGCGGCTTCGAGGCCGGGCCGGTTGGTGACCTCGATGCGGCCGCGGCCGTAATGGATGAGTTCGGCATTTTGCAGCGTCGCGGCCGCGATCGAAACGGCGGGGCGGCTCACGCTGAGCATCATGGACAGGAAGTCGTGCGTCATGGGGAACCGGTCGCCGTCCGCGCGGTCGTGGGCGATCAGCAGCCAGCGGGCGAGGCGCTCGGCGACGGGGTGGAACGCGTTGCACGCCGCCGTCGTTGTCACCTGCGCCTGGAAAGCCAGGGCGTAGCGGTTCAGCTGCGACCGCAGCGCGGCGCTCTCCCCCATCCCGTCGCGGAGGTCCGCAGCGTTCATCCGCAGCGCCGTGCCCTCCTGCTGCACCCTGGCCTCCACCAGCGAGCGGTCGTCGCCGAAGGCGAGGGGGAGGCCGACCAGCCCCTCCCGGCCGACGATGCCGACCTCCACCTGCTTGCCGTCGTCGAGCGTGGCGATCAGGGACACCATGCCGCTCTCCACGAACAGCACGGCCTCGACCACGCCCTCCGCCGAAAAGAGGATCTGGTCGAAGGGGAGTTCGGCGGGCCGCAAGCCGAGCCGCAGCCGGGCCAAGTCCTGAGGCGGCAGCGCCGCGAGCAGGCCGTTGCGGATGGTGGAAGGCTGGTGCTGGTGGGGGGTGGCGATGGGGCGGCTCCTCGCACAGGGCGTGGCGGGGAGCGCTTGCATCTCTCAGCCGCCCGCGGCCGGGGTCCGTGCAGGGCGATAAACTGTAAATGGTGTCGCGCCAGATCTACATCAACCCGGAGGGGGGCAAAGCTTCGCGGGCGTTGCAGCGGGCGCTGG
Source organism: uncultured Acetobacteraceae bacterium (assembly GCA_902805625.1). Lineage (GTDB taxonomy): Bacteria > Pseudomonadota > Alphaproteobacteria > Acetobacterales > Acetobacteraceae > Craurococcus. The sequence continues at coordinate 18,827 of CADCTL010000009.1, forward strand.
CCGCCGGAACGGGCGACACCGCGGACCCGAATGGTTTATGTTCGATTGCGGACGCACCAACGCCCGCTCGGCGCGTCGGCAAGGCGAACACCACGGAATCGTGCCCCCATGCCGACCAGAACGACCGGACAGGTGGGCGTTCCCCGCCGAGGTGACGGCGCGCGTCCCTTCCTCTACGGCGGCTGGTTCACCGGGCGGCCGGATGGCGCTTCGTGCGCGTCCTGCTCGCCGAAGACGAGTTGCTGATCCCGACGCTCGTGCTGCTGTTCGGCGCCGACATCAAGCTCGCCGGGAGCCTGTCGCTCGCGGTCGGCCTGCCGACGATGGTTGTCGGGTTCGCACGCTGCAGCCGGGCCCGCAGCTTCGCCGTGCTAGGCCAGAACCGAGGTTTCGTGCCGGTGGTGGCGATCGGTTCCGTGGCCGGCACCCTCATCGGCGGGCAGTTGCCCGGGGTGGTGCCGACGGCAGCCCTGCTACCGCTGCTCGCCGCCATCCTTGTGATTCCAGCAGTGAAGGTATGGCGGCACTGACCGGCCGCGGCAGCGGACCGGCTCAAAACGCGGCCGCCCTCAGTCGCGCCAGGACGGGTCGATGCGGTCCAGCTTGCGGCACAGCGCCGGCCAGTCGAGCACGCCGTAGGGGCGGCGGACGTGCGGTTGGTAGTTCATGTAGGTCGCGTCGATCACCGCCTGCGGCACCTCGCGCAGCTTGGTCCCGCAGGACATGGCGGCGATCTGCGTCTTGCAGGACAGTTCCAGCCGGTGCAGCGCGTTGAAGCACTCGGCCACCGTGTTCCCCACCGTCAGCAGGCCGTGGTTGCGGAGGATCATGGCGTTGTTGTCGCCTAGGTCGCGGACCAGCGCGTCCTGCATCTCCAGGTCCAGCACCACGCCCTGGTAGTCGTGGTAGCTGATCTTGGCGAAGCGCATGGAGGTCTGCGTCATCGGCAGCAGGCCGCAGTCGAGCGAGGACACCGCCATGCCGGCCCAGGTGTGGGTGTGCGCGACGCAGGCGATCTCGTGCTTCGCCTTGTGGATCGCCGAGTGGATGACGAAACCGGCGCGGTTCACGCCGTAGTCCTGGCCGGGGAAGTCCGGCTTCAGCAAGACGTTGCCCTCGTGGTCAATCTTGATGAGGGAGGAGGCGGTGATCTCCTCGTAGAGCATGCCGTAGGGGTTGATGAGGAAGGCTTCCTCGCCCGGCACGCGGACGGAAACGTGGTTGGCGATCAGGTCCGACATCTCATAGAGCGCCACCAGCCGGTAGCAGGCGGCGAGGTCCATGCGCGCTTGCCATTCTTCCGGGCTGACCCGGTGGCGCATGGACGGGATGCGGAAATCGACGCTGTCGAGCATGGCTGTGTCCTCTCTCGGCGGCGGGCGATGCGCCGTGTCCTGGGCGGCGCCTTCCCCGCCCGCGGGCCGCGCCCGCCGGGCCATCATGCGCCTCGGGCGGGACGCCGCAACGCTCGGAGGCCGGGTCCGCCGGAAAGCCGGTTGGTCGCTTCCGATTGTTTGAAGCGCCAAGGTCGTTCTGAAGCCTCAAGATGGTCGAAGCTCCGAGTGGGGTTTCGCATGCACCGGGCCGCCGCCGGGATCGTCGCTGCCGTCGCTTGCTTCGCCGCGTGGCGGCCCGGCGTGGCCGAAGGCGAGGCCCCGTCGCCGCGCGCAGCGGCTCAGGCGGACCTGGCATCCACTGATCCCCTTCTGGCGGCCGAAGCCGCCTTGTGGGAGAGGCTGCGGGAGCGGGGCCGGCCGGACGAACTCGAGGCTTTCCTGGTCTTGTTCCCGCAATCGCGCTTCGCGGCCGAGGTCCGGCGGCGCCGCGACGAGCTCGCCGCGGACGCCTCGCGGCAACGGCGCCTGGAAGAGGCCCGGCCGCAGACGCCGCGCCCGCGAGGGCCCGCGCCGCCCAATCTCTCGGCGGCGGCGGCGGCCGCCGCGGTGGCCCCCGATTGCGGTCTGCTGGCCGCGGCGGCCGACGAAACCTCCGTCACCGTCGCCGGCGTGCTGCGCCGGGGGCAGGAAAGGCTGGTGCAGGGCATGCTCGACGCCTTCGGGGTGCCCGCCGACGCGGTGCGGCTGCGCCTCGATCCGTTCGAGGGGCCCTACTGCGGCGCGCTCTCCGCCGTGCTCATGGACGCCGGCATGCCGCCGCCGGACTCGCCGCCCCGTGTCGGGCTGCTCGGCGCCCGGCCGCTGCCGGAAGGAGACCGGCTGCGCCTCCGGGTGGAGATGCCGGAATGGCCGGCGCACCTCAGCGTGTTCTTCCTGATGGTGTCAGGCGAGGCCGCCGCCCTCGTTTCCGACCCGCAGCCGCGGCCGCCGGGGGCCGGCGCGGTGCTCGAAGATCCGCGGTGGAAGATCGCCGCGCCGTTCGGGACCGATCTGCTGCTGGTCGTCGCCTCGGAAACGCCGCTGTTCGAGCGGAGGCGGCCGGCCGTCGAGAAGCTGGAGGATTTCACGCCGGCCCTCGCCGCGGCCCTCCAACGCGCCCGGCGGGCGGGCACGCGTGTCGCCGCCCGCGCCGTGGTGGTGGAGACCGCGGCCCGGTAGCGCGGCCATCGGGCCGAAGCGGCGCGGGCACTGCCGTGCCGGCCGTCGGTGAGCCGGCATGCCCGCCCAGCGGGCGCCTTCACCGCGTGAAGCTGCGGGTGCCGGCCTGCGGCTCCGGGACGGAAGCGGAGGATCGCGGCTCTTGCGCCGCCCGCAAGGCCCGGCGCAGCTTGGCGACGCCGATGCGGAGGTGGCCCTCGTCGCACATCTTCACGCCCTGCTCGCCCAGGGAGCGGGACGGTTCCAGCCGCGCGGCGGGCAGCATGGCCAAGCGCCCTGCTAAGCTACGGCAGTATTCGGGCGTGGCGTCGATGATGCGGGGCACCGGCTCCGCCGTGGGACCGGCGGCGGATGTCAGCAGAACGATTACCATGAGGTACAGAGGGCGGCGCATCTGACGCTGAGAATGCCCCGACCCCCATCAACCGGCGGTGGTCTGGACATGACTCTTCATTCATGCGGACGGCAAGCGGAGCACCACCCGCATCCCCGGCGGCGTGCGGTCGGGGTCGGCGTCCTCCAAGACGAGTTCGCCGGCGTGGAGGCCCGCCACCGCCTGCACCAGCGCGAGGCCGAGGCCTGACCCCGGCGTGGCGCGCGCCTCGTCGGCCCGGAAGAAGCGCCGGCCGGCCTTGCCCCGGTCTGTGGGCGGCATCCCCGGCCCGTCGTCCTCCACCGCCACCTCTATGCCGTCGGCGGTGGCCGTGGCGGACAGCCGCACCTCGCCGCCGGGCGGGGTGAACTTGATGGCGTTGTCGAGCAGGTTCGCCACCGCTTGCAGCAGCAGGTCGCGGTCGCCGGACAGCTCCAGCTTCTCGGGCAGCTCGGTGGTCAGGCGCTGCCCCCGCGCCTCGGCCGCCGCCTCGTAGATCTCGCCGGCGTCCGCCAGCACCGGCACCAGGTCGAAGGTTGCGAAGGCGGCGCGGCGGGCGCCCGCCTCCGCCTCGGCGATGCGGAGCAGGGCGCGGAAGATGCGGGCGATGCCGTCGAGGTCGGCGATGCCGCGCTCCACCGCCGCGCGCAGCGCCGCGCCCTCCGGCGTGGCCGGGCGCCCGGCGCTGGCCAGCGCGTCCTCCAGCTTGGCGCGCGCCCGCGCGATCGGGGTGCGGAGGTCGTGCGCGATGGCGTCGGACACCCCGCGCACGCCGTCCATCAAGGTGCCGATGCGGTCGAGCATGGTGTTCATGGTCGCCGCCAATCGGTCGAACTCGTCGTCGCGGCCGGTGAGCGCGACGCGCGAGGAGAGGTCGCCGCCGGCGATGGCGGCGGCGGTGGCGAAGGCCGGCCGCATCCGCGCCTGCATCGCCCGGCGCATCAGCCAAGCGCCGAGGAAGGCCAGCGTCACCGCGATGCCGGAGGTGGACAGCACGCCCTCCGTCAAGAGTTGCTGGAGGCGCCGCCGTTCCGTGTCGTCGCGGCCGATCAGCAGGCGCAGTTCCGGCAGCTCGATCTTGTGGAGCCGCGCCTCGGTTTCGGCGCCGTCGTGCACCACGCGGGTGCGGAACCAGTTCTCGGTGGGCTCCCAGGCGACGGGCCAGCGGTTCAGGTTGCCGGCCAATCGCCGGTCGGTGTCGGCGGTCACGAGCAGGTAGATGCTGTCGTTCTCGACGTCCACCGCCAGCCGTTCCTCGATGGCCTCGACGAGGCTCGTCGTGCCGCCTTCCCGGAAGCGTTCCACGAGGGCGAGCGCGTCGGAGCGGATGGCCATGTCGGTCTGGCGGTCGAGCGTGCCGGCCGTCACCAGCCACAGCGCGCCCACCAGCACCAGCGCCGCGGTGGCGAACAGCACCGCGAACAGCACCGCGAAGCGGAAGCCGGCGCTGCGGAACAGCCCGGGCGGACGGTGCGCGCCGCCCGGCGTGGCGATGCCGGCGCCCGCGCCGTCGAGCCCGGCCTTGGGGAGCTTGCGGGACTGGCCACCGCCCGCCGGTGCGGCGGGGCGTTCCCGCTCCAGCACCGGAGCGTCCAAGATGGGCTCCACGCCCAACGGCGGGCCGGCCTGCCGGTGCGCCTGCACCGGCGGGGCTGTTTTCTCAAGTGGGGACGAGAACTCCATCGCCGCCCCTCCAACGGTGCCGTCTCAAGCCGGTTCCTCAGGTCTCGCCGCGGATCATGTACCCGGCGTTGCGCACCGTGTGGATCAGCGGCACCTCAAAACCCCGGTCCACCTTCTGCCGCAGGCGCGAGACATGGACGTCGATCACGTTGGTCTGCGGGTCGAAGTGGTAGTCCCACACCTTCTCCAGCAGCATGGTGCGCGTCACCACCTGCCCGGCGTGGCGCATCAGGTGCTCCAGCAGGCGGAACTCGCGCGGCTGCACATCTATGCGCTTGCCGGCGCGGGTGACGGCGCGCGAGAGCAGGTCCAGCTCCAGGTCGGCCACGCGCAGCTTGGTGGAGGGCGCGTCCACGGAGGGGCGCCGCCCCAACGCCTCCACCCGCGCCAGCAACTCGGCGAAGGCGAAAGGCTTGGTGAGGTAGTCGTCGCCGCCGGCCTTGAGGCCCTTCACCCGCTCGTCCACCCCCGTCAGCGCCGACAAGAACAGCACAGGGGCGCGGTTGCCTTGGCTGCGGAGCGTTTCCACCAGGCGCACGCCGTCCACGCCGCCGGGCAGCATCCGGTCCAGCACCATCAGGTCGAACTGCTCGGAGGCCGCGAGGAAAAGGCCGTCGCGGCCGTTGGTGGCGTGCTCCACGGTGTGCCCCGCCTCTTGCAGCCCCTTCTTCACGAAGCGGGCCACCTCGGCGTCGTCTTCGACCAGCAGGATGCGCATCGTCGTTCCCGGCCCCTCCGCCCGTCAGCCCTGGCCCGGCGTGGCGGGCCGGCGCCCCACTTGTACCGGCAAATCGCGCTCGCGTCCTTCCCGCAGGACGGTCAAGCGCATCGTCTGGCCCGGCGGCAGGGCGGCGACGTTGCGGACCAGGGCGCGGGAGGTGCTGATCGGCTCGCCGTTCAGGGCGATCACCAGGTCGCCTTGGCGCAGCCCGGCGCGGTTGGCGGGGCTGTTGCGCTCCACGCCCGCCACCAGCACGCCGCGCTTGGCGCCGCTCGTGCCGGCGCTGCGCGCCTCCTCCGGCACCACGTCCTGCACGGACACGCCGAGCCAGCCGCGCTCCACGCGCCCTTCGCGCCGGAGTTGATCGACCACCGGCCGCGCCAGGTCGGACGGGGTGGCGAAGCCGATGCCGGCGTTGGCGCCGGAGGGCGAGTAGATGGCGGTGGAGATGCCGATCACCTCGCCCGCCATGTTGAACAGCGGCCCGCCGGAGTTGCCGGGGTTGATGGCGGCGTCCGTCTGGATGAAGTCGTCGAAGGGCCCGGCGCCGATCTCCCGCCCGCGGGCCGAGATGATGCCCGTGGTGACGCTGCCGCCGAGGCCGAATGGGTTGCCCGCCGCCAGCACCCAGGAGCCGACGCGCGCCCGCGCGGAGGAGCCCCAGGGCACGCTCGGCAGCGAACGGCCGGTCTCGATCCGCAGCAGGGCGAGGTCGGTCAGCTCGTCCGTGCCGACCACCCGCGCCGTGTGTTCCGACCCGTCTTGCAGGGACACCACCACGCGGCTGGAGTTGCCGACCACGTGGTTGTTGGTGACGACGAAGCCGCTCGGGTCGATGACGAAGCCGGAGCCGGCGCCCACCGTCTCCTGCCGGCGGCCGCGGAAGCGCTCGCGGAATTGCCGCTCGAACGGGGTGCCGCGCAGCTCGGGCGGGATCGGCACCTCGGAGCGCTGCTCGCCGGTGACAGCGATGTTGACCACGGACGGCAGCACCTGTTCGGACAGGTCGGCGAAATCCGGGACGATGACGCCGCCGACGACGCCCCTTTGGGCGCGGGCCGGGACGCAACCGGACAGCAGCAAGCCGGCGAAACCGAGGCCCAACGGACGGCGCGCGAGGGTCGTCGAGTGCATCCGGGAGTCCATCCTTGGCCTTGGGACGCGGCGCCGGTTTCCGCGGCGGCGATCCGAGGGTGAAACCTTTGTAACAGGAGACTGGTACGGTGGGCGCGGCCGTTCAACCTCCGTTCCGGCCCGGCCGTGGCGGTTCTGCCGCGGCTGTTGCAGGATCGTCAGGCCAGGGGTGCTTGGGGTAGCGGCCCCGCATCTCCTTCCGCACCTCCGCCCAGCCGCCGCGCCAGAACCCGGCCAGATCCCCGGTGACGGCGACCGGCCGCCCGGCCGGGGACAGCACGGCCGCCTGGAGCGGCACCCGGCCTCCGGCGAGCGGCGGCAGCGCCGCCATTCCGTAGAGGTGCTGGGCGCGGGCTTCCAGCGTCGGCACGTCGCGGGCGTAATCCACGGCGGCGGAGCGGCCGGCGGGCAGGGGGACGCGGGCGGGCAGCGCGGCGTCCAAGCGCCGGCGCGCGTCCCATTCGAGGGTTCCGAGCAGGATCGCCGTCAGGTCCAGCCCGGCCAGTTCCGCCAAGCGCGTGCGCCCGTGGAGGTGCGGGGCGAGCCACTCGGGCGCGGTGGCGATCAGGACGGTGTCGGAAAGGTCGGGCCAGGCGTCGCCTTCCGCGCGCCGCATCCAGCCGACGCGGGCCTGTGCCTGCCGCGCCGCGTCCTTCCAGGGCAGGTCGCGCAGGCCGCGCTCGGCCACCGCGGCGGCCAGGGCGGAAGCGAGGGCGGCGGGGTCGGCGGCGGCGATCGGCTCTTCTTCCAGCACCAGCGGGCCGAAGCGCAGGCGGCGGCGGGCAAGCACGGCGCCGGCGCGGGCGTCGAAGGCCGCGCCCTCCTCGCGGACGAAGCGTTCGGGGAAACGGGCTTCCAGCGCGGCGCGGGTGAGCGGCGCGGCCATGCGGATGCGCGCGTCCGTGCCGCGCAGGTCGAGGTCGGCCACGGCGAGCAGCGGCGATTTGGCCAGCGGGTCCGTCGCCGGCAGGCGGGCGCCCATGCCGCCAGCCAAGCGGAAGGCGCCGTCCATGACGCCGCGCTTGGCGGCGATGCGGTCGGGGAAGCCGGCGGCGAGCAAGGCGCCGGCGTCGCCCTCCGGCTCCGGGTTGCCGCGCAGGCCGAGGCGGCGGCGGTGCAGGGCGGCGGCGCGACCGATGCGGTGCAGGGCGCCGCGATCGGCTTCCGCATGGCCTTGGCCGCGCAGGAGGTCGAGGCGCAGGGCGATGCTGCTCGGCGCTTCGCGGCCGCGGATCGGGTCGCGCTCCTCCAGCAGCGCGGCGAGGTCGGCGGCCAGGGCGCGCTCGCCCTCCGTTTCGGCCGCGAGCATGGTGCGGGCGAGGCGCGGGTGGGCGCCCAGCCGCGCCATGCGCCGGCCCGTGGAGGTGATGGCGCCGGCGGCGTCCAGCGCGTCCAGGTCGCGCAGCAGGGCGCGCGCGGCGGCCATGGCGCCGGCGGGCGGCGGGTCGAGGAAGGACAGCGCGGCGGGCTCCGTGCCCCAGGCGGCGAGGTCGAGGGCGAGGCCGGACAGCTCGGCTTCGAGGATTTCCGGCCGGTCCTGCAATGCCAAGCCACGGTGCAGCGCCGGCGACCAGAGCCGCACCGCCACGCCCGGCGCGGTCCGCCCGGCGCGGCCGGCGCGCTGCTCGGCGGCGGCGCGGGAGATGCGGACGGTGGCGAGGCGCGACAGGCCGGTGGCGGGATCGAGCCGCGGCGTGCGGCGGAAGCCTCCGTCCACCACGATCCGCACCCCCGGCACGGTGAGCGAGGTTTCGGCGATGGAGGTGGCGAGCACCACCTTGCGGCGCGCGCTGGGGCCCAGGGCGCGGTCCTGCTCGGCGGGCGGCATCTCGCCGTGCAGGGGCAGCACTTCGGCGTCCACGCCCGAGAGGCGCTCCGATGTGCGGCGGATCTCGCCCCAGCCCGGCAGGAAGGCCAGCACGTCGCCGGGGTGCGCCGCCAGCGCCGCGCGGATGGCGCCGGCCATGGCTTCGGGCAGGTCGCGCGGGTCCGCCAGGTCGCGGGGGCGGTGTTCGACCGCCACCGGGTGGGCGCGGCCGAGGCTCTCGACCACCGGGCAGTCGCCCAGCAGCCGCGCGAAGGCGGCGCCGTCGATGGTGGCGGACATGGCGAGGAGGCGCAGTTCCGGCCGCAGCGCCCTTTGCAGGTCGAGGCAGAGCGCGAGGGCGAGGTCGGTGTCGAGGTTGCGCTCGTGCGCCTCGTCGAACAGCACCGCCGCCACGCCGTCGAGGCCGGGGTCGGATTGCAGGCGGCGCACCAGCAGGCCTTCCGTCACCACTTCCACGCGCGTGGCGGCCGACACGGCGCGGTCGAGGCGGGTGGCGAGGCCTATCGTGCCGCCGGGCGCGTCCTCGCCCAGGAGGTCGGCCATGCGGCGCGCGGCGGCGCGGGCGGCGACGCGGCGGGGCTCCAGCACCAGGATGCGGCCGTCGGCGGCCCAGGCTTCCTCGCGCAGCACCAAAGGAACGAGGGTGGTTTTGCCGGCGCCGGGCGGGGCGACGAGCACGGCGTTGGGGCCGTCGCGCAGGGCTTCGGTGAGGGCCGGCAACGCCTCTTGCACGGGAAGATCGGGGAGCGTCAGCATGGATGGCGTGCTGTTTGTCGGCATGGCGACGGCACGGCAACCCGAGCGGTTCGTCGCCGCCCGGGATGGCGGCCCATCTCTCCCGGTGGGCCGAACGGGAGGAAGCCGAAATGGCGGTCGTGAAAGTCATCGAACTGCTCGCCGAGTCCGAGCAGAGCTGGGAAGACGCTGCGCGGCAGGCCGTCGCCGAAGCGACCAAGTCGGTCCGCGGAATCAGCTCCGTCTACATCAGCGAGTTCCAAGCCACGGTCGAGAACGACAAAGTCAAGAACTTCCGCATCAACGCGAAGATCTCGTTCGTCCTCGAGAGGAGCTGAGCGGCGGGGGGCGGGGTCGGCCAGGCGGGACTTGCCCTGGGGCCGCCGCGTCCCGTTCTATTGGGCGCGATGGTCCGGCCCCGCCTCTTCCTCCTGCTGTTGGTCCTCCTGCTGCTCGGTGCCCCCGCCGGCGCGGCGGAGAGCGCGGCCG
>CADCTL010000010.1 GCA_902805625.1 uncultured Acetobacteraceae bacterium
GACAACGCGCCAGTGAGCTGGACGACGGTGCAGGGAGCCAGTTCCTGCAGCGCCGTGCGCATCGCCATCAGCGAGCGCGCCCACGCGAGCCCAAGGACGTCGTCGGGCGTGACGATCTCAGCGAGCAGCCCGGCCGCGGCGCGTCCGACGTTGGTCCGCAGCAGACTGCCGTCGTCCTCTGGCGAGTCGACGACGACGCACCGTCGAAGGCCGTACTCGGTCCTGAGCCGCTCCGACAGCGCTAGGTCGATCTCACCGCGGTAGGTGAACTCGATGCGCACGAGCCCCGTGGACCGCGCCTCGTGCAGCAGGCGGGCCACCTTGAATCGGCTCAGCCCGAGTTCGTTCGCGATCTCGCTCTTGCTCGCTCCATCGAAGTAGAAGCGGCGCGCGACGGATGCCGTGAGGACCAGTCCGGCGGGCCCCGTTCGTGGTGCGGGCGACGGCAGCATGGTCTAACGGGCGCTCATCCGAGCACATCATTAGCACGGAGGACGACCTTCGAGCAACCACTGGGGAGCCGCAGCCTGAGCGTCTGCGCGCTCAGCTGAGCAGGCCCGACCGCTCCATGACTCGATCGGCGGCGGCAGGCAATCGAGCTGACCCATCGCTATCGCCTGCGGACGAGCGGTCCATGACGTCCCTCGACAGATGACCGCGACGCCGCGGTGCGGCGTCCGAGCCGCGCCAGATCAAGCCAATGGCGGTTCCAACGCGTCGAGCGCGGCCGGCAGCTCGCTTCGAGCTGCGATGTCGAGCTTCGGGAAGATGCGATACAGGTGCGTGCTCACGGTCCTCCGGGAGATGTACAGGCGCTCCGCGATCTCACGGTTCGTAAGCCCGCCGGCCGCCATCTGGGCGACCTGGAGCTCCTGCGGCGTCAGCGCCTTGGAGTCCAGACCAATGCTCCGGCGGATGCTCTCTCCCGAGGCGACCAGCTCCCGCTGAGCGCTCGCGCTCCACCACCTCGCGTCGAGCGCATCGAAGGTCGCGACGGCGGCGCGCAACGGCGGACGGGACTCCGTCACACGCCGGTGTCGACGCAGCCACCGTCCGTACGCCAGCTCCGTCCGTGCTCGCAGCAGCGGCCAGCCGGCCGACCCTTCGCCGAGCGCCAGCTGGAAGCGGGCCTCGGCCTGGTCGTCGGGCGCAAGCAGGGCGCGGGCGTACTTGAGGCCCGCCTGCAGCACTGGTGACCGCGTGCGCTCCGCGAGTGCCTCCATCTCCTCGATGAGGGCGCGGCCGGCGTCCAGGCGCTCGCTCAAGAGGGCCGCTTCGGCGATGTCCGCGACGGTCAAGGTGCTCACGTACCAGTGGTGCGCGGGGTCGCCCGGCTCATGGACGCGACGGAGATACCCATAGGCGTCGGCCGGGCGCCCGGCGCCGAGCGCGACGAGTCCACGCGCGTGCTGCACGGCGGCGAGCATCGCGTTCGCGCCGAGGCGCAGCGCATCGTGCTCGACCGCGGAGGCCGCCGCCTCCGCCGCGTCCAGGTCGCCGCGGACAGCCTGGATCAAGGCCTCTATCACGCGAGCCCGGATGGCCACGAGCGGCTGCGCGGTCTCGTGTGCCAAACGGCCGCTCTCGTCTGCGGCCGTCAGCGCCGTCCGCACGTCGCCGCGATGGAAGGCGGTCCAGGCCTGCGAGTTGAGCGCCAGGGCCAGGAGGCCGAGCCGCCCTTGCGCGCGCAGGCCCGCGACCGCCTGACCGAGGAGCGCCGCACCGAGGTCGAGCGCCCCCACGGCGCTGGCGGCCCAGCCAAGGTTGTGGGCGGTCACCGCGCTGCCGCGGGTGTCGAGTGGCATCCGTTGCAGCCGTTCGACGAGGAGCGCCCCGCGCTCCCTGGGGGCGCCCATCGCAAGGACCACCATCGCGTGCGGATGGCTCCCCTCGAGCCCGAGGCGCTCGAGAGCCGCGATCACGTGCTCACGCGCCCCGGCCCACGCCGTGTTCGCCCACCAGCTCCGGGCGGCGGCATCGACCAGCAGCCGCAGGGCCAGCTCCGGATCGCCGCCTGCGGCTGCTTCCTCGGCGTTCCTGGCCAGTGCCGCCACTGCCCCGGCGCTCGTGTGGTAGCCCGCGTCATCGGCGACCCGCTGCGAGCCGACCAGCCACCGCAGGCCGACGGCTCGCAGGTGCTGCTGCGGCGTCAACTCGGACCGTTCGGCCTCGTCGAGCAGGCGCTCGACCGTGCCGGCGCGCCCAAGCTCGAGCGCGAGGTCGGCGGCGCGGAGGAGCCGCCGACCGCGAAGGGCCGGGTCGAGGCTCAGCCGGGATGCACGCTCGAGCCCGGCGATGGCCGCGGCGACCGCGCCCCGTCGCCTGGCACGGTCCGCCGCGCGCTCCAGGTCCAGGGCGACCGCCTCATCCGGACCGGGACTGGCGGCCGCCCTGTGCCACGCCGCGCGGTCAGCATCGCCGGCGACTACGCCGGCCAGCGCCGCATGCGCCGCCTGACGCTGCGCCGCGCCGGCGGCCTGGTAGATCGCCGAGCGGATGAGCGGATGGCGGAACCGCAGCGCGCTCCCGTCCACCTCTACGAGCCGCTCGCAGACGGCCGGCGCCAGGTCGCCCGCGCCGAGCACCGCGCCGACGAGCACGGTCGTGGCCTCGAGCGTTTCCGAGACGGCCTCGCCGTCGTTCACCGCGGCGACGAGCAGGAGGGCGCGGGTGTGGGGGGCCAGCTCCGACACGCGCGAGGCGAAGGCCCGCTCGAGCCGCGCGGTGAGCGGCAGCCAGGGCAGCGCACCCGCGGTGGCGTCCGCACCGGCTGGCAGCTCCACGAGCGCAAGCGGATTGCCGGCCGCCTCTTCCACCAACCGGTCGCGCATCGCGGGCGTCAGACCGGAGGCCCGCTCGCGGAGGAGAGCGCGCGCGGCCGGCGGCGCCAGCGGGTCGAGCCGCCACTCGGGCAGCCCGATCTCCTCCAGGACGCTGGGGGCTCCCTCCCGGACCGCGGCGAGCATCAGGATCGGTTCGTCCTCCAGCCGCCGCGCGACGAAGCCGAGGACGTCCGCACTCGAGCGGTCCAACCAGTGGGCGTCGTCGACGACGAGCAGCGCCGGCGCGCTCCGCGTCGCTTCTCCTAGGAGGTTCAACACGGCGAGCGCCACGCGGAACAGCCCGGGAGCGGGGTCGTCGCTGAGACCGAGCGCCGCGCGCGCCGCGTCGCGCTGCGGAGCCGGCAGGGGCTCGATGCTCGACACGATCGGACGCAGGAGCTGGTGCAGCCCCGCGAACGGCAGCGACATCTCGGACGCGACGCCTGTCGCCCTGAGGATCCGCATGCCGCGTGCCTCCGCCGCCCGGCCGGCCCACTCCAGGAAGGCGGACTTGCCGATCCCCGGCTCCCCTCGCACCAGGATGCCTCCGCCGCGGTCGCGCACGCTGGCCAGACGCTCGTCCAGCCGACGCAGCGACTCGTCGCGGCCGAAGAGCCTCTTGGGACCTTCGGGGGCGTCGGCACCTTGCTCCCCAGCGTCTCCGCGCGTACCGCTCGGGATGCCTCGTCCATCGTCCATCGGTGGCACAGCACCGACCTTTCCGCAGGTTCTCGGGCGCCGACTGCCGCTCGTCTGAGCGACCGCAAGCTCGTTCGGGCGAATGATGACGTATGGGGAGACGCACGCGCGTGGTCGAAAGGCAACGTATTCTCGAACCATCGTCCCCTGCCAGCATCACCTCTGATGACACGCGATCCCGTACGCGGCCTCCGCTCAGCGTTCGGCTCGTTCGCGCGCATCGCCGACGCCAACCGGGTCGCTCGCTTGACCGCGGTGCTCTGAGATGGCGCTCGATCCGCGCTTGCTTCAGTCATTCGTCGTGCTGACCGAGGAACTCCACTTCGGGAGAGCAGCCGAACGGTTGACACTCGCGCAGTCCGCTCTCTCC
>CADCTL010000011.1 GCA_902805625.1 uncultured Acetobacteraceae bacterium
ACGACGCCGTCACCAAGCTCAATGCCGAGCGCAACCGCGATCCGTTCGCCAGCCAGCGAATAGCTGCTTAGGCGGGCCGCCGGGCTCGCCCGAGATGCCGCCGCGGAGTCCTCGTCGCGGTCGGGCCGGAGAACGGGAGGAGGCGTATGCTGACCGCGCTCCCCGCCCGCGCGTCGAACAGGGCCGGAGCGGCCGGGCGGGCGGCATTCATCGTGGGCCGCGAGCGATGGAGCCGCGGCGTTCGGGGCAGCCGCAAGCGGTTCTCGCCGAAGCGCTTGGCCCGCGCGGTCCGTGCCGGGGTTCGCCGCGCCGGCTCCGGACGGTTCAGCTCAACGCCAAGCGGGCCGGCCGGAGTTGAGGCCGTACGGCGTGGACAGCGGGCCACCCGCCGCGGCGCCGGCGGCGGCACCGCCGGCGAACCCGCCCCGCCCCAGCGCGGCCCTGCCGCCGGCCAAGCTGCCGTCGGCATTGCCGCTGCCGACGGCGCCGACCGGTGTCATCTGGCCATCGTTGGTGGCGTTCCTGCCGCCGCCGCACGCGCCGAGGCCGATGCCGGCCAGGACCAGCAGCGCAAAGCCTGTCGTCCGCATCATCGCAGGTGCTCCTTCGGGGGCGGAACGCGCGGTCGCGGGCGCCGTTGCGCGATGCCTTGGGGCCGCAAGGGGCCGGCGCCGAGGGCACGCTTGCGCCGCCGGGACCGGCGGCGGATGCTCCTCTGCCGGACCGGCGGCCAACGACCGGACGGCGGGAGGGACGGATTGGGACCGCTCAAAAGCCTGCGCATCCTGGAGTTCGCCGGCATAGGGCCGGGACCGTTCTGCGGCATGGTGCTGGCCGACCTCGGCGCCGAGGTGGTGCGGCTGGACCGTCCGGACGGCGCGCCGGGCTCGCGGCGGGATTTCGTCGGGCGCGGGCGGCGCTCGGCCGCGCTCGACCTGAAGGCGCCGGGCGCGACGGAAGCGGTGCTGCGCCTCGCCGAGAAGGCCGACGCGTTGATCGAGGGGTTCCGGCCGGGGGTGATGGAGCGGCTCGGCCTCGGGCCGGGGGTTTGCCACGCGCGCAACCCGCGGCTGGTCTACGGGCGCATGACGGGGTGGGGGCAGGACGGGCCGCTCGCGCACGCGGCCGGGCACGACATCACCTACATCGCGTTGACGGGCGCGCTCTGGTCGATCGGGCGTGCGGGCGAGCGGCCGGTGCCGCCGTTGAATCTCGTCGGCGACTACGGCGGCGGCGGGATGCTGCTCGCGGTCGGCGTGCTGGCGGCGCTGCTGGAGGCCAAGGCCTCGGGGCGCGGGCAGGTGGTGGACGCGGCGATGGTGGACGGCGCGGCGCTGCTGATGGCGCCGATCTACGCCATGCTGGCGCGCGGTCGCTGGAAGGCGGAGCGCGGCGCCAACATGCTGGACGGCGCGGCGCCCTGGTACGACACCTACCAGTGCGCGGACGGGCGCTGGGTGGCGGTGGGGCCGATCGAGCCGCGGTTCTTCGCGCTGGCCGCGGAGAAGCTCGGGCTCGACGCCGCCCGCTTCGGCGACCGCATGGACCCGGCGAACTGGCCGGCGCTGCGCGAGGCACTGGCCGCGGCGTTCCGCGCGCGGACGCGCGACGACTGGACCGCGCTGTTCGAGGGGACGGACGCTTGCGTGGCGCCCGTGCTCGACCTCCGGGAAGCGCCGAGCCACCCGCACAACGCGGCGCGCGGCGTGTTCACCGAGCGCGACGGCGCCGTGCAGCCCGCGCCGGCGCCGCGCTTCGACCGCACCACGGCGGAGCCGGGCCTGCCGCCGCCGCTGCGGGGCGAGCACACGGAGGCCGTGCTGGCGGACTGGGGTTTCGGCGCGGCCGAGATCGCCGCGCTGCGGGAGGCCGGCGCCATCCACGCGGCGGCTTGAGAAGGACGACGAGCATGGACACGGTTGCCAACGTCTTCTCGCCCGGCGGCGGCTTGGCCGGGCCGCGTACCGTGCTCAACGCGGAGCACGAAATGTTCCGCGACGCGGTGCGGCGCTTCTTCGAGCGGCACGTCGCGCCGCACCACCGGCAGTGGGAGCGGGACGGCATCGTGCCGCGCTCCTTGTGGCTGGAGGCCGGGGCGCAGGGGCTGCTGTGCCCGATGCTGGCGGAGGAGCACGGCGGCGCGGGCGGGGATTTCGGGCATTCCGCCGTGATCATCGAGGAGATCGCGTGCTTCAACGCCAGCGGCGTCGGCTTCCCGCTGCATTCGGACATCGTGGTGCCCTACATCGCCGACCTCGCCACGCCGGAGCGCAAGCGCGAGTGGCTGCCGCGGATGGCGCGGGGCGAGCTGATCGGCGCCATCGCCATGACCGAGCCGGGCATGGGGAGCGACCTCAAAGCGTTGCGGACCACGGCCAGGAGGGACGGCGACCACTACGTCATCGACGGGTCGAAGACGTTCATCAGCAACGGGCAGAACGCGGGGCTGGTCATCGTGGCGGCGAAGACCGATCCGGCGGCGGGGCGGAAGGGCATCAGCCTGATCTGCGTCGAGGAAGGCACGCCGGGGTTCTCGCGCGGGCGCAACTTGGAGAAGATCGGGCTGCACGCGCAGGACACGTCGGAGCTGTTCTTCGACGGGGTGCGGGTGCCGGTGGCGAACCTTCTCGGCGAGGAGAACCGCGGCTTCTCCTACCTGATCCGCAACCTGCCGCAGGAGCGGCTGGTGATCGCCGTGCGCGCCGCCACCGGCATGGAGGTGATGCTGGAGCGTACGGTGGCCTACGCAAAGGAGCGGCAGGCCTTCGGGCAGCCGGTGATCGACTTCCAGCACAACCGATTCAAGCTGGCGGAGGCCAAGGCGCAGGCGGCGATGTTCCGCGTGTTCGCCGACCACTGCCTGGCGCTGCACCTGCGCGGCGAGCTGACGGTGGAGCTGGCGGCGGCGGCGAAGCTGCTGGGCGCGGAGATGCAGAACCGGCTGTTCGACGACTTCCTCCAGCTCCACGGCGGCTACGGCTACATGGCGGAGTACGAGATCGGCCGCGCCTGGGCGGACGCGCGCGTGGGGCGCATCTACGGCGGTTCGAGCGAGATCATGAAGGAGATCATCGGGCGCACCCTCTGAGCCGGGCGCCCGCCCGCCACGAAGCGGCGAGGAGCCGCGGGCGGGCTGCAATCGCTCCGCCGGCGTGCCATGTTTCGGAACCGGGCGGACGGCGGGCGGTCGTGTCCGGCCTCGCCGCCCGCCGGGACGAAGGAACTCGGGAGGCACAAGACAATGGTTCTCAACCGCCGCGCCGCGCTCGCGCTGCCGCTCGCCCTCGGGGCGCCCGGCTTGGGCCGCGCGCAGGAGCGCTTCCCGAGCCGGCCCATCACCGTCCTGGTGCCCTTCCCGCCCGGCGGCGCGACGGACGTGCAGATGCGCTCCATGGCGGAAGCGGCGACGCGGGCCTTCGGGCAGACCGTGCTGGTGGAGAACAAGCCCGGCGCGGGCAGCACGCTCGGCGCGGCCACCGTCGCGCGGGCGCAGCCGGACGGCTACCTGCTGACGCAGATGACCCTGCCCTGCCTGCGGCTGCCCTGGATGCAGTCCATGTCCTTCGACCCGCGCACGGACTTCACGCCCATCCTGCACCTCACCGGCTACCTGTTCGGCGTGGTGGTGCGCGCGGACGGGCCGTACCGGACGTGGCAGGACCTGGTCGCCGACGCGCGCAAGCGGCCGGGGCGCGTGCGGATCGGCAACACCGGCGCCAACGGCACGCCGCACCTGACCATGGTGGACCTGGCGGAGCGCGAAACGCTGGACGTCATCCACGTCCCGTTCCGCGGCGAGGGCGACGCCGTGCCGCAACTGCTGGGCGGGCACATCGAGGCGCTCGCCGCCGGTTCCGGCGCCGGCCAGCTCGTGAACGAGGGCAAGCTGCGGTTCCTGAACCTGTGGGGGCGCGAGCGGTCGGAGCGCTGGCCGGACGTGCCCACGCTGGTCGAACTCGGCTACCAGGGGATGGTCGTCACCTCGCCCTACGGGCTGTGCGGGCCGCGGGGCATGGACCCGGCGGTGGTGAAGACCCTGCACGACGGGCTGAAGCAGGCGCTGTTCGACCCGCAGCACCTGGCCACGCTCAAGCGGCTGGACCAGCCGGTGGAGTACCTGGACAGCGCCGCCTACGGGCGTTTCATGCTGGAAGAGATCGAGATGGAGAAGCGCCGGGTGGAACGGCTGGGATTGCGCACGGGCTGAGGCGCCTTCCGGCGCGACCGCAACGGCGCGCTATGATCGCCCGGTGGACAAGGGGAGACTTCCGCTTCGCCTAGCGCAAGTACCGCTCCTTCAGCAGCCGCCGCAGGAGCTTGCCGGCTTCGCTGCGCGGCAGCTCCGCGGCGAACTCCCAGGAGCGCGGCCGCTTCGGTCCGGCCAAGCGGTCGCGGCACCAAGCGTCGAGGCTCGCCGCGAGTCCTTGTTCTGCCGCGCCGGAGCGCGGCACCACCACGGCGTGGACCTGCTCGCCGAACTCGGGATGCGGGATGCCGACCACCGCCACCTCCGCCACGTCCGGGTGCGTGGCCAGCGCCGCCTCGATCTCGGCGGGGTAGAGGTTCACGCCGCCCGAAAGGATGAGGTCGGCGCGGCGGTCGGAGAGGTAGAGGTAGCCGTCCTCGTCGAGCCAGCCGAGGTCGCCGAGCGTGCCCCAGCCGCGCGCGTTGTAGGCGGCCGCCGTCTTCTCCGGCGCGTTGTGGTAGGCGAAGCGCGGCGCGCCCTCGAACCAGATCTGGCCGGTTTCGCCGGGCGGGAGTTCGCGCCCCTCCTCGTCCGTTATGTGGACGCGGACGCCGTTCACCGGCCGCCCGACCGAGCCGGGGCGTCGCAGCCACTCCTCCGATCCGATGACCGTGGTGCCGACGCCTTCCGAGCCGGCGTAGTACTCGCGGAGGATCGGCCCCCACCACTCGATCATCGCGCGCTTCACCGCCGGCGCGCAGGGCGCGGCGGCGTGGATGGCGCAGCGGTGGGACGACAGGTCGTGGCGTTGCCGCGTTTCCTCCGGCAGGGCCAGCATCCGCACGAACATGGTCGGCACCCACTGGCTGTGGGTGACGCGGAAGCGCTCGATGGCGGCCAGCGCGGCTTCGGCGTCGAAGCGCTGGAGGACCACCGCGGTGCCGCCCTCGCCCAGCGTCCGCTGCACGTAGCGGTTCGGCGCGGCGTGGTAGAGCGGCGCGGGGGAGAGGTAGACCATCCCCTCCTCGAACCCGTAGAGCGCGCGCCACGTCGTGTCCCATTCGGGCTTGTCGGCGTCGGCGAAGGGGATCAGCGGGCGGCGGATGCCCTTCGGCAGGCCGGTGGTGCCGGAGGAGTAGAGGAACTCGCGCCCGAGCGGGCGTTCCGGCAGCGGCGCCGGGCGCGGATGGGCGGCGAGCGCGGCCTCGTAGCTCTCGTGGCCGGGCAGGCCTTCGCCGAGGGCGTAGCGCGGCAGGCCGCCCGTCGCGCCCTCCCCCCGCAGCTCCGCCGCCAGCCCCGCGAGGGCGTCGCTGACCACCAGCAGCTTGGCGCCGCTGTCGCGCAGCACGTGCACCACCTCCGGCGGCCGCAGGTGGATGGAGAGCGGCGTGTAGTAGAGGCCGGCGTCGCGCGTGGCCTGCGCGAGTTCGAGGAACTCCGGGCGGTTGTCGAGCAGCAGGGCGATCCCCTCGCCCGGCTGGAGCCCGAGGCCGAGGAGCCATTGCGCGGCGCGGTTGGCGCGCGCCGCCAAGGCGCCGTAGCTCAGCGCCGCGCCCGTGTCCGGGAAGTGCGCCGCGATCCGGTCCGGATGGTGCCGTGCCCAGTGCGCCAGTTGCGCCATTGGCCTTCTCCTCCCGTTCCGCGGTGCCGGCGCCGCTCCCCGCCGCCGAGGCCGGTCTCCGTCATCCGGGCCAGCGGGCGAGGCCGCAAGCCCTCGACGGGTTTACAACTGGACATTGAAAGACGGCCCGTGATACCGCCACTTTCGTCTGCTTCGCCCGGCCCGGAGCCCGCATTGAGCACCCAACTGCGATACCTCCAAAGCTACTCCGCTGTGGTGCAGGGCTACCTCGCCGCCTACCCCGAGGACGAGGCCATGGCCTGGGCGGTGGGCGGCGGTTTGGAGACCTTCGAGCGGTTCGGGGTGCTGGAGCACAGCCTGCTTCGGATGTTCGGATTGCGCGACGACAGCCGGGTCGTGGACGTCGGGTGCGGCGCCAGCCGGCTGGCCCGCCAGCTCGCCCGCTGCCCGGACATGCGCTACTTCGGCATCGACGTCGTCAAGGAATTGCTGGACTACACGCGGCGCAAGGTGACGCGGCCCGACTTCGCGTTCCAACTGGTCGCGGGCAACACGATCCCGGTCGCCGACGCGCAGGCCGATTTCGTCACCTTCTTCTCGGTTTTCACCCACCTCCTGCACGAGGAATCCTACGCGTACCTGGAGCAGACCCGGCGGGTGCTCGCGCCCGGCGGGCGGGTGGTCTTCTCGTTCCTCGAATTCGCCAACGCGTCGCACTGGGCCGTCTTCGACGGCAACGTGGACTGGGTGCGGAAGCGCTCCTACCTCGGCCACATCAACGTCTTCATGCACCAGGAGGACCTCCGGCTCTGGGCGCAGCGCCTGGGCTTCGAGGTGGTCGCCATGGCCGCCGGGGACGCGCCCTCCGTGCGGGTGACGGAACGCACCGCGACGGGAGCCGTGCCGGCCGGCGAGTACGCCCTCGGCCAATCCTACTGCGTGCTGGAGAAGCCCCGCGCGGGCTGACGGTCCGGCACGCGCCCGGTCGCCGCAGCCGGTGGCGCCGCGGCCCGGCTCGGCGCAGAATGCCGGCGCGGAGCGAACTGGCCGCGACCACGCCGGCGCGGCGGCTCCGATCGGGAACGAGTCCATGCTGAACCGCCGCCTGCTGCTCGGCGCCTCCGCCGCGCTGCCCTTCCTCCCGCCCGCCGCCGCACAGGCGCGCGCGCCCTTCCGCAACAAGCTGCCGCAGGCCTGGTACAGGTTCCGCATCGGCGAGTTCGAGGCCACGGTGGTGTCCGACGGCAGCCTGCCGCTCGGCGCTCCCGGCCCCGCGTTCCCCTCCTCGCCGCCGGAGGAGATCGCGTCGTTGATGCGCGAGCACTTCCTGCCGACGGACGCGGCGACGCTGGAGCAGAACGTGCTGGTGGTGAACACCGGCCGCCACCTCGTGCTGTTCGACACCGGCATGGGCGAGAGCATGGGCGCGCAGAGCCGCATGTTCGGCCCGACCACCGGCAAGATGCTGCAGAACCTCCGCGCCGCGGGGATCGAGCCGGGGCAGATCGACTTGGTCTGCGCCACCCACGCGCACTGCGACCACATCTGGGGGCTGGTGGACGCCAAGAACCGGCGCGTCTTCCCGAACGCGCGCGTGGCGCTCAGCGAGGCCGACCTGCGCTTCTGGACGGACGACGGCAACAAGCGCGGGCCGGAGTTCATGACGGCGTTCATCGACGGCGCCAAGAAGAACCTCGCGCCCTACCGCGACCGCATGGTGATGGTGCGCGACGGGCAGGAGGTGGTGCCGGGCATCACCGCCCTGGCGGCCCCGGGCCACACGATCGGGCACCACGTCTACGCCATCACGTCGGGGAGCCAGACGGTGGTGAACACGGGCGACCTCGCGCACCACCAGGTGCTCCTCCTCCGCAAGCCGCTCTGGGAGTTCGCCTTCGACACCGACCCCAAGCAGTCCGCGCAGTCGCGCAGCCGGATGCTGGACCGCTTCGCCACGGACCGGACGGCGATGCTGTCCTACCATTTCCCCTGGCCCGGCCTCGGCCACGTCGCGCGCGAGGGCGAGGGCTACGAATGGCACCCCGCGCCGATGAACCTGACCGCGCTCGGCTGAATGGGCGCGGTGGACGAGGACGACGACGAGGACGACGCGCCGCCCGGCTTGCCGAAGGACGCGCCCTTCGTCATGTCGCCCGGGGGCCACGCGGCGCTCGCCGACGAAGCCCGGCGCTTGTGGCACGAGGAGCGGCCGCGCGTGGTGGAGGTGGTGTCCTGGGCCGCCTCGCTCGGCGACCGGAGCGAGAACGCGGACTACCAGTACGGCAAGCGGCGGCTGCGCGAGATAGACCGCCGGCTGCGCTTCCTCCGGCGCCGGCTGGACCGGGCGCAGGTGGTGGACCCGGCGCGGCCCGCCCGGCGCGACCGGGTGTTCTTCGGCGCCACCGTCACCTACGCGCGCGAGGACGGCGCGGAGGCGACGGTCACGGTGGTCGGGCTGGACGAGGCGGATGCGGGGCGGGGCAGGATCTCCTACGCGGCGCCGGTGGCGCGCGCCCTGCTCGGCGCCGGCGTCGGCGACCTGGTGCGGCTGCGGACGCCCGGGGGCTTGGAGGAATTGGAGGTGCTGGCGATCCGCTATCCCGACCCTGAGAGGCCTTGATGAACTTGGCGAGGCAGCGGGCCGGGGGGCGCAACGCCGCCCCGCCAGGGGCGTTCCCCGGCTGCAACAGCACGCGAGCGACCATGCCGGATCAGGCACAACGGGCGGCCTTGCCGCCCCACGGCGCCAAAACCCTGCCGTGGGGCGTGACGGTGGACGCCTACAACGCCGAGATTCGGGCCGGCGGCGGATTCCTCGGCGACCAAGCGAGCAGCCGGGCTTTCAAAGCGATCCTCGACCATTGGCGGGCGAAGCTGGAGGACGCGGACGAGGACCCGCTCGGCGACACGCCGACGGAGGCGATCGGCCGCCGCCAGCTCGACAAGCTGCTGGTGGAGGGCGACCCGGAAGCGGCGGGGCTGGTCCACGGCGTGGTGGAGGAGTTCGCGCAGTCCCTCGCCGAGGTCGCCGAGCGGCTTATGCAAGAGGAGGCGTGGCGCGGCACGGAGCGCATCGTGGTGGGCGGCGGCATGCGCGGAAGCCGCGTCGGCGAGTTGGCCATGGGCCGCGCGTCCATGCTGCTGAAGGGCGACGGGCACGAGGTGGACGTGGTGCCCATCCGCCACGACCCGGACGAGGCGGGGCTGATCGGCGGCGCGCACCTGGCGCCCGCGGACCTCCTTTCGGGCCACGAGGCCTTGCTGGCGGTGGACATCGGCGGCTCCAACATGCGGGCCGGGGTGGTGCGCCACGGGTTGGATGAAGCGCCCAACCTGTCCGCCGCTTCCGTGTGGGACTCGGAGGTGTGGCGCCACGCGGACGAGAAGCCGGGGCGGGAAGAGGCGATCGAGCGCCTCCTCGCCATGTTGCACGACTTGGCGGACAAGGCGGAGAAGCGCGGCCTCCGCCTCGCGCCCTTCGTCGGCGTCGGCTGCCCCGGCCGCATCAACGGCTCCGGCCGCATCGAGAGAGGGGGCCAGAACCTGCCGGGCGATTGGGAAGGCGGCGGCTTCAGCCTGCCCGGCCGCATCCGCGAAGGGCTGCCGCGGATCGGCGGCCGGGACACGGTCGTCGTGGTCCACAACGACGCCGTGGTGCAGGGCTTGAGCCAAGCGCCTTGGATGCGGGACGTGCGCCACTGGGCCGTGCTGACCATCGGCACCGGCCTGGGCAACGCCAGCTTCACCAACCGCGCCGAGGACTGACGCGCTGACGGCACCACCCCTGGCCACGCCCGGCGACGGACGCCCCCCGTCGCCGGAGGCCGTGCTGGCGGCGTTGGAAGCGCGGGCGCGCCTCCACGAGACGCCGTGCGGCGACGGTGCGATGGTGTGGCGCGAATGGGGACGGCCTTCGGGCGGCGTCGGGCGGGGGCGGCCCTTGGTGCTGCTCCACGGCGGTTCCGGCTCCTGGCGCCACTGGGTCCGCAACATCGAACGGCTGGCGGCGGACCGGCGGCTGCTCTGCCCGGATCTGCCGGGCCTCGGCGCGTCCGCCATGCCGCCGCGCACGGACGGTCCGGCGCCCATCGCCGCCGTGGTGCGGGCGGGGCTGACGCGCGTGCTCGGCGAGGGCGCGCCCTACGACCTAGCCGGCTTCTCGTTCGGCGCGCTCATCGCGGGCCACGTGGCGGCGGAGGCGGGGCCGGAACTGCGCAGCCTGACCCTGGTGGGCGCCGCGTCGCTCGGCCTGGCCCGGCCGCGCACAGACCTCGTGAAAGTGCGCGACAAGGAAGGCGACGAGCGCGTGGCCGCGCACCGCCACAACTTGGCCGCGCTGATGTTCGCCGACCCGGGGCGCATCGACGCCCTCGCCCTTCTCGTGCAGGAGCGCAACACGGTGGACGCGCGCTTCCGCTCCCGCGGCTTCGCCAGCAGCACGCTGTTGCGTGAAGCGGCGGCCCGCGCGCGGGCGCCGGTGGCGCTGGTGTACGGCGAGCGCGACGCCATCGCCTGGCCGGAGGTGGAGGCGCGGTTCGCGGCCCTGCGCTCCGTGCGGCCGGACGCCTGGACCGGCATGGTGCCCGGCGCCGGGCATTGGGTGTCCTACGAAGCGGCGCCGGCCTTCGACGCGATGCTGCTGGACATGCTGGACCGACGGCGGGGCTGAGGCGCCGTCAGATCCCGCCTTCGCTCCGGAAGGCGCCTTCCAGGGCCGGGTCCGGGCTGCTGGTCCGCCCCGCCATCGCCGCGCGCGCATCCTGCGCGGCGGATTGGAGCGCTTTGCGTTCCGCCTCGACCAGCCGATCTTCCGCTTCGCGGAGCTGCTGGCGCGCCGCTTCGACCCGCTCCGCGGCACGGCGCGCGGTGGTGTCCGAGCGCAGATGCGCGGTTTCGGCCTCCGTCCGCCGGCGGCGGAGCTCTTCCAGGAGAGCGGCCATCGCCAGCGCCGCGCCGGACAGCCCCGCGATCACCAGGAGGCCGGCCGAGCCCTCCTCCGGCCCGAACGGAAACAGCCGCGCCATCAACGCCGCGAGCAGCGCCGCCAACAGCGCGCTGTCCCTTCCGAAGGCGACGGCGGTGAGGATCAGCACAGGCAGCAACACGACGGCCGCGGCAGGCACGGTGATCAGCGGCAGCGCCGCCGCCGCCGCGAAGGCGGCGAGCACGAGCACGCTGGCGCCGACGTCCCGGACCAGCGCGGGAAGGGCGCGCAGGCGGCTGCCTTGCTCCAGTGCGTAACGGATCTGCCACATGTCAGGTAAAAGCGCCGATGCCGACAGATTACCCAATCGCGGCGGCCGCGGGAAGGTTGCTTGGAGCGGTGGACGCGAAGCCGCGCGCCTGCCGCCGCGGCGCCGCTCCGGCGCTCGTGGGGTGACACGACCGCAACGGATCCACCGGACCGGCGTTGCTTCCCCACGGCCGGTCGCCCGCCGTCGAGCCCTCCCTCGGAACCCGGCCCATGCCCCTTCCCCCGACCTCTCGACGCCGCGGCCTTTCGGCCGGCATGCCCGGCTCCAACGCGGAGATGCTCCAGGTCGCCGCGATCGTGGTGGCGACCCTCTACTTCGCACGCGAGATGCTCATCCCGATCGTGCTGGCCGTGCTGCTGTCGTTCGTGCTGGCGCCGCTGGTGCGCGCCCTCGGGCGCATCTACGTGCCGCGCGTCGCGGCGGTGCTGCTCGTGGTGGTGCTCGGCTTCGGCATCGTCCTCGGCATCGGCACGGTGATGGGCCGGCAAGCCGCCAATCTCGCGGCCAACCTGCCGGCCTACAAGCTGACGGTGTCGGAGAAGCTGGACGGCTTGCGCGGCGCCGGCGGCCTTGTCGACCGGCTGACGTCCGTGGCCCAGGAGTTCGGCGCGGCGGTGGCGCCTGACGCGGCGGGGGTTCCGACGGAGGGTCCGCCCGGCGACGCGCCCAAGAGCGAAGCGTCCAGGGGAGACACGATCAGGGGAGCGGCCGCGGCGCTGGGCGCGGGCGAAACGTCGCGGCCCGTGCCGGTGGAGATCCGGTCGCCGGACCCCACCGCGCTGGAGTTGCTGCAACGCGTGGCCGAGCCGTTGCTGGGGCCGCTGGCGACGGTCGGCATCGTCGTGATCCTCGTGGTTTTCATCCTGCTCTACCGGGAGGATCTGCGCGACCGGCTGATCCGGTTGGCGGGGGCGCGGGACCTCCACCGCACCTTGGCGGCGATGGACGACGCCGCGTACCGGCTTTCCCGTTACTTCCTGGCGCAGGTCGGGCTGAACACGGGCTTCGGGGTGTTCATCGCCGCCGGGCTCTGGTTGATCGGCATCCCCAACCCGCTCCTGTGGGGCGTTTTCGCCGGCGTCATGCGGTTCGTGCCCTTCATCGGCGCCTACATCGCCGCCGCGTTCCCCATGGTGTTGGCGCTGGCCGTGGCCCCCGGCTGGTCGTCGGTGATTTGGGTGCTGGCGCTGTTCGTGGTCAGCGAGCCGCTGATGGGCCAGGTGATCGAACCTTGGGTCTTCGGCCATTCCACAGGCCTTTCGCCGGTCGCGGTGATCGGCGCGGCGGCCTTCTGGACGTGGCTTTGGGGGTCGATCGGACTCCTGCTGGCGGTGCCGCTGACCGTCTGCCTCGTTGTGCTGGGGCGCCACGTGGAGCGGCTGGAGTTCCTGGAAGTGATGCTCGGCGACCAGCCGCCGCTCGACCCGGAAGAAACCTTCTACCAGCGCGCCCTCGCCGGCGACACGGACGCGCTGGCCGACCAAGCGGAGTTGAGCCTGCGGACGCAGCGCTTGCCGGACTACCTCGACGGCATCGCCCTGCCGGCGCTGGCGCTGGCGCAGATCGACGCGGCGCACGGCACGCTGACGCCGGAGCGGCGGGAGCGCATGGAGCGGAGCGTGGTGACGCTGCTCGAGGATCTGGAGGAAGCGGACGAGGCGACCGCGGCCAAGGCGGCGAGCAAGGCGGCGGCCGGGAAGGACGTGCCGGCGGAGGCGGACGGCACCGACGCGGCCGCGGCGCGGCTGGCCCCCGTGCCGGCATCCTGGCAGGCGCCGGGCGCGGTGCTCTGCTTGTCCGGGCGCGGTCCCTTCGACCCGCTGCTCGCCACCATGGTGGGGCAGGCACTGAGCCGGCGCGGCTTCGGCGTGCAGGTCGGAGGCCAGGTCGGCGCGACGGACGTGCCGCCGCGCTTGGCGTGCCTCTGCTTCGTCGAGGGCGGCGCGAGCGCGGCCACCGCGCGCTACCTGCTGCGCCGCGCCCGCCGGCGGCTGCCGGACGTTCCGACGATGGCGCTGGCATGGTCCGCGGAAGGGGACGGCGCCGTGGCCGCCGCCCTGGAGGCGGAGGGGCAGCCCGCGCCGGTGCTTCTCACGCGCAGCATCGCGGAAGCGGTGGATCTCGCGGTGGAAACGGCGTGCGCCGACGCGCTGGAGGAGCCGGTGCCGGAGGCGCCCCCCGCCACGGAGAAGCCCGCCGCCGCGGAGCGGGTGGACGCGCCGGCCTGAACCGCGTGGCGGCTGGCCTCGTCGGGTCGCCGCTCCCTGGCCCCGACCGGACTCCGGCGCTGTCGCATGATGGCCGTTGTTGGCCCTTGTGCAGCACATTGTGACATGGCGGTGCCACTGGTATTGTGAGGCATGGCGATCCAGCGCACGAGCCTCAACGTTTCCCTCACACCGGAACTGGAACGGTTCATAACCGCCCGCGTCGCGTCGGGCCGCTACCAGACCGCGAGCGAGGTGGTGCGCGCCGCACTGCGGCTGCTGGAGCAACAGGAGATGCACGGGGACATGCCGGTGCGGCGAAGCGCCGGCGCGCCGCACGGGCCGGAGCGCGCTTAGTTGGACCAGCAGGTCGGGCCGGGCTTCCTCGCCGGCGGCGGCGAGATGGGCGCCCTGATGCGCCGACACGATTGGTCCGCCTCGCCGATCGGCGACCCGGCGACTTGGCCGCAGTCGCTGCGCTCGATCGTCGGGGTGCTGCTGAACTCCAGTTTGCCGATGTTTGTCGCCTGGGGCGGAGGGCTCGGCTTCCTCTACAACGATGCCTACAGCAATATTTTAGGGGCCAAGCACCCGCGGGCGCTAGGGAAGCGCTTCCACGACGTTTGGCCGGAGATCTGGCCCGACATCGCTCCATTGATCGATGCCGCGATGGCCGGAGAAGCGACCTTCCGAGAAAACCTGCCGCTCACCATCCGCCGCAAGGGGTTCGACGAGCAGACCTGGTTCACCTTTTCCTATTCGCCCGTACGCGACGAAAACGGCGCGGTGGCCGGCATGTTCTGCGCCTGCGTCGAAACCACGCAGCAGGTGATCGCAGAGCGGCGTCTGCGCGAAAGCGAGGACAACTACCGCCACGCCGTCGATCTTTCGCCGCAGACGGTCTGGACGGCGCGGCCCGACGGCCAGCTCGACCATGTCGGGTCCCGCTGGAACGAATGGACCGGCACGAGCGGGCTGGGCGCGAGCTGGGGCGACGCGGTCCACCCGGACGATCTGGCGCCGTCCGTCGCGGCCTGGACCCGGGCCGTGTTCACGGGCGAACCTTACGACATCGAGCACCGGGTGCGCTGCCGGGACGGCTCGTACCGCTGGATGCATTCGCGCGCCTACCCCCGCCGCGACGGGACGGGCGGGATCGCGCGCTGGTACGGCACGACCGAGGACATCCACTCCGAGCGGGTCGCCGAGGAAGCCCTGCGCGAAAGCGAGGCGCGGTTCCGCAATATGGCCGACCACGCGCCGGTGATGATGTGGGTCACGGACCCGAGCGGCTACTGCACCTACCTCAACCGGCGCTGGTACGAGTTCACCGGCCAAAGCGTGGAGGAGTCGCTCGGCCTCGGCTGGACGAAAGGGACGCATCCCGACGACCAGAAGCTCGCCGAAGACGCGTTCCTGTCGGCCAACGCCGCGCAGAGGCCCTTCCGCGTCGAGTACCGCCTGCGCCGGGCGGACGGCGCTTACCGGTGGGCCATAGACGCGGCCAGCCCGCGGTTCGGGGAGGACGGCGCGTTCCTCGGCTACGTCGGATCGGTGATCGACATCGACGAGCGCCGCGAGGCCGAACAGGCGTTGCGGGCGAGCGAGGCGCGCTTCCGCGCCTTCGCGGAAGCCCTGCCCGTCGTGCTGTTCACGGCCGACGCCGAAGGGGCGTGCGACTACACCAACCCCTACTTCCAGCAACTGACCGGCCGCGACGCGGCGGTCCTGTCGGGCGACGGCTGGGCCGCCGTGCTGCACGAGGAGGACCGCGGCCGGACGCTCGACGCGTGGCGAGCGGCCCGGACGGATGGGCGCCGGTTCGAGATCGAGTACCGGTTTCGTCGCCACGACGGGGCCTATCGCTGGTTCCTCGCGCGGAGCGTGCCCGTGCGCGAGGCCGACGGGGCGCCTGTTTCGCGCTGGATCGGCACCTGCGTGGACATCCAGGACATCGTCGAGGCGCGCGAGCAGAAGGAGCGCCAGGGCGAGGAACTCGCGCGCCTCGTCGAAGAGCGCACGCGCGAGCGCGACCGCGTGTGGCAGAACTCCCGCGACCTGCTGGTGGTCGTTGGCGCCGACGGCATCTTCCGCGCCGTCAATCCGGCGTGGACGGCGATTCTCGGCCATGAGCCGGCCGAGATGGTGGGCCGCAGCTTCCGGGAGTTCGTTTGGCCCGACGACGCGGCACTGACCCAAGGCGGGCTCGACACCGCCGTCTCGAAGAACGACCTCACCGATTTCGAGAACCGCTTTCGGCACAAGGACGGCGCGCCGCGCTGGATTTCGTGGCGCACCTCGGTCGAAGGCGACCTCGTCTACGCGTACGGCCGGGACATCACGGCGGAGAAGGAGGCGGCGCAAGCTTTGCGCCAGGCCGAGGAGCAGCTCCGCCAGTCGCATAAGATGGAAGCGGTGGGCCAGCTCACGGGCGGGTTGGCGCACGACTTCAACAACCTGCTGACCGGCATCATTGGCAGCCTGGAGCTGCTGAACACGCGCGTTTCCCAGGGGCGGATCAACGAGATCGACCGCTACGTCACCGCCGCCCAAGGGGCGTCCAAGCGGGCGGCGGCGTTGACGCACCGCCTGCTCGCCTTTTCTCGCCGGCAAACGCTCGACCCCAAGCCCACCGACGTGAACCGCCTGGTCGCCAGCATGGAAGAGCTGGTCCGCCGCACCGTGGGGCCGGAGGTCGCGGTGGAGACGGTGGCGGCGGGCGGGTTGTGGACCACCCTGGTGGACCCGAACCAGCTCGAGAACGCGCTCCTGAACCTCTGCATCAACGCCCGCGATGCCATGCCCGACGGCGGCCGCCTGACGATCGAGACCGGCAACAAGTGGCTCGACCACCGCGCTGCGCGCGAGCGCGACCTGCCGCCCGGCCAGTACATCACCCTCTGCGTCAGCGACACCGGCACCGGGATGACGCCGGAGGTGGCCCGGCGCGCCTTCGACCCGTTCTTCACCACCAAGCCGATCGGCATGGGCACCGGGCTGGGCCTGTCGATGATCTACGGCTTCGTCCGGCAATCAGGCGGGCAGGCGCGCATCTACTCCGAGCCCGGCCAGGGCGCGATGGTGTGCCTCTACCTGCCGCGCTTCATCGGCGCGGCGGAGAACGCGGACGTGCCGGCCGAACCGGCCGAAGCGCCGCGCGCGGAGCAGGGCGAGACGGTGCTGGTGGTGGACGACGAGCCGACGGTGCGGATGCTGGTGGCCGAGGTGCTGGAGGACCTGGGCTACACCGCCATCGAAGCGGCGGACGGGGCCGCCGGGCTGAAGGTGCTGCAATCCATGGCGCGCATCGATCTCCTCGTCACCGACGTCGGCCTGCCCGGCGGCATGAACGGGCGGCAAGTGGCCGACGCCGCGCGCGCCTTGCGGCCGGGGCTGAAGGTGCTGTTCATCACCGGCTACGCCGAGAACGCCGTGCTCGGCCACGGCCACCTGGACCCGGGGATGCACGTGCTGACCAAGCCGTTCGCGATGGAAGTGCTGGCCAGTCGGATCAGGGACCTGATCGTCGGGACGTGACGGCCGCCCCGGCGTCAGCCGGCCGGTGGCCGTTCGTCGGCGATCACCTTGCCGTCCGCCGGCAGGGCGCCGGGGGGCACGACCTGCACCGCGCCCCGCAGATTGGTGACGGCTTGCAGGGTTTCGGCCAGGGCGGCTTGGAGGCCGGGCGGCGCGTCCGCCGCTTCGGCGCGGAGTGTCATCGCGTCCTGCTCGCCGTCCCGCGTCACCACCAGCCGCAACCGGCCGAGCTCCGGGTGGCGGCGGGCTATGGCCGCGACCTGCTCCGGGCGGACGAACATGCCGCGCACCTTGGCCGTCTGGTCCGCGCGGCCGCGCCAGCCGAGGATGCGCATGTTGGTGCGGCCGCAGGGCGAGGCGCCCGGCATGGCGCCGGAGAGGTCGCCGAGCGCCAAGCGCAGGACGGGGTGCTGCGGGTCAAGCGTCGTGACCACCACCTCGCCGATCTCGCCCTCCGGCACGGGGTCGCCGGTGCCGGGGCGGACGATCTCCACCACGATGTCCTCGCTCACCACCAAGCCTTCGCGCGCTGACGTCTCGTAGGCGACGCAGCCGAGTTCGGCGGTGGCGTAGCACTGGAATGCCTCCACGCCGCGGGCGGCCAGTTCGGCTTGCAGGGAGGGCGGGAAGGCGGCGCCGGACACCATCGCCTTGCGGAGGCTGTCGGCGGGTCGCCCTGCGGCGTCCGCGGCGTCGAGCAGGATCTTCAGGAAGTCCGGCGTGCCGCAATACGCGGCGGGGCGGTAGTGGGCGACGAGGTCGAGCTGCTGCGCCGTGCCGCCCGGCCCGGCCGGGATCACCGCGCAGCCGAGCGCGCGGGCGCCGCTGTCCATGATCCAGCCGCCCGGCGTCATGTGGTAGCCGAAGGTGTTGAGCACCACGTCGCCGGCGCGGAAGCCGGCGGCGTGCAGCGCGCGCGCCATGCGCCAGGGGTCCGAACCGGCCGGCTGAGGCTCGTGGATCGGGCCGGGCGAGGCGAAGAGGCGCGGGAAGGCGCCGGGCGGCGCGGCGAACAGGCCGCCGAAGGGCGGCGCCTCCGCCTGCATGGCGGGCAGGTCGGATTTCCGCAGCAGCGGCAAGCGGGCCAGCGCGGCGCGGTCCGTGACCGCGGCCGGGTCCACGCCGGCGAGGCG
The DNA here is from genome assembly GCA_902805625.1 of uncultured Acetobacteraceae bacterium. Lineage (GTDB taxonomy): Bacteria > Pseudomonadota > Alphaproteobacteria > Acetobacterales > Acetobacteraceae > Craurococcus. The sequence goes on from CADCTL010000011.1 coordinate 17,901, forward strand.
CTCGGCTTGCGCCGGCGCGCGCATGGCGGCGGCCACGACGGCAGGGAGGCGCGCGGCGATCTCCGCTTCGCGCGCCGCCATCGGCCGCGTTTCGCGCTCGTCGTGGTGGTAGTCCGGCATGACGGCGTCCCCTGCCCTGCCCCGCGGCTTGCCTCCGGCGGCGCCCGCGGGTCAAGCCCGCCGCCTAGCCTCCCTCCGCGCCGCCGTCGGGCGCCGTCTCCGCTTCGACCTGGCCACGCCTTTGCAACCAGAGCATCGCCAGCCAGCACAGGAGCGCCCAGCCGGCGCCCACCGTCCATCCCGCCACCACGTCGGTCGGCCAATGCACGCCGAGGTACACGCGGCTCACCCCGACGACCACCGTCAGGAGGGCCGCGACGGCGAGGAAGTACAGCTTGACGCGGCGGCGGGGTTGCGTGCGGGCCAGCAGCGCGCCCAGCGTCAGGTACACCACGGCCGACAGCATGGCGTGGCCGGACGGGAAGCTCTGGGTGTAGACGACCTGGCCGTGCGGGACGAGGTCGGGGCGCGGCCGCGCGAAACCCCACTTCAGCGCCTGGCTGAGCAGCAGGCCGCTCACCACCGCGACCGCGACCGTGGCGGCGGCGTGGCGCCTCCCCGTGAGGGAAAGGAAGCCGACCACGGCCAGCGTCACGGCGGTGAGGACGCCGGTGCCGCCGAGCGCGGTGAAGTCGCGCATCATCTCTTCCAGCCAACGCGGCCCGAGGGGGTCGGACGGATCGGCCGCGCTGCGGAGGCTGAGGAGGAGGAACTCGTCGAACGCGCGCGTGTCGCCCTCGACCACCGCGTCGGCGAGTTCGGTGAAGGCGAACAGGACGGCGGCGACCGCGAGCGTCGCCACGAGCACGCCCAGCTCCTGCCGGGCGAGCCAACCGAGGACGCCTCCCCCAACCGTTCGCTCCGCCGGAGTCCTCATCCGCGCCACCGTCCGCTCACAGCCGCCGCAGCGGCACCCGCCACGCCATGAACGCGCCGATCGCCGTCACGGCGGCGGCGCCGAGGAAGGCGGCGCGGAAGGCGGCCGCCAAGCCTTCGCGCAACGCCGTCTGCTCGGCTTCCGGCAGGCGCGGCAGCAGCGCCGCCGCGCCTTCGCGCACGGCCTCCGCGAAGAGCGCCGCCACGCGCGCGTCGCCCGCCGCCAAACTGCCGAAAAGCAGCGCGCCCAGCAGCGCGGTGGCGAGCGCCGCGCCGAAGGTGCGAGCGAATTGCACGGATGCCGCGGCGGCCCCCAGCCGCGCCGGCCCGGCGGCCACCTGCGCGTTGATCTGCGACACGGGGTAGGACAGGCCGATGCCGAGCGCCACCACGCCGAACAGGAAGGCCAGCGCCGACACGGGCAGCGCGGCCGCGAGCAGCGCCCCCGCGACGAGCCCGACGGTCGCCAAGGACAGCCCCGCGGCGGCGATGGGCGAGGACAGGCCGGTGGCCGTCATCAAGCGCCCAGCCGAGAGCCCGCCGAGGCCGCCGCCGATCGCCAGCGGCAGCAGCAGCAGGCCCACCGCGCCCGGCGCGAGGCCGCGCGCGCTCTGGAGGTAGATCGGCAGGAAGGTCAGCAGCGCCACCAGCGCGCCGTGCCCGCAGGCGGTGAAGAGGTTGGAGCGCAGGATGGTGGGCTCCGCCAGGAGGCCGAGCGGCAACAGCGGGTCGCGCGCGCGCTTTTCCCGCCACACCAGGAGGACGAGCGCGAGCGCCGCGACGGCGGCCAGCAGGGCCGCGCCCGGGAGCGCCGCGAAGGACAAGCGCTGCGCGAAGGACAGCGCGAGCAGCGCCGGCGCGACGAAGGCGGCGAAAAGGAAGACACCGGGCGCGTCGAAGCGGAGGACGCCGCCGCGGCCCCGCGTGCCCGGCCGCGCCGGCGCGCGGAGCGCCATCCCGAAGGCCAGCGCCGCGAGCGGAAGCTGGGCCAGGAACACGGCGCGCCAGCCGAAGCTCCCGGTCAGCCACCCGCCCATCACCGGGCCGAGCGCCGAGGCCAAGGTGAAGCAGGCGGCGATCCAGGCCTGGAAACGGCCGCGCTCCCGCGGCGGCACCGCTTCGCCGATGATGGCCATGGTGAGCGTGTTCAGCCCGCCCCCGCCGGCGCCTTGCAACAACCGCCCGACTATGAGCCAGCCGAAGGAGCCGGAGGTGGCGGCCACCGCGCTGCCCACCGCGTGCAGCGCGAGCGACACCAGCAGCAGCCGGCGACGGCCGAGCGCGTCGCCGAGCTGCCCGCACACCGGCGCGGACACGGTGGCGGCGATGAGGTAGGCCACCACCACCCAGGAGATGCTTTCCACGGCCCCGAGCGAGCCGGCGATGGCGGGCAGCGCCGTGGCGGTGACCGTCTGGTCCACGGCGCCGATGACGATGGAGGGCGCGACCGCGGGGAAGGTGCGGAAGAAGGCGGCGCGCAGCTCGGCGGGGGTCATCCCGTGCGGGGTTTCGGAGGGAGCGGCAAAGGTTGCGGTGTCGCGCGGGGTCATGGCGGCGCAGGTTAGGGCCGCGCCCACGCCGCGCCACTCCGGGGCGGTCCCCTTGCGCGCGCAGGCGCTTGGTGCTGCGTTTCGTCGGAAACCGCGACGAACGGAGGACGCCTTGGCCCCCCTCACCCGACGCGCCCTCGCGGCCGGCGCCGTGCCGCAGGAGCGCGTGTTCGACTCCGCCAAGGTGCCCATCCGCTTCATTGAGGAAGGCGCGGGCGAGCCCGTGATCCTCATGCACGGCTACACCTCGGACGCCGACGACGAGTGGGTCCGCACCGGCCTGTTCGCGGCGGTTGCCGAGCGCCACCGCGCCGTCGCGCTCGACGCCCGCGGCCACGGGCGGAGCGGCAAGCCGCACGACCCGGCCGCCTACGGGCCGGAGATGGGCCTCGACATCGTCCGGCTCATGGACCATCTGGGCATCCCGCGCGCGCACGTGGTCGGCTACTCGATGGGTTCGCACGTCGTGGCGCAGCTCTTGATCGCTCGGCCGGAGCGCTTCCTGACCGCCACGCTCGGCGGCGCCGTGGGCCGGCTCGGCTGGACGGAGGCGGACCAGCGGCGGGTGGATGTGGAAGCGGCGGAGATGGACGAGGGATCCCTCCGCTCGCAAACGATCCGCCTTTGGCCGAAGGACCAGCCCCCGCCGACGGAGGAGCAGATCCGCGAGCGCTCGGCGCGGGCGCTCGCCGGCAAGGACCCGCGCGCGCTCGCGGCCATCCGCCGCTCCAACCCGGCGCAAGTGATCGCGCTGGAGAAGCTGGCCGCGACGACGGTCCCGGTTCTCGGCGTGGTCGGCGGGAACGACCCGTACCTGCGGGACTTCGAGCGGCTGCGGGCGGCGATGCCGGCGCTCCGGCTTTCCGTGGTCGAGGGCGCGTCCCATGACCAAGCGCCGAAGCGGCCGGAGTTCGCGCGCGCCGTGCTCGATTTTTTGGCTGCCCACCCGGCGCGTGCCGGCGGCTGAGGCTCGGCTCAGCCGTCCAAGAAGCGCGCCAGCCGCTTTTCGAGGGCGGCCGGCTTGCGGAGTTGGCACTCCCACACGGCCGCGACCGACCACCCTTCCCGGCGCAGCGCCGCCGCCTTCCGGCCGTCGCGGGCGCGGTTGGCCGCGATCTTCGGCCCCCAGTACTCGACGCGGCTCTTCGGCAGCCGGGCGCAGCCGCAGCCGTGTCCGTGCCAGAAGCAGCCGTGGACGAAGATGGCCTTGCGCCGCCCCGGCAGCACGATGTCGGGCGTGCCGGGGAGGTCGCGGCGGTGGAGGCGGAAGCGGAACCCCATGGCGTGCAGGAGGCGGCGCACGGCGAGTTCGGGCTGCGTGTCCTTGCCGCGGATGCGCGACATGAGCGCGCTCCGGGCTTCAGGGGAGAGGTGGTCCGGCATGGTGGCGGGGATGTAGGGGCGACGGCCGGATTGGCAGCATCCGGTGCGTGCGCTCACGTCATGGCATGGCGGCCCATCTCCAGGAACTTCTCGCGCCGCCGCGCCCGGAGCGTGGCGCCGTCCAGCGCGAGCAGCGGCTCCAGCGCGTCCCACACCTGCGCGGACACCGCCTCCAGCGTGTGCGCGGCGTCGCGGTGGGCGCCGCCGAGCGGCTCCGGCACCACCGCGTCCACCAGGTTGAGCCGCAGCAGGTCCTCGGCGGTGAGCTTCAGCGCCTCGGCCGCGGTGGAGGCTTCCGCGGCGTCGCGCCACAGGATGGAGGCGCAGCCCTCCGGGCTGATGACCGAGTAGATCGAGTGCTCCAGCATCAGGATGCGGTCGGCGGCGGCCAGCGCGATGGCGCCGCCCGAGCCGCCCTCGCCGATGATCGTCGCCACGAACGGCACCGGTGCATCGAGGCAGGCCTCGATGGAACGGGCGATGGCCTCGGCCTGGCCGCGCTCCTCGGCCTCGACGCCGGGAAAGGCGCCGGCGGTGTCCACGAAGGAGAGGATGGGCAGGCCGAAGCGGCCGGCCAGCTCCATGATGCGCCGCGCCTTGCGGTAGCCCTCCGGCCGCGCCATGCCGAAATTGTGCCGAACGCGGCTCTCGGTGTCGTGCCCCTTCTCCGTGCCGAGCACCGCCACCGCGCGGCCGCGAAAGCGGCCCAGCCCACCGACAACGGCGGCGTCGTCGGCGAAGGCGCGGTCGCCGGCGAGCGGCGTCCACTCCGTGATGAGGTCGCGCACGTAGTCGAGGCATTTGGGCCGCTCGGGGTGGCGGGCCACCAGGGTCTTCTGCCAGGGCGAGAGCTTGGCGTAGGTGGTGCGGAGCAGCGATTGCGCCTTGTCGCGGAGCCGCGCCACCTCCTCCGCCACGTCGATGCCGCCGGCGTCCGTGGTGCGGCGCAGCTCCTCTATCTTGCCTTCCAACTCGGCGATCGGCTTCTCGAAATCCAGGAAGTGGCGCATGGGGGGCGGGGGGTAGCGGAAAAGCAGTTGCGGCGGAAGGCGGAACGGCCTCGGCCCGGCGGCGGGCGGAAACGGCGACGGGAGGGCGACCGATGGGCGGCGAGGGCTGGCGCGAGGACAACCGGGCGAATTGGGACGAGCGGACCGCCGTCCACCTCGGTCCCGGCAGCGCCTACGATCTCGGCCCGCTGCGGGCCGGCCGGGGCGCGCTGGACGCGATCGTCCGGGCCGAACTCGGGCCGGTCGCCGGGCTGCGGGTGCTGCACCTGCAATGCCACTTCGGCAAGGACACGCTGACCCTGGCGCAGCAGGGCGCCGCGGCGGCGGTCGGGCTGGACTTCTCCGCTCCCGCCATCGCGGCGGCGCGGCGTCTCGCAGAGGAACTCGGCCTGTCGGATCGCGCCCGGTTCGTGGAAGCCGATCTCTACGACGCGCCCCGGGCGATCCCGGAGCCCGGCGCTTTCGATTTGGTGTTCGTCACCTGGGGCGCGCTGCCCTGGCTGCCGGACTTGGCGGGCTGGGCCCGGATCGTGGCCGGGTTTCTCCGGCAAGGCGGCCGGCTCTACCTGGCGGAAGGCCATCCCACCGCCTTTGTCTTCGACGACGCGGCCGAAACGCCCAACGGAAAGCCGGGCTGGTACGCTCCGTACTTTGAGCGGGAGGCGGTGGTGATGGACGACTCCACCGACTACGCCGACCCCACCGCACGGCTGCGGCACGCCCGCACCCACACTTGGATGCATCCGCTGGGCGAGGTGCTGGGGGCGCTCCGCGGAGCCGGCCTAGCGTTGGACTGGCTGCACGAGCATTCCCGTCTGCCCTGGCGGATGTTCCGGAGCTTGGTCCGCGATGCGGACGGGCTGTTCACCTGGCCGGATCGGCCTTGGTTGCCGCTGGCCTTTTCGCTGGCGGCGCGGAAGCTGGATTAGGCTTCCGCCGGCACGGGCGTCGCCGGGCGGCGGTGTCCGCGCGGCGACCGCCCGTTTCTGGGTTCAGCGCAGGCCCAGGAACGACAGGATGGCGACGACGATGACGACGGCGCCGACGAGCCAGACGATGTTGTTCATGGTGCTTCTCCGTACAGGGGGTGGTTTCGACAACGGGAGAACGTGGCGAGAGTTCACCCGTACCGCGTTCGCAACCCAGGGAACCGGGTCGCCGCGCGGGCGGCCTGCAGGGCGGGGTCAGGCCTCCGCCAGAGGGTGGTGCGCTTCCACCAACGCGCGCAACCGCTCCTCCAACACTTTCGTGTAGATTTGGGTGGTGGCGATGTCGGCGTGGCCGAGCAGCAACTGCAGGCTGCGGAGGTCGGCGCCGCGGCCGAGCAGGTGGCTGGCGAAGGAATGGCGCAGCACGTGCGGGCTGACGCGGTCCGGGTCGATCCCGGCGGCCAGCGCCGCGTCCTTCAGCAGCAGCCCGAGCCCCTGCCGGGTCATGTGCCCGGAGGCGCCACGCGCGGGGAACAGCCAGCGCTGCGGCGCCGAGGACCGGCCTGACTTCGGCCTGGCGCCGTCCGGCTTCGCCGCGCCGCCCGTCCGGGCCGCGCGCGCCGCCAGCGCCGCTTCGCGGGCGCGGTTGGAGATGGGCACCAGCCGCTCCCGCCCGCCCTTGCCGCGCACCGCCACCAGGGGCTGGTCTTCGCGCAGCGCCGCCGTCGGCAGCGACACCAGTTCGCTCGCCCGCAGCCCGGCGCAGTAGAGCAGCTCCAGCGCCGCCACCGCCAGCGGCCCGCGGTGGCCGGGCAGGCGCGCGGCGCCGGCGATCAACACCTCCACCTCCGCTTCCGCCAGCGGCTTGGGCAGGCCGGGCGGCAGGCGGGGGCTGTCGAGCAGCGGCGTGGGGTCGTCGGCCCGGAGCCCCTCGCGGCCCAGGAATCCGTAGAACTGCCGGAGCGCCGACAGCCGACGCGCCGCGGTGCGCGGCGCCAAGCCGGCGTCGGACAAGGAGCGGAGGTAATCGCGCAGGGTGTCCGGCCCGGCGGCGGCGGGCTCCTCCACCCCGGCGCGGCGGGCGAAGGCGGCGAAGTCCAGCAGGTCGGCGCGGTAGGCGGCGAGCGTGTTGGGCGCCGCGCCGCGTTCGGCGGCCAGCATCTCCAGGAAGGATTCGAGGTGGCGGCCGGCGGACAAGGCGGCGGCTGAGGCCCCTACCGCGGCTGGAACCGGTCGTTCGGCACCGGCCGCTCCACCGTCGAGGGCGTGACGTCGGGCGGGAAGGCGCCGAGCCACAGGAGCCCGGCGAGAAGCAGCCCCAGCAGGACGACGGCCATCAGCACGGCGGGACGGCGAAACATCGGTTTGGGGGGATCCTCGGCTGCCGGGCCGCGGTGTGCTAGCCTCGCCTGCCGTGTCGCGCAACACCGCCAAGGCTTACGCCGCCACCGCCGCCGAGGGCGCTTCCGCCCAGGACCGCACAGCCGCGTTTCCCGGAGGCGGCGCCGCGTCGCGGCGTTCGGTGATCCTGGTGGGGATGCCCGGTTCGGGGAAGTCCTCCATCGGCCGGCGCCTCGCCGGCCGGCTCGGCCTGCCGTTCCTCGATGCCGACACGGAAATCGAAGCCGCCGCCGGCCTCCCCATCACCGAGATCTTTTCCCGCTACGGCGAAGCGCATTTCCGCGACGGCGAGCGGCGCGTGATCTCGCGCCTCGTGGCCGGGCCGCCGGTCGTGCTCGCCACCGGCGGCGGCGCTTTCATCGACGCGGGCACGCGCGCGGCCCTTCGGCGCGCCGGCACGGTGACGGTGTGGCTGAAATGCGGCCACGCCACCCTGCTCCGCCGCGTTGTGGGGCGCGGCCACCGGCCCATGTTCCTCGGGGCCGACCCGGCCGAGGTGCTCCGCCGCCTCATGGACGCGCGGCATCCCCTGTACGCGGAAGCCGACATCGTGATCCCCTGCAGCGAAGAAAGCCCGGAAGCGACGACCCGCCGCGTGCAGGAGGCGCTCGACGGCTGGACGGCGCCGACGCGCCTTCCCGTCTCCTTGGAGAACGGGAGCTACGACGTCCTCGTGGGCGAAGGCTTGCTCCCGCGCGCCGGGGCCCTGCTCGCGCAGGCGTTGCCCGCGCGCCGGGTCGCTGTGGTGTCCGACGCCGCGGTGGCGGCGCTGCACGGGCCGGCGCTCCGGGCCGGGCTGGAGGAAGCGGGCTTCACCGTCGCGGCCGAGGTGGCGGTGCCGCCGGGCGAGGCGAGCAAGAGGTTCGAAACCTTGCACGGCGTGCTGGAAGAGCTGCTGGCGGCGGGCATCGACCGGCGGACCACCGTGGTGGCGCTCGGCGGCGGCGTGGTGGGCGACCTCGCCGGCTTCGCCGCGGCGGTGGCGCTGCGCGGCCTGCCCTTCGTGCAGGTGCCGACCACGCTGCTCGCGCAGGTGGACAGCAGCGTCGGCGGCAAGACCGGCGTGAACCTCCGCGCCGGCAAGAACCTCGCCGGCGCCTTCCACCAGCCGCGCATGGTGCTGGCCGACACCGGCACGCTCCGCACCTTGCCGCCGCGCGAGCTGCGCGCGGGCTACGCCGAGGTGGCCAAGCACGGGCTGATCGCGGGCGAGGCGTTCTGGGATTGGTGCGAGCGGGGCGGCGGCGAAGCGGCGGTGGCCGGCGATCCGGCCGCCCTGTCCCACGCCGTGGTGGAGAGCTGCCGTTTGAAGGCCGCCGTGGTGGCCGCGGACGAGCGGGAAGAGGCGGCCAACGGCGGGCGCGCGCTGCTCAACCTCGGCCACACCTTCGGCCACGCGCTGGAAGCGGAGTGCGGCTACGACGGCACGCTGCTGCACGGCGAAGGCGTGGCGGTCGGCCTCGGCCTGGCCGCGGCGCTCTCGGCCCGGCTCGGCCATTGCGCGCAGGAGCTGCCCGGCCGGGTGATGTCCCATTTGGCGGCCTGCGGCCTGCCGGCGCGCGTTTCCGATCTGCCGCGCCCCTTCTCGACCGCGGCGTTGATGGAGCGGATGCGGCGGGACAAGAAGGCGCGCAACGGGCAACTGCGCTTCGTGCTGCTGCGGGCGCCGGGCGACGTGTTCACAACGTCGGACGTGCCAGCCGAAGCGGTGGAGGCGCTGCTGCGGGCGGAAGGGTGCGGGGAGTAAGGAACGCCGACCATGCCCGCCACCGCCATCGATCCCGCCCGCGACGCGCTGATCGCCGTGGACGTGCAGCCGGACTTCATGCCGGGCGGCGCCTTGCCGGTACCGGACGGCGACGCGGTCGTGCCGGCGATCAACCAGCTGCTCGACCTGTTCGCCGTCAGCGCCGCGACCCAGGACTGGCACCCCGCCGGCCACCTTTCCTTCGCCAGCAGCCACCCAGGCGCCGCGCCGTTCTCGCGGGTGATGGCGCCCTACGGCGAGCAGACGCTCTGGCCGGACCATTGCGTGCAGGGCACGCCGGGCGCGGCGCTGCACCCCGGCCTGCGCGCCGACCGCTTCGCCGTGGTGCTGCGGAAGGGCTGGCGGCGGGAGGTGGACAGCTACAGCGCCTTCACCGAGAACGACCGCAGGACGACGACGGGCCTCGCCGGCTGGCTGCGCGACCAAGGCATCCGGCGGGTGTTCCTGACCGGTCTGGCCACTGATTTCTGCGTCGGCTGGTCGGGGCTCGACGCCCTGGACCACGGCTTCGAGGTCGCTCTGGTGACAGACGCCTGCCGCGGGATCGGCCTGCCCGGCCCGGATGGCGGCGCGGACAGCACTGCGGACATGCTGGCGAAGCTGCGCGCGGGCGGGGCGGAGTTCGTGCTGAGCGACGCTTTGCGCGTGGGTGGCTCCAGGGCCTGATGGCCGCGCCGCGTTTGAAGCGCCGACGAACCCCGCGCTGAGCGCTCAGTCCCGTGACGGTTTAGCGGGGTCCGACGGCAGGGTCAGCGCCGTCCGGAGACGGCCGCACGGCTGGCGCTCGGCTTGGAGGACGGCACCGATCTGCCGCGTCAAGGCGCGCACGACCTTGTCGCCGAGGCCCGGCGCTTCGCCCTCCTCCGCGGCCGCGCCGGCGTCCATCAGTTCGAGCAGCACCGCGTCACCGTCCTGCCGCGCGGACAGGCGCATGGCCTCGGCGGGGTTGCTGCCCCCGACGCGACGCACCGCGCCTTCCACCAATTCGGCGAGCACCAGCGCCAGCGGGATGGCGCGCTCCGCGTCCAGGGTGAGGTCCTCCGCCGCTTCCGTGCGGAGGTCCGTGCCGGGGTGCTGCACGGCGGTGCCGGACGCCAGTTCGT
>CADCTL010000012.1 GCA_902805625.1 uncultured Acetobacteraceae bacterium
TGCACAGTTCGAGGCGGGCCGCCCCGCCTCAGACGGACATCTGGTCTAGCTGTCTGGTCGCGGAGCATTGTTGGGACCCGGTCGGGCTGGCCATCGTAGACTACGCTGACTGGTTCGAGCGCCTCGGAGCTTCAGCGCCGAGAGGAGGATGAGCCGTGCTGCAGATCCATCCCAATGCCCGCACCACCCCTGCCGTCCGCGCCGAGATCGCCCGCTCGGGCGAGGCCACCGGCGTCCTGGCCCGGCGCTTCGGCGTCAGCACCGAGACCGTCCGCAAGTGGCGCAGGCGTGGCCCGGGGGACTGCCTCGACCATTCAGCCCGGCCGCACCGGCTGCCCTGGAAGGCCACCGAGGAGGAGCGCGCGGTGGTCTGCGCGCTGCGCCGGGCCACCAACTTCGCCCTCGACGACCTCACCTTCGTGGTCAGCCACTTCCTGCCGCACCTGAACCGCGACAGCGTCTGGCGCATCCTGCGGGCCGAGGGGCTGGGCCGCAGGCCGCCACCCTCCTCGGACCGGCCCAGGAGGGGCCAGGGCCGCTTCAGGGACTACGACCTCGGCTTCGTGCACATCGACATCAAGCACCTGCCCAAGCTCCAGACCGCGAATGGTGAGCGCCGCAAGCGCTACCTCTACGTCGCCATCGACCGGCGCTCCCGCTCCGTCCACCTGGCGGTCAAGGACGACGAGACCGAGAAGAGCGCCGTCGCCTTCCTGCGCGAGGCCGCGGCCGCCTTCCCCTTCCGGCTCACCCACGTGCTGACCGACAACGGCAGCTGCTTCACCCCCGCCTTCGCCAGGGCCTGCGCCGAACTCGGCGCGCAGTACCGCCACACCAAGCCCTACTCGCCCCACACCAACGGCATGGTGGAGCGCTTCAACGGTCGGGTCGGGAGCGAGGTGCTCGGCATCACCATCCCCTTCCACCAAGACCTCGAACAGGTGCTGCGCGGCTTCAACGCCGCCTACAACGCCCGGCGCCAGCGCGTGCTGGACGGCAAGACGCCTGACCAGGTCGTCGCCGAGCGCCTCAAAGCCCGGCGAAAGCTCGCCAACCCCAAACCGCACGGCCGGGCGGGACCAGCGAACATCGCCGAGGCGCGCGCCATCGCTGAAGCCGCCAAGGACGTCTCACCACCAGACAGCTAGGGCCTGTTGACGTTCAGGATTCCCGTGGCGGCGCGGCTGTGATTCAAGCTCCGTTTCGGCGGAGTGGCGCACCGGATGGATCAGGATCGGTTTGTGGTCAGCGATGCGGTCTGGGCGAAGGTCGCCTCGCTGCTGCCGGGCAAAGCGACGGACCCGGGGGCGACGGGCAAGGACAACCGGCTGTTCCTGGAGGCGGTGCTGTGGCGCGTGCGGACGGGATCGCCTTGGCGCGACCTGCCGAGCGGGTTCGGCCACTGGAACAGCGTGTTCCAGCGGTTCCGCCGCTGGGTGCGGGCCGGGGTCTTCGAGCGCCTCTTCGAGTGGGTGTCGGATGAGCCGGACTTCGAATACGCCCTGATCGACGGCACCATCGTCTCCGCGCACCAGAAGGCGAGCGGCGCAAAGGGGGGACTCAGAATCAGGCCATCGGCCGCTCGCGCGGCGGCCTGACCACCAAGATCGTCGCCCTGGTCGACGCGCTCGGCAATCTGGTGCGCTTCGTCCTGCTGCCGGGGCAGCGGCACGACAGCATCGGGGTGGCGCCGCTGATCGAGGGCGTCGCCTTCGGCGCCCTGCTCGGCGACAAGGCCTTCGATGTCGACTGGCTCCGCGCGGATCTGGACGCTCGCGGCGCGGTCGCCGTCATCCCGCCCAAAGCGGGCCGCAAGTCCCTCATTCCCTGTGACCAGGCGATGTACCGCTGGCGCCACCTGATCGAGAACTACTTCGCCAAGCTCAAGGAGTTCCGAGCCATCGCAACCCGCTACGACAAGACCGACGGCAGCTTCCGCGCCACCATAAACCTCGCCGCAGCCATCATCGCATCCAGATGAACGTCAACAGGCCCTAGCACTACTTTGGCTGTGGCTGGAAACGCGTGAGGCTGGCCGCTGTTTCCTCGCCGTCTGCTGCGGCGGGGGCGACGGATGGCAGTTCACGGCAAGGGCTGGTTGAGTGAACTCGAGGCCTGGAGCGAGCCTTTCCTCGAGGCGCTCGAGCATCCCGCCCGGCGGCACTGGGCGCCCTACTACCTGCGCGGACTGCTGCTGCCGGGCGAGCGCAAGAGCGTGCAGCCGATGTCGATGCGCCTCGGCCTGGCCGCGCACGACCAACTCCACAACTTCGTCGCCAGCCCCTCCTGGGACGGCGCCCCGCTCGAGGCGGTGCTGGCCGCGAAGGCGGACGCGCTGGTCGGCGGCGCGGATGCCGTGCTGGTGGTGGACGACACCGCGCTGCCGAAGAAGGGCTCGGCTTCGGTCGGGGTGGCGCACCAGTACGCGGGCGCGCTCGGCAAGAACGCCAACTGCCAGACGCTCGTGTCCCTGACCCTGGCCCGCCACGAGGTGCCGGTGCCCGTCGCGCTGCGCTTGTTCCTGCCGCGCGATTGGGTGGCCGACCCTGCCCGGCTCGAGCGGGCCGGCGTGCCCCAGGCGCATCGTGCCCCGCGGGCCAAGGGCGAGGTCGCCTTGGCGGAGATCGACCGCTTGGTGGCCCTGGGCCTGCGGTTCGGCTGCGTGCTGGCCGATGCCGGGTATGGCAACAGCGCGCTGTTCCGCCAGGCCCTCTCAGCACGTGGGCTCCACTGGGCGGTCGGCGTCCCCAAGGTCCAGGCGGCTTACGGGACGGAGGTGGCTTTGCTGTGGCCCGAGGCCGCCCGCGGCCGGCCGCGCCTGAAGCCGGTGCCGAGCGAGCGACCGGTCCCGGCCGAGGCGTTGCTCGCCGGTGCCGACTGGCGCCCCGTCGCCTGGCGCCGCGGCACGAAGGCGCCGCTGGCCGCCGAGTTCGCGGCTCTGCGCGTGCGGGTGGCCGACGGCGAGGCGGTGCGCGGCGGCATCCACCTGCCCGGCGAAGAGGTCTGGCTGGTGGGGGAGCGCCGCGCCTCCGGCGAGGTGAAGTACCACCTCTCCAACCTGCCCGCCGGCACCTCGGTCGAGCGCCTGGTCGGCCTGATCAAGGCTCGCTGGGTCTGCGAGCAAGCGCACCAGCAGATGAAGGAAGAACTCGGCCTCGACCACTTCGAGGGGCGCTCATGGCATGGGCTGCACCACCACGCCCTGATGGTGATGATCGCCTTGGCCTTCCTGCAGCACCTCCGCCTCGCCGAGCACCGACGCCGGACGGGGCCGGGGAAAAATGCGGCGCCGCGTTCCGGGCCCGCCGCCGTCGCCGAGCCTGCCCGCCGTGCGCGCGGCGCTCGTCGCGTTGCTGCTCAGGCCGCCGGACCACCCCACGCGGTGCCCGCATTGCCACCGTAGGCTACGACCGCACCTGCAATGCTGACGCAGCCAAAGTAGTGCTAGGTCCTGTTATTTTGTATCAGGCACTCGTATCGAGATCAACCTCGGCGTTAGCATGGGCGGGCGCAACTAAGACACGCCCTAGCCGCGGGCCACCATCACCGTCCCCGCGACCGGCAGGGCGCAGCCGCCGATCCGCAACAGCGTGGCGTCGCGCCGCTCGAAGCCGAGCAGGCCGAAGTGGTCGAGCAGCACGGCGGTGCCAGCCCCGCCCGTGACCGTTAACGCGCTGAACAGCGCCGCGCCGGATGCGCCGGCCGCCACCAGCACGAAAACACGGTGGCGGCCTGCACCGCGCCGCCCAGGGCGACGCGGCCAGGGTTTCG
>CADCTL010000013.1 GCA_902805625.1 uncultured Acetobacteraceae bacterium
TGCTGCGGGACCGCCTGCGCGCCTTCTGGCCCGCCCTGCCGGGACAGTGCGTGCTCGGCCTCGGCTACGCCAGCCCCTTCCTGCGGCTGTGGCGGGCGGAGGCGGCGCGCTGCGTGGCCGTGGTGCCGCCCCACCTGCCGCCCTGGCGCTGGCCCCGCAAAGCGCCGAGCCGCACCGCAGTCGCCGAGGAGGACGCGCTGCCCTTCCCCGACCTGTCCTTCGACCGCATCCTGCTGGTCCACGGCCTGGAAACGGCGGAGAACGCCAGGCGCCTGCTCCGCGAAGCCTGGCGCGTGCTGAAGGACGACGGCCGGTTGCTGGTGGTGGTGCCGAACCGCCTCGGCGTCTGGGCGCAGTTGGAGCGCACGCCCTTTGGCCACGGCCAGCCCTACTCGCCGGGCCAGCTCGAACGGCTCCTGCAGCGGCAGATGTTCCGTGCGGAGCGGCGTGGCCAAGCCCTCTACGTTCCGCCCTTCAACACCCGCATCCTCCTGCGCGGCGCCGAGGGGTGGGAGCGCGTCGGCCCCAAACTCTTTCCGCGTTTCGCCGGCCTCACCCTGGTGGAAGCGGAGAAGGACATGTTCGCCGCGCTTCCCGTGGCGACGGCGACGGCGGTGGCGCTGCCCCAGCGGCGGCGGGTGGTCGCCGCGGAGCGGGTCTGAGGAGACGGCACGGGTCTTGCACCGCCTGGGCGCTCAGAACTCCGGGAAGCCCGCATGTACGTCAGCCGCCGCGCCCTCCTCGCCGCCACCGGCGGTCTCGCCGTCCAGCCGACCACCGCCCCGGGACAGGCGCAGGCCGAGCGGGTGGTCCGCTACGGCATCTCCATGGCCGACATCCCGCAAACCACCGGCCAGCCGGACCGCGGCGCCGGCGCCTACCAGTTCACCGGCCACACCCTCTACGACCCGCTCGTGGCCTGGGAGATGGACGTGGCCGACCGGCCCGGGAAGCTCGTCCCCGGCCTTTCCACGAGTTGGGAGGCCGATCCCGCCGACCGCCGCCGCTGGGTGTTCCGCCTCCGCGAAGGGGTGAAATTCCACGACGGCAGCGCCTTCGACGCCGACGCCGTGGTCTGGAACTTCGAGAAGGTGCTGAATCCGCAGGCACCCCACTTCGACAACCGCCAAGCCGCCCAGGTCCGCCCCCGCCTGCCGAGCGTCGCCGCTTGGCGCAAGCTGGACGCCATGACGGTGGAAGTGACCACCAAGGCGGTGGACAGCTTCTTCCCCTACCAGATGCTCTGGTTCCTGATCTCCTCCCCCGCCCAGTACGAGAAGCTGGGCCGGAACTGGGACCGCTTCGCCCAAGAGCCCTCCGGCACCGGCCCCTTCCGCCTCGCCCGCTTGGTCCCGCGCGAACGCGCCGAGCTGGTCCGCAACCCCGACCACTGGAACCCGGCCCGCGCGCCCAAGGCCGACCGCGTCGTCCTCGTCTGCGCGCCCGAAGCGGTGACGCGCACCAACGCGCTCCTCACCGGCCAGGTGGACATCATCGAGTCGCCCTCCCCCGACCTCCTGCCGCGCCTGCAAGCCGCCGGGGCGCGGATTGTGCAAAACGTCACGCCGCACGTCTGGAACTACCACCTCTCCCTGCTGGAAGGCTCGCCCTGGCGCGACATCCGCCTCCGTCGCGCCGCCAACCTCGCCATCAACCGCGACGAGGTGGTGGCGCTGCTCAACGGCTTGGCCAAGCCCGCGAGCGGCGTGGTGGACCCTGCCTCCCCCTGGTTCGGCCGCCCGGAATTCCAGGTGAAGACCGACCTGGACGCCGCCCGCAAGCTGGTGGCCGAGGCCGGCTTCGGCCCGCGCAACCCGCTCCGCACGAAATTCATCATCCCCACCGGCGGCAGCGGCCAGATGCAGTCGCTCCCGATGAACGAATACGTCCAGTCCGCCTGGCGCGAGGTGGGCATCGCGGTGGAGTTCCAGACGGTGGAGTTGGAGGTCCTCTACACCGCGTGGCGCCAGGGCGCGGCCGGCGAGATCGCGCGCGCCGGCGGCGTTTCCGCCAACAACGTCGCCTACCTGACCTCAGACCCGCTCTACGCCTTCATCCGCTTCTTCCACTCGAACCAGATCGCGCCGACCGGCGTGAACTGGTCCCACTACCGCGACGCCGAGATGGACCGGATGCTCGACGCCGCCACGACCTCCTTCGACGTGGCCGAGCAGGACGCGATCATGCGCCGGGTCCACGAGAAGGCGGTGAACGAAGCGCTATGGGTGTTCGTGGCGCACGACACCAACCCGCACGCGCTGGCGCGCGGTGTGCGCGGCTACACCCAGGCGCAGCACTGGTTCCAGGACCTGACCACGCTCGCCTGAAAGGGCCGTGCCCGCCGCCGCGCGGCGTGCCAACCTCCCGCCGAGAACCCCGCCGCCGCGCGCGGCGGGGCCGGAGGGAAAGAAACGTCATGCAGCAGGACACGCCGACAGTCCACGCGCCCTCGCGGCGCCGCTTCCTCGGCGCCGCCGCCACGCTCGCCGCCGGCGCCGCGGCGCCCGCCGGAGCGCAGCAACGCTCCTACGGCCGCGGCGGCCCGCCCGCGCGCTACCCGGACGCGGACTTCGTCGTGCTCGACCCGAAGCGCTTCACCGCCAAGCTCGGCACCTCCTCCATCCGCCGCGTCGCAACCGGCTTCGTCTGGGCGGAAGGCCCGGCTTGGCACGCCACCGGCCGCTTCCTGGTCTTCTCCGACATCCCCAACGACGAGTGCCTGCGCGTCACGGAGGAGGACATGCACGTCCACCGCCGCTTCCGCAGCCCGTCCGGCTTCTCCAACGGCAACACCTTCGACCGCGAAGGCCGCCAGATCGCCTTCCGCCACTTCCACCGCGACGTGCTGCGCTACGAGCGCGACGGCAAGCAGACGGTGCTCGCCGCGCGCGGGCCTGACGGCCCCTTCAACGCTCCCAACGACGGCGTGGTCCACCCGGAAGACGGCGCGCTCTGGTTCACCGACCCCGGCTACGGCGCGCTGATGGACCACGAAGGCCAGCGCCTGCCCGAAGCCGCGTCGAGCCCCCGCCCGCTCGTCAAGGAAGCCGTCTACCGCCTCGACGCGCAGACCGGCCAGGTGGCGAAGGTCGCGGACGAGCCGTTCAAGCCCAACGGCCTCTGCTTCTCCCCCGACTACCGCCGCCTCTACGTCGCCGACACCGGCAAGTCCCACTACGAGCAGTCGAAGAACATCATTTGGCAGTGGGACGTGGACGGCCCCCGCCTCCGCAACCCGCGCCCCTTCGCCGACATGGCGATGGACGGCAAGAGCGGCTTCGCAGACGGCATCCGCTGCGACGAATCAGGGAACATATGGGCCGGTGCCGGATGGGTGGGCGACGGCTACGACGGCGTCCACGTCTTCGCCCCCGACGGCCAACGCATCGCCCTCATCAAGCTGCCGGAGATCTGCGCCAACGTCTGCTTCGGCGGCACGCGCCGGAACCAGCTCTTCATGACCGCGAGCACGTCGCTTTACGTGGTTCCGGTGGAGACGCGCGGGGCGCACTTCTGCTGAGGGGCCATGGCCGGACCGCCCGCGGATCGAGTGTCCCGGATCACACCCCGCCGCGCCCCCGGCGCGCTACCGGTTGCGGGTGCGAGAGGGCGCGGCGATGCTCGGGAGGCGAAACGCGGAGGCGCCCATGCCGTCAAGGTCCGCACCGCCCTCTGCCCGCGACGCGCGGGGCCGGTTCGCCGCCGGCGGCAAGGCCGCGCCGGCCGCCGCCGAAGGCCGCTCGGGG
>CADCTL010000014.1 GCA_902805625.1 uncultured Acetobacteraceae bacterium
GCGAAGAGGCTCAAGGCCCGTTGCCGCCGCTCCTCGTAGACATTCTCTCGGTCCTGCAGGAACAGCGGGGCTACGCGCGGCCCCTCCTAGTCGGTTCGGGCTATCGCACCCTCAAGACCAACCTTTCGCTGGAAGGCGCCGCCCCGGCGAGTTTCCACCTGCGCGGCTGGGCCGCGGACATATCCATGCGCGGCATCCAGCCGGTGGACCTCGGGCTGGCGGTGTGGACCCTGTCCCAACGGTTCGGCTTCATGGGGGTCGGCCTCTACCCAGGCTTCGTCCACGTGGACGTCGGCCCCCGCCGGGCCTGGACCCGCTTCGGCGCCTGACGCCCAGGTCCCGTTCCACCCCCAAGGTTCCAGCGGCGGCCGTCTTGCCCTAGGAAGCGGCAGAACCCCCTGGACTTCCGCCTCCGCCCCATGACCACCGTACTGCTCATCATCCATCTCTTCGTGACCCTGGCGCTGATCGGGGTGGTGCTGCTCCAGCGCAGCGAAGGCGGGGGCCTCGGCATCGGCTCCTCCCAAGGCATGGGCTCCTTCATGACGGGGCGCGGCACGGCCAACCTCCTCACGCGCGCAACGGCCGTCCTCGCCGCCGTGTTTTTCGTGCTGTCCTTGTCGCTCGCCTACCTGTCGCGCGGCACCGGCCAGCCCCGTTCCATCCTCGACGCCCCCGCCCTCAACACGCCCGCGGCGCCGAGCGCGCCCGCCACCCCCGCGCCGCCCGCCGTGCCGACCAACTGAGGCGTCCGCGCCACAGCGGGGCGGCGGCGGCGCCACGCGGGTAGCCCCGCCGCCGCCTGGGGGGTATGAGGGGCGTCCATGGCGCGGTTCGTTTTCATCACCGGCGGCGTGGTCTCTTCCCTCGGCAAGGGCATCGCGGCGGCCTCCCTCGGGGCGCTGCTGCAGGCCCGCGGGCACAAGGTCCTGCTCCGCAAGCTCGACCCCTACCTCAACGTGGACCCGGGGACGATGTCCCCGACCCAGCACGGCGAGGTCTTCGTCACCGACGACGGCGCCGAAACGGACCTCGACCTCGGCCACTACGAGCGCTTCACCGGCGTCCACGCCTCGCGCGCCGACAACTGGACCACGGGCCGCATCTACGCCGACGTCATCGCGGCGGAGCGGCGCGGCGACTACCTCGGCGGCACCGTCCAGGTCATCCCGCACATCACCGACAAGATCAAGGAAGCCATCCAGGCCGAGACGGACAACCACGACTTCGTCCTGATCGAGGTCGGCGGCACGGTGGGCGACATCGAGAGCCTGCCCTTCCTGGAAGCCATTCGCCAGCTCGCCAACGAGCTGGGGCCGCAGCGCAGCCTCTTCATGCACCTCACCCTGGTGCCGTGGATTCCGACCGCCGGCGAGCTGAAGACCAAGCCGACCCAGCATTCGGTGAAGGAGCTGCTTAGCCTCGGCATCCAGCCGCAGATCCTGCTCTGCCGCTGCGACCGGCCCATCCCGGACAACGAGCGGCGCAAGATCGCGCTGTTCTGCAACGTGCGGCCGGAGAGCGTGATCCCGGCGCTGGACGCCGGCACCATCTACAATGTGCCGCTCCAGTACCACGCCGAAGGGCTGGACCAGGAGGTGCTGCGGCACTTCAACCTGTCGGCCTGGGGCAAGCCGAACCTGCGCCGGTGGGAGCGGATCGTCCATTCGGTCCGCCAGCCGGAGGGCGAGGTCACGGTCGCCGTGGTGGGCAAGTACACGAACCTCCTCGACAGCTACAAATCGCTGAACGAGGCGCTGGCCCACGGCGGCATCGCCCACAACGTGCGCGTCCGCCTGGACTGGATGGACAGCGAGGTCTTCGACAGCGGCGACGGCGCGCTGGAGCGGCTGGAAGGCGTCAACGGCATCCTGGTGCCCGGCGGCTTCGGCGAGCGCGGCACGCCCGGCAAGATCGAGGCGGTGCGCTTCGCCCGCGAGCGCCGCGTGCCCTTCTTGGGCATCTGCTTCGGGATGCAGATGGCGGTGATCGAGGCGGCGCGGAACCTGGTCGGCCTCCGCGACGCCTCCTCCACCGAGTTCGGGCCCTGCGACGAGCCGGTGGTCGGGCTGCTCACCGAATGGCTGCGCGGCAACGCGCTGGAGCGGCGCAACGCGGCCGGCGACCTCGGCGGCACCATGCGCCTCGGCTCCTACCCCGCGCGGCTCGCCCCCGACTCGCTGGTGCGCGCGGTGTACGACGGCGCCGGCGAGATCACCGAGCGCCACCGCCACCGCTTCGAGGTCAACGTGAACTACAAGGACCGGCTGGAGGAAGCGGGGCTGCGCTTCTCCGGAATGTCGCCCGACGGCGCCCTGCCGGAGATCGTGGAATACCCTGACCATCCGTGGTTCATCGGCGTGCAGTTCCACCCCGAGCTGAAGTCCAAGCCCTTCGACCCGCACCCGCTGTTCCGCGGCTTCGTCGGCGCCGCGGTGCGCCAGGCGCGGCTGGTGTGACCGCGCCGCGAGTGGTCCGCGTCGGCGGCGTGGAGGTGGGCAACCGCCTGCCGCTCGCCGTCATCTCCGGCCCCTGCCAGATCGAGAGCCGCGCGCACGCCCTCGAGGTTGCTCACGCTTTGCGCGAGATGGCGAACGCCGCCGGTGTGCCGCTGATCTACAAGTCGAGCTTCGACAAGGCCAACCGCACCAGCCTCAACGCCGCCCGCGGCATCGGCTTGGCCGAAGGCCTGGCGATCCTCGCCGAAGTGCGCGAGGCCACCGGCCTGCCGGTGCTCACCGACGTCCACGCCGCCGAGCAGTGCGCCCCGGCGGCGGAAGCGGTGGACTGCCTCCAGATCCCCGCCTTCCTGTGCCGGCAAACCGACCTGCTCCTCGCCGCCGGCGCCGCTGGCAAGCCGGTGAACGTCAAGAAGGGCCAGTTCCTCGCGCCCTGGGACATGCGCAACGTCGCCGCCAAGATCGCCTCCACCGGCAACGAGGACGTGCTGCTCACCGAGCGCGGCGCGTCCTTCGGCTACAACACGCTGGTCAGCGACATGCGCGCGCTGCCGATCATGGCCGAAACCGGCTACCCGGTGGTGTTTGACGCCACCCACTCGGTGCAGCAGCCCGGCGGCCAGGGGAGCAGCAGCGGCGGCCAACGGGAATACGCCCCGGTGCTGGCCCGCGCCGCGGTGGCCGTGGGCGTCGCGGCCGTGTTCATTGAAACCCACCCCGACCCCGACCGCGCCCCTTCCGACGGGCCGAACATGATCCCGCTGCGGCAGATGCCCGCCCTGCTCGCCTCGCTGAAGGGCTTCGACGCCCTGGCCAAAGCGCCCGCCTGACCCGGACGCCGCCGCCGAACGCCGCCACGAGAGGAAACGCCGCATGACGATTCTGCCCCGCCGCGCCGTCCTGCTGTCCCTGACACCGCTCCTCGCCTTCGGCTGCGCCGGCCGCCGCCAGGCGCGCGAGGCGGGCGCGCCGGCGCAGCGCTTCGCCGCCGCTTTGGACGGCGCGGACGAGGCGGTGGACGGGCTGATCACCCGCATGGACGGCTTCGAGCGGCAGGCGGCGGCCGAGGAAGAAGCCGTCGCCTTCGCCACTGGCGGCGGTGGCCGGGCGAGGGGCGCGGCGATGGCGTCCCGCTTCACCCCGAGCCCGGCCGGCGCCGCCGACGCCGCCGGACGGGTGCTCGACGCGGCTTTCGCCGCGCTGGAAGACTACAGTGAGGTGTTGGCCCAGGCCGCGTCGGGCCAACGAGTCTCCGACGTCGAGGGGCTGAACGGCGAAGCGC
>CADCTL010000015.1 GCA_902805625.1 uncultured Acetobacteraceae bacterium
TCGTCTTCCTCGACGAGATCGACAAGATCTGCGCCCGCACCGGCGAGGGCGGCTTCCGCGGCGGCGACGTGTCGCGCGAGGGCGTGCAGCGCGACCTCCTGCCGCTGATCGAAGGCACCACCGTCACGACGAAGCAAGGGCCGGTGAAGACCGACCACATCCTGTTCATCGCCTCCGGCGCCTTCCACCTCGCCAAGCCCTCGGACCTGCTGCCCGAGTTGCAAGGCCGCTTGCCGCTGCGCGTGGAGCTGGCCGCGCTGACCCGCGACGACTTCCGCCGCATCCTGACCGAGCCGGAGCATTCGCTCATCAAGCAGTACGTGGCGCTGCTCGGCACGGAAGGCATGGCGATCGAGTTCACCGACGACTCGGTGGACGCCATCGCCGACCTCGCCGCCGACATCAACGCCAAGGTGGAGAACATCGGCGCCCGCCGCCTCGCCACGGTGATGGAGCGGATGCTGGAGGAGATCTCCTTCACCGCCAGCGACCGCGGCGGCGAAGCGGTGCGGGTGGACGGCGCCTACGTGCAGGAGAAGGTGGCGCCGCTCGCCGGCAGCGCCGACCTCAGCCGCTACATCCTGTAGGACGGGTCAGGGCGCGCCTCGGCGGTGGAACACCTCCGAGGCGCGCGCCACCACGACGCCGAGCTTCCGCACGGTGATGCGGTTCAGCAAAGTTTCGCCGTCGTCCGCGAGGTACATCCAGTGCTCGAACTGCACCCGGCGCAGCCAGCCGCCGGGTTCGAGTTCCAGGGTGTAGGTCCAATGGAACACCCGCCCGTGCGCCTCGCCGAGCGCGGTGCCGACCACCGGCCCGGCGGTCGCCTCGTAGCGGTGCGCGTCCACACGCCGCAGCCGCCACCGCCGCTCCTGCACCGTCCCGTCGCCGAGCCGGATGGTCTGGTCCAGCACCAGCGCGTCCCCCTCGCGCCACCCCATCGACTCGGTGGAGAAGCGGCCGGTGGGGGCGCCGGCGCTGTCCTCGAACACCCCGAAGGCGAGGGTGCGCCCCTCGAAATACCGCTCCGGTTCCAGCGCCGGCCCGCCGGCCTCGCCGAAGGCGCTCGGCGCCAGGGGCGCGCCGCAGCCGGCGGCGAACAGCAGGCACAGCACCGCCGCGACCCCGCGCGCCGACCTCGTCCCCCGCACTCCCGCGCGCCTCGCCGATGACGCGCCGATTGAACAACCGGCCCGCGCGAGCGTTGCAGGGCCGATCATGAGCGACACCGAGCACCTCCCCGTTCCCGCCTCCCTGCCCTCCGACGCCCAGGCCGAGCTGGATGCGGCCGTGGCGATCCTGGAAGGCATTTCGCTCCCCGCCCGCCTCGCCGCCGTGGTTGGCAGTTCCGTGGAGGCGCTGAAGCGCAGCCTGCCGGCGCCCGCGCAACGGATGCTGGACAGCGCCCTGCGCCGGGCGTTGCAGACCGCTTTGCAGACGGCGCTGCGGACCCGGCCGGGCCAGCAGAACCCGACGCCCGTGCCGGACTCCTGGATGCACCGCGGCGCCCTCGCCGCCGCGGGCGCGGCCGGCGGCGCGCTCGGCCTGCCGGGCACCTTGATGGAACTGCCCGTCTCCACCACGCTCCTGCTGCGCCAAGTCGCCGCCATCGCCGCGGAACAGGGCGAGGACCTGTCCGACCCTGCGGTGCAGGCCGAATGCCTGCAAGTGTTTGCACTCGGCGGCCGCGACCCGTCGGACGACGGCGCCGACTCCAGCTATTTCGCCATGCGCCTAGCCCTGGCCGAGAGCCTGAAGAGCGCGGCCGGGCGCACCCTGGGGCAGATGATCCCCGGCCTGCTCGGCGCCATTGCCAGCCGCTTCGGCGGACCGGTGGCGGTGAAGGTCTCGGCGCAGGCCGCGCCCCTCATCGGCGCCGCCGCCGGCGCGGCGGTGAACCTCGCCTTCCTGGAGCACTACCGCGGCATAGCCACCGCGCACTTCACCGTCCGGCGGCTGGAGCGGCGCCACGGCCCGGCGCTGGTCCGCGCCGCCTACGATGCGTTGCGGCCGGGCAAAGCGCCGCCGCCCGCAGCGCGCCACGCTTCCTGAACGGCTAACCCTCGCGCGGCGGACGCGGGCGCCGCGGCAGGCGGGGGCCGGTGCCGAACCGCTCTTCTTGGTGCGACGGGCCGCGGCGCTCGCGCGGCGGCGGCGGCGGCGCGGCGAGGTCGGCCTCCAGTTCCTTGATCCGCCCGCCTATGGACGCGCGCAGCTCGGGCGCGGTGTGCGGCTTGAGGGAGCGCAGCGTTTCCTTCAGCTCCGCCAGGAGCCGCACCTTCTCCTCCCGCGTGCGCTTCAGCGGGCGGTTGTCGGAGAACTGGCCTTCAAAGGAACGCATGGGACGGTTTCCCGCTTCGATGTGGCTGGCGCTTCGGCCGGTTCCGGCGGGCCGAGCCCGCCGCCGACGGAGGCAGCTTAGCAGAACCGGCGGCGGCCCGCACGGAGGACCGGCCGCCGGCAGCGCTGCCCGGCTCTAGATGTCGAGCATCAACCGCCGCGGGTCTTCCACGCCTTCTTTCACGCGCACCAGGAAGCTAACCGCCTCCTTCCCGTCCACGATGCGGTGGTCGTAAGACAGCGCGAGGTACATCATCGGCCGCACCTCGACCTTGCCGCCCACGACCATCGGGCGCTCCTGGATCTTGTGCATTCCTAGGATGCCGCTCTGCGGCGGGTTGAGGATGGGCGTGCTCATCAGGCTGCCGTAGATGCCGCCGTTGGTGACGGTGAAGGAGCCGCCCGCCAAGTCCTCCAGCTTGAGCTGCCCGTCGCGCGCCCGCTTGCCGAATCCGCCGATGGTCTTCTCGATCTCGGCGAAGCCCATGCGCTCCGCGTGGCGCAGCACGGGCACGACCAGCCCGTTCGGGCCGCCCACCGCGATGCCCATGTGGACGAAGTTCTTGTAGACCACGTCCTCGCCGTCGATCTCGGCGTTGACGGCGGGGAACTCCTTCAGCGCCGCCACGCACGCCTTCACGAAGAAGGACATGAAGCCCAGCCGCACCCCGTGCTTCTTCTCGAAGGCGTCGCGGTACTCGGTGCGCAGCGCCATCGCCGCGCCCATGTCCACCTCGTTGAAGGTGGTGAGCATGGCGGCGGTGTTCTGCGCCTCTTTCAGCCGCGCGGCGATGGTGCGCCGCAGGCGCGTCATCTTCACCCGCTCCTCGCCCTCCTCCGGCGCGCGCGGCGCGCGCGCGGCGGGAGTCGGCGCCTGCTGGGGCGCGGGGCGCGACAGGAAATCCAGCACGTCGCCTTTGGCGATGCGCCCGTCCTTGGCGGAGCCGTTCCCGATCTGCTCCGCGGTGATCCCCTTCTCGGCCATCATCTTCGCCGCCGCAGGCAGCGGCGAGTGCGTCCCCGGCACCGCCACCGGGCCGGACGGCGCGCGGGGCGCCTCCACCTTCGGCTGCGCCGCCGCGGCCGGCGCCGGTGCGGGCGCCGGAGCGGCAGCAGACTTCGCCTTCGGCGCGGGAGCCGCCCCGGCGCCGGTCGATGCGCCGATAACGCCCAGCACCGCGCCCGGCGACACCTCCGCCCCCGTGTCGGCGGAGATGCTTTCGATCACCCCGGCGGAGGGCGCGTTGACCTCCACCGTGACCTTGTCGGTCTCGAGCTCCACCAGCGGCTCGTCCGCCGTCACCGCCTCGCCCGCCTGCTTGAGCCAGCGCGCCACCGTCGCGGTGCTGACGCTCTCGCCCAGGGTGGGAACCAGTATGTCCGCCATCGTGCGTTGCTTTCCTTCCGGCGCGCCGCCGCTACAGGCCGAGCGCCGCGCGCACCAAGCTTTCCTGCTGCTTCGCGTGGACCTTGGCGAGGCCGGTGGCCGGGCTCGCCGCCGCGCAGCGCCCGGCGTAGTCCGGCCGCTTGGCCTTCACGTCGAGCGTCTTCAGCACGCCCTCGATCCGCCGGTCCACGAAGCACCAAGCGCCCATGTTCTCCGGCTCCTCCTGGCACCACACCACCTCTGCGTTGGTGTAGGGCGCCAGCGCCTGGCCCAGCCCTTCCTTCGGGAAGGGGTGGAGCTGCTCCATCCGGACGATCGCCACGTCCTGCACGCCCGCGTCGCGCCGCGCTTGCAGCAGGTCGTAATAGACCTTGCCGGAGCACAGCACCACGCGCCGCACCTCGGCCTCCGGCGCGATCGCGTCGGTCTCCGGGATGACGCGCTGGAACGCGCTGTCCGGCCCGAACTCCGCCAGTTTGCTCACCGCCAGCTTGTGCCGCAGCAGCGACTTCGGCGTCATCAGCACCAGCGGCTTGCGGTAGTTCGCCTTGAGCTGCCGCCGCAGCGCGTGGAAGTAGTTGGCCGGCGTGGTGATGTTGCAGACCCGCATGTTCCGCTCGGCGCACATCTGGAGGTAGCGCTCCAGCCGCGCCGAGGAGTGCTCCGGCCCCTGCCCCTCGTAGCCGTGCGGCAGCAGCAGCACCAAGCCCGACATCCGCAGCCACTTGGCCTCGCCGGACGCGATGAACTGGTCGATGATGACCTGCGCGCCGTTGGCGAAGTCGCCGAACTGCGCCTCCCACAGCACCAACGTGTGCGGGTCGGCCAGCGTGTAGCCGTATTCGAGGCCCAGCACACCGAACTCGGACAGGAGCGAGTTGAACACCTCGAACCGCGCCTGGCCGTCGCGGATGTTGTTCAGCGGCACGTATTCCGACTGGTTCGCCTGGTCCACCAGCACGGCGTGGCGCTGGCTGAAGGTGCCGCGCTGCACGTCCTCGCCCGAAAGCCGGACGCGGTGCCCCTCCAGCAGCAGGGTGCCGAAGCCCAGCGCTTCGCCGGTCGCCCAGTCGATGCCTTCGCCGTCCTTGATCGCCTGCCGCTTCGCTTCGAGCTGCCGCGCGACCTTCGGGTTGACGCCGAAGCCCTCCGGCACCCGGCCCAGCGCCGCGCCCACCTCGCACAGCGCGTCGAGCGGCACGGCCGTCGCGTGCAGCCGTTCCTCGTCCTCGCCCGCGCCGGCCGCCTTGAGGCCGGACCAGTGCCCTTCCAGCCAGTCCGCCTTGTTGGGGCGGAAGCTCTGCGACGCCTGGAAGGCCTCCTCCATCTTGGCGTTGAAGGCGTCCAGCATCGCCTTCGACTCGTCCGCCGGCACGCTGCCCTCGTTCGCCAGGCGCTCGGCGTAGAGGGTGCGCGTCGTCCGCATCTCCCGGATGCGCTTGTACATGATCGGCTGGGTGAAGGCCGGCTCGTCGGTCTCGTTGTGGCCGTACCGGCGGTAGCACACGATGTCGAGCACCGCGTCCGTGGCGAAAGTCTGGCGGAACTCGGCGCAGAGCTTGGCCGTGAAGACCACCGCCTCCGGGTCGTCGCCGTTCACGTGCCAGATCGGCGCCTGCACCGCCTTGGCGATGTCCGTGCAGTACAGCCCCGAATAGGCGTGCGCGGGGACGGTGGTGAAGCCGATCTGGTTGTTGGTGACGATGTGGACCGTGCCGCCGGTGCGGTAGCCGATGAGCTGGCTCATCGCCATGGTCTCGTACACCACGCCCTGGCCGGCAAAGGCGGCGTCGCCGTGCAGCAGGATGCCCATGACGGAGCGGCGCCCTTTGATGTCGCCCCGCATGTCCTGCCGCGCCCGCACCTTGCCGACCACGACGGGGTTCACCGCCTCCAGGTGGCTCGGGTTGGGCTGGAGCGACAGATGCACCTGCCGCCCGCCGATCTCGATGTCGGTGGAGGTGCCGAGGTGGTACTTCACATCGCCCGAGCCCTGCACGTCGTCCGGGTTGGCCGCGACGCCCATGAACTCGGCGAAGACCTTGGCGAAGGGCTTTTTCACCACGTTCACCAGCACGTTCAGCCGGCCGCGGTGCGCCATGCCGATGGCGATCTCCTCCACCCCGTCTCGCGCGCAGGTCTCGATCACCGTCTGCACCGCCGGGATGGTGGTCTCGCCGCCTTCCAGGCCGAAGCGCTTGGTGGAGACGTACTTGCGGGCGCAGAAGGCCTCGAACCCCTCGGCCTCCGTCAACTGCTCCAGGATCGCGCGCTTGGCCGCTGGGTCGAACGCCTTGACCCAGGGCGCGCCCTCCATCCGCTGCTGGATCCAGGCCTTCTGGTCCGGCGCCTGGATGTGCATGAATTCAACGCCGATCGGCCCGCAGTAGGTGGCGCGCACCACGGCCATGATCTCGCGCACGGTCGCCGTTTCCAGCCCGAGCACGCCGTTGATGAAGATGGGGCGGTCGAGGTCGTCGTCGGTGAAGCCCCAGAACTTCGGGTCCAGCTCGTCGTGGTGCCGGTTCTGCGTCAGGCCGAGCGGGTCGAGCTGCGCCTCCAAGTGCCCGCGCACACGGTAGGAGCGGATCAGCATCAGCGCGCGGATCGAGTCGAGCTGCGCGCGGCGGATCGCCTCCGGGTCGGCGGCGGGCGCAGCGGCGCCCTTGCCCCTGGCGGCAGGCGGGACTTCGGGCGCCGGCGCGAAGCCGCCGCGCGGCCGCGGCGCCCAGGACGCGCCGGAAGCGTCGGTCAGCACGGCCCGCGCGTCGTCGTTCAGCGCGGCGAAGAGTTCGGCGAAAGAGGGATCGACGCTGTCCGGCCTCTCCACCCAACGGGCGTAGAGGTCAGCGAGGAAGGCGGCATTCGCCCCCGTCATCGCGGAAGCGAGGATGTCCACTCCGGCCATGTGCGTTTCCTCCCTGCCGGCCCGCTCGGGCCGGCGGCGCTCAGGTCAATCGAATCGGTGCCGCGCCAGAAGATTCGTCGGGGCGCGGCATCCGGATATGGTGTTTAGAAGGGCATTGCGGCAGGGATTCGGCAGCCCCCTACCTCCTCAGCGCCCTCACCATGGTGGAGCCAAGCGCCGCCGGGCTGTCCGCCACGTGGATGCCGGCCGCCCTCAAGGCTTCGATCTTCGCCGCCGCGGTGTCTTTCCCGCCCGAGATCACCGCGCCCGCGTGCCCCATGCGGCGGCCGGGCGGCGCGGTTGCGCCGGCGATGAAGCCCACAACCGGCTTGCCGCCCTTGTTCTCCCGCCCGAGGAACTCCGCCGCCTGGATCTCGCTCTGCCCGCCGATCTCGCCGATCATCACGATGGACTTCGTCTCGTCGTCGGCCAGGAACATCTCCAGCACCTCGACGAAATCCGTGCCTTTGACCGGGTCGCCGCCGATGCCGACGCAGGTGGTCTGGCCAAGCCCCGCGGCGGAGGTCTGCGCCACCGCCTCGTAGGTCAGCGTGCCGGAACGCGACACGATGCCCACCGAACCGCGCCGGTGGATGTGCCCCGGCATGATGCCGATTTTGCAAGCGTCCGGCGTGATGACGCCGGGGCAGTTCGGCCCGATGAGCCGCGACCGCGAGCCGTCCAGCGCCCGCTTCACCCGCACCATGTCGAGCACCGGGATGCCCTCCGTGATGCAGACGATCAGCGGCACCTCGGCGTCGATCGCCTCCAATATCGCGTCGGCGGCGAAGGGCGGCGGCACATAGATCACGCTCGCGTCCGCGCCCGTTTTCTCCACGCACTCGGCGACGGTGTCGAACACCGGCAGGCCGATGTGCGTGCTACCGCCCTTGCCCGGCGTCACCCCGCCCACGTACTGCGAGCCGTAGGCGATGCCCTGCTCCGCGTGGAAGGTTCCCTGGCTCCCGGTGAAGCCTTGCGTCATCACCTTGGTGTCCGCATCGACGAGGATCGCCACCGTCAATACTCCGGATTGCCGCGCACCCGCTCGATGTCGGTGCGGTACCTGCCCAAATCGATGAAATTCGCGCCGACGAGCCAGAGCAGCTCCTGCGCCACCCGCCCCTCCGTGCTGATCACGAACACGTCCTTGCCGCGGTCGCGTAGGAACTGCAGCGGGCGCTCCATGTCGCCGTCGCCGCTCGCCAGCATGACGACGTCGTAGGTGCCGAGCCGCGCCAGCATGTCCACCGCGATCTCGACGTCCATGTTCGCCTTGCGGACCGGCGAGCCGTCCGCGGTCGTGATCGTCTTCAGGTCCTTGGTGAACACCGAGTACCCGTTGTAGGCCAGCATGTTGATGAAGCCCTGCTGCGTGGGCTCCTCGGACAGGCCGACGTAGTAGTTGCACTCGCGCACCTCCCCGAAGCGGTCGAGGAAGTCGCGGAACCGCTGCCAATCGATCGTCCAGCCGAGCTTGTCGCGCATCGTGTAGTAGATGTTCGACCCGTCCACGAAGGCCGCCACGCGGCGGGGGCGGTCGGACACCGCTCAGCCGGCCTTCACGGCGCGCACGGCCTTCTCGGCGGCGTCGGCCAGGTTCTCGGCGGGGATGATGGCGAGGCCGCTCTCGGCCAGTATCTTCTTGCCCAGCTCGACATTCGTTCCCTCCAACCGCACCACCAGCGGCACCTTGAGGGACAGGTTCTTGCTCGCGGCCACGATGCCGGTGGCGATCATGTCGCACTTGGCGATGCCGCCGAAGATGTTCACCAGGATGGCTTTCACGTTGGCGTCCGAGGTGATGATCCGGAACGCCTCGGTGACGCGCGCCGAATCCGCCGTCCCGCCCACGTCGAGGAAGTTCGCCGGCGAGGAGCCGTAGAGCTTGATGATGTCCATGGTCGCCATGGCGAGGCCGGCGCCGTTCACCATGCAGCCGATCTCGCCGTCCAGCGCCACGTAGTTCAGGTCGTTGCGAACCGCGTCCAGCTCCTTCGGGTCCATCTCCCCGTCGTCGCGCAACGCCTCCAGCTCCTTGTGCCGGAACAGCGCGTTGTCGTCGAAGGACACCTTGGCGTCGAGCGCCACCACCTCCCCCGCGCCCGTCACCACGAGCGGGTTGATCTCCACGACCGCGCAATCGAGGTCGCCGAAGGCCCGGTACAGCGCCGACGCGAACTTGGTGAAGGCGGTAACCTGCTTGCCTTCCAACCCCAGCCCGAACGCCACCTTGCGCGCGTGGAAGCCGGACATGCCGGAGGCGGGGTCGATGGCCACCCGGATGATCTTCTCCGGGTGCTCCGCGGCGACTTCTTCGATCTCCACCCCGCCCTCGGCGGAGGCGACCACCGTGACGCGGGAGGTTTCCCGGTCCACCAGCAAGGAGAGATAGATCTCCCGCTTGATGTCGCACCCGGCCTCGACATAGACGCGCGACACCACGCGCCCCGCCTCGCCGGTCTGCTTGGTGACGAGCGTCTTGCCGAGCATCTTCGCCGCCTCGGCCTTCACGTCCTCGACGGACTTCACGACGCGGACGCCGCCCTTGCCGCCTAGGTCCTCCTTGAAGCGCCCCTTGCCGCGCCCGCCTGCGTGTATCTGCGATTTCACCACCCACACCGGACCGGGCAGCTTGCGCGCCGCGGCCTCGGCCTCCTCCGGCGTGGTGGCCACGTGCCCGTCGAGCACCGGGACGCCGTAGCGCCGCAGCAGCTCCTTGGCCTGGTACTCGTGTATGTTCATCGGAGCGGCGGCCTCAGCCGACCAGCTTCTTGGAGGCGTCCAGCAACTCCCGCACCGCGCCGCAGGACTTCTCGAAGGCCGCCTTCTCCTCGGGGTTCAACTGGATCTCCACGATCCGCTCCACGCCCCCGGCGCCGATCACCACCGGCACGCCGACGTAGAGGTCCGAAACGCCGTACTGCCCCGTCAGCCAAGCGGCGCATGGCAGCACCCGCTTCTTGTCCTTGAGGAAGCTTTCCGCCATGGCGATGGCGGAAGCCGCCGGTGCGTAGAAGGCGCTGCCCTTCTCCAACAGCTTGACGATCTCGCCGCCGCCGTTGGCGGTGCGCGTGCAGATGGCGTCCACCCGCTCCTGCGTGGTCCAACCCATCTTGACGAGGTCCGGCACCGGGATGCCCGCCACCGTCGAGTAGCGCGTCAGCGGCACCATGGTGTCGCCGTGGCCGCCCAGCACGAAGGCGGTCACGTCCTCCACCGAGACGTTGAACTCTTGCGCCAGGAACAGCCGGAAGCGCGAGGAGTCGAGCACCCCCGCCATGCCCACCACCCGTTCCGCCGGCAGGCCGGACTTCTCCCGCATCACCCACACCATCGCGTCGAGCGGGTTGGTGATGACGATGACGAAGGCCTCCGGGCAGTGCGTCTTGATGCCCTCGGCCACGGTGGCGATGACGCCGGCGTTCTTGCCGATCAAATCGTCCCGGCTCATGCCCGGCGTGCGCGGGAAGCCCGCCGTCACGATCACCACGTCCGAGCCGGCGATGGCCGCGTAATCGGAGCCGCCGGTCATCATGCTGTCGAAGCCGTCCACCGGCCCGCTCTGCATGATGTCCAGCGCCTTGCCGGCCGCCACGCCGCCGAACACGTCGAACATCACAACGTCACCCAGTTCCTTGAGGCCGATCAGGTGGGCGAGCGTGCCGCCGATGTTGCCGGCGCCGATCAGCGCGATCTTCTTGCGGGCCATCAGGGCGTCCTCGGATGCGCGGGGTGGGAATGGATGCGCGCTTCCTAACCCCCACCGCCGGGACCGGCAAGGCAGCGGCGCCCGCTGGAACGCCCGCCCGCCCCCTACGCCACGACGCAGCGATCCCCAGTCAGATCGGGATGCAACGCACGATGTCCTCGTGCCCCTCCGCCAAGGTCGCCATGGTGCCGGCCGGGCATTCCTGCGCCTGCACGCCCATCGCCGGCGGCAAGCCTTGCGCCCAGCTCCAGCTCACCGCTTGGACCGCCCCGCGGCAGCGCAGCACGCCGCGCGCCGCGCGCCCGCAAGCGGCAGGGCCGGACAGGACCGCGGGACGGGCGGCAGTGGACGCCACCCGGCGCAAGAGGAAGGTGCGCTCGGCCTTGGCGCCCGCGGTGGCCTTCGCTTCGGCCCGCCGACCGCCAGCAGGGCCATCGCCGCGCGCCGCGGCAGGGCCGGCAAGGAGGGACAGGCTGAGGAAGGCGAACGCCAGGCTACGCAACATTCACTATGACTCCACAAATGTTCTCGAATCCGTGAAGCATATTTCAGGCCGTTACGTCAAATGCGAAAGCGAAAGATATTCCTGGCTTTGCATTTCGACGAGCCGACTAGCCGTCCGCTCGAACATCGCCGCGTTTTCGCCTTGTTCGTGGAGTCGGTCGGGAGGGGCCTCGGCGGAGGCGACCAGTTTGCAGCGGTGCTCGTAGAGCGCGTCCACCAGGGTGATGAAGCGCCGGGCCCGG
Organism: uncultured Acetobacteraceae bacterium; assembly: GCA_902805625.1. GTDB lineage: Bacteria > Pseudomonadota > Alphaproteobacteria > Acetobacterales > Acetobacteraceae > Craurococcus. The sequence continues at coordinate 11,094 of CADCTL010000015.1, forward strand.
TCGGCGTTCTCCGCCCCCAAGCGCGGCACGCCGTCCAGGACCAGCGTGTGGATGTGCGTCGCCAACGCCAGGTAGTCCGCCGGGCCGAGGTGCCGGCCGCACAGCGCCTCGAAGTCCGCCCGCGCCACCCCGCGCGCCACCTCCGGCAACTCCAGGGAGCGGCCCAGCACCGCCAAGCGGCAGGGCTTCCCCCGCGCTTCACCGGTCAGCTCCCGGAACGCCGCGTCCAACGCGCGCTCCGCCCGGCCGCCGAGCGGCGTGTGCCACGTCGGCAGGCCCAGGATGCGCTCCCGCCGGTAGTCGCGCGCCGCGTCCAGCACCAGCACGTCCAGCCGCTCGCGGATCAGCGCGATGAAAGGCAGGAAAGCGTCGCGGCCGGGACGACCCTTGAACAGGTCCTGCGGCAGGGTGTTGCTGGTCGCCACCACCACCACGCCGCGATGGAACAGCGCTTCGAACAAACGGCCCAGGATCATGGCGTCGGCGATGTCGTGGACCTGGAACTCGTCGAAGCAGAGCAGCGCCGCCTCCGCCGCGACCGCGTCGGCCAGCGGCGGGATCGGGTCCGGCTCGCCCGGGTGCGCGCGCTTCCAAGCGTGGATGCGCTGGTGGCACTCCTGCATGAACTGGTGGAAGTGGATGCGCCGCTTCCGCGGCAGGTCGGCGCAGGCGAAGAACAGATCCATCAGCATGGACTTCCCGCGTCCCACGCCGCCCACGAGGTAGAGCCCGTGCGGCGTCCCCTCTGGCGCCCCCTCGGCCGATTTCCGGCGGAAGAAGCGGGAAAAGAAGCCGCCTCCCTCCGGCGCCTCCGGGTGCGGGTCGTAGCCGCGCAGCCGCCGCCACAGGTCCTGCAACGTCTCCGCCGCCAGCGCCTGCGCCTGGTCGGGCACCAGCGCTCCGGAAGCGACCCGCGCGCGGTACGCGGGCAACGGCCCCGGCGCGGGACGGGGCAGCGTGGCGGGTGTGGAAGGCGCCGCAAGGTCCATGGGCGCGCGGGATAGGGCATTTCCCGCGCGGGCGGAACGGCACCCGCGCCGCGGCGCGCCAGAGCAGGCGCGGGGCCGCGGCGGTTCAGGCGATCAGGTAGTAACCGCCGTACCCGACTTCGAAGTAGCCGCCGGGCTGGGCGCCGGGGATGCCGAAGAACGGCACGGGGACGAAGTCGAACTCCTCGCCGAGACCGCCGTAGGTGGTCGGGATGCCTTGCGAGCCGTAGTAGGTCGGGAGGGAGCGAGCGGTGTTCGCGTCGTAGTAGGAGGACAGGACGGTCGCGCCCTCCGCGTAGTAGCCGATCCCGAAGTGCGCGCTGAGATCGACCTCGTAGTTCACGATGTTGGTGACGGTGTAGGCGCCGAAGGCCGGGCCGTAGGGGGACGGCAGGAGCGCGCCCACGGGCAAACCGCCCAGGCTCACCGTGTCCGCCACGGTGTAACCGGTGTACGCGTCGCCGGTCGTGCTGGAGAAGGTCCAGTAGAAGACCGAGTCCCGCAAAAGGTCGCTCATCGCGCGTGCCCTCCGTTCCGAAACCGACGCGCCGCGGCCCTACCGCTGCGCCAGGTAGTGCGCGAGCGCCGCGATCTGCGCGTCCGTCACCCCGTACATCACCGCGTTCATGTTGGTGTCGGAGCCCCGCCGCGTGCCTTCGCGGTACTGCGTCAGCGCGTGGACCAGGTACTCCTCCCGCTGCCCGGCCACCCGCGGGATCTGCGCCCGGCCGGCGTAGGTCGGCAGGTGGCAGACGCCGCAGTTCATCCGCTGCGACAGCGCCGCGCCCTCCCCCGCGCGCCCCGCATCCGCCTCGCCCCGGTCCGGCGGCGGGCCGGGCGGCAAGGCGGCGAAGTGCGCGGCCAAGTCCTCGATCTGCCCGTCCTCCAAGCCCTGCGCCAGATCGGGCATAGGCGGCGCGTCGCGCAGCCGCTCGCGGAACAGGATCATTTGCAAGGTGACGAACTCCGCCGGCTGCCCGGCGAGCGAGGGCATCGGCGGCTGCTCCGCGATGCCCTTCGCCCCGTGGCAGGAGCCGCAGCCGCGCGCCTCCGCCAAAGCCGCCCCCTGCGCCGCGTCCTGCGCCGCCGAAGGAAAGGCGACTGCGGCCGCCAGGGCCGCCGCCACGACCGCGTCCCGCAGGATCACTGGCGGGAGATGCGGTAGATCGCGCCGTTCTGCTCGTCGCTCACCAGCAGCGAACCGTCGCGCCGTTGCAGAACGTCCACCGGCCGGCCGAGGAAGCGGTTGTTCGCCTCGTCGCGGAAGCCGGTCAGGAAGGGCTCGATGCCCGTCACGTTGCCGTCCGCGCCGATCCGCGCCACCGCCACGTCGTAGCCCGAGAGCTGCTCGCGGTTCCAAGACCCGCGCCGCGCGACGAAGAGGTGGTTGCGGTAGGTCTCCGGGAACATGCTCCCGGTGTAGAACCGCGCGCCCAGCGGCGCCGTGTGCGGCCCGAGCGAGGCCGCGGGCTGCGCGAACTCGCTGCACTGGCGCCGCTCGGACGCCGCCGGGTCGTTCCAGTCGCCGACGCAGAACGGGAAGCCGAAGTCCTCGCCGGCACGGCGGATGCGCAGCAGGGTGTCGTGCGGCATCTCGTTGCCGGCCCAGTCGCGGCCGTTGTTGGTGGCCCACAGCTCCCGCGTCGTCGGGTGCCAGTCGAAGCCCACCGAGTTGCGGACGCCCTTGGCCTCCACCCGCCGGTCGGACCCGTCCGGCCGGAACGACACGATCATGGCGAAGCGGTCGCGGTCGAACTCGCAGATGTTGCACGGCACGCCGATGTTCATGAACAGCCGCCCCTCGGGCGAGAAGGCCGTGAACTTCCAGCCGTGGTGCTCCTCCGTCGGCAGGTTGAAGGCCGCCGTCAGGTCCGCGGGCTCGCCTGGGTTCTCCAGCTTGCCCTCGATGCCGTCATAGCGCAGCACGCGGTTGATGGCGGTGACGTAGAGGTTGCCGTCCCGCACCGCGACGCCATTGGGCTGGTTGAGCTGCTGCGCGATCGTCCGCACCCGCCGCTGTCCGCCCTCCTCGCTGATGGCGTAAACGCGCCCGATGGTGCGGCTGCCCACGAAGACGGTGCCATTAGGCCCCTCCGCCATCATGCGCGCGCCGGGCGCGCCGTGCGCCCAGACCTCCACCTTGAAGCCCTCCGGCACCCGCAGCGCGCTGGTCGGCAAGCGGTCAGGCGCCGTCACCGTCATGCGCGGCGCGTGCGGCGCCAGCGGCGAGGCGGCCATGCTGTCGGGCCGGCCCTGCTGCCAAGAAGGGGCCGCGGGCGGCGCCTGCTGCGCCAGGGCGAGCGGCGGCAGCGCGAGAACCGCGGCGAGGCCGATGGTAGCGGAAAGCCGGAACATGGCAGAAACTCTCCCGTTCGGGGCGCTGTCGCTCGGCCCCTTTCGCAAGAAGGTATGGGCACGCCGCGCGTCGCGGCAAGCCGGCCGCCACCCTCCGGCCACGACGCCGCCCCCCGCGTCGCCGCGCGGCACGTCCAAGCTGTTGGGCGTTCGAGAGGGATGCATTCGAGAGGAATGCAACAACTGCCCGTCCGATCGGCTTGGCTCGCCACCGCCTGATCGCCGCCCTCGGAGCGGCAACGGCCTCGGGCCGGGAGCCAGTCCTCCAACTCGTTCTCGACTTGCTCGAACGGCCACTGGACGCGGGTCCAGACCTACGAAACCGAGCGCGGCGGCTCCCGCCAGGGCTGGCGCGGCGTCGAAACCTGGCACGAGCGCGGCCACCGCTCCGGGGCGAGCGGCCACCGCGCGAGGATGCGCACGCCCCGTCCATTGGGCGCCACGCCGCCCGACCCGAGTGGAACTCGACGCCACATAAAGATATTCTTATGTCTCGCCGCCACCTCTGGCCATAGCCCCTCACCCTGTGGTAGGGCGCCCGCCACTGCGAGACCTAGGATGCCGAAAATGGCCGCTGCCACCGCCGACCACGTCGTGAAGGACCTCTCCCTGGCCGATTGGGGCCGCAAGGAGATTTCCATGGCCGAGGACGAGATGCCCGGCCTCATGGCCATCCGGCGGGAGTACGGGCCCTCCCAGCCGCTGAAGGGCGCCCGTGTCGCCGGTTGCCTGCACATGACCATCCAGACCGCGGTGCTGATCGAGACGCTCAAGGCGCTGGGCGCCGACGTCCGCTGGTCCTCCTGCAACATCTTCTCGACGCAGGACCACGCCGCCGCCGCCATCGCCGCGACGGGCACGCCGGTCTTCGCCGTGAAGGGCGAGACGCTCCCTGAATACTGGGACTACGTGAAGCGTACCCTCGAATGGGCCGACGGCGGCGAGCCCAACGTGCTGCTCGACGACGGCGGCGACATGACGCTGCTCGTCCACCTCGGCCTGCGCGCGGAGAAGGGCGACAAGGCCTTCCTCGACAAGCCGGAGAACGAGGAGGAGGAAGCCTTCTACGCCCTCATCAAGGAAACGCTCGGCTCCAAGCCCGGCTGGTTCGCCAAGCTCGCCGCCGCCATCAAGGGCGTTTCCGAGGAGACCACCACCGGCGTCCACCGCCTGTACCAGATGGCCAAGGAAGGCCGCCTCCTCTTCCCCGCCATCAACGTCAACGACAGCGTCACCAAATCAAAATTCGACAACCTCTACGGCTGCCGCGAGAGCCTAGTGGACGCCATCCGCCGCGGCACGGACGTGATGATGGCGGGTAAGGTCGCCATGGTCGCGGGCTTCGGCGACGTGGGCAAAGGCTCCGCCGCCTCGCTGCGCAACGCCGGCTGCCGCGTCATGGTGAGCGAGGCCGACCCGATCTGCGCCCTCCAGGCCTCCATGGAGGGCTACGAGGTGGTCACCATGGAGGACGCCGCCCCGCGCGCCGACATCTTCGTCACCGCGACCGGCAACGTGGACGTCATCACAGTGGACCACATGCGCGCGATGAAGCACCGCGCCATCGTGTGCAACATCGGCCACTTCGACTCCGAGATCCAGGTCGCGGGCCTGCGCAACTTCAAGTGGGACAACGTGAAGCCGCAGGTGGACGAGATCGAATTCCCCGGCGGCAAGCGCATCATCCTGCTCAGCGAAGGCCGGCTGGTGAACCTCGGCAACGCCACCGGCCACCCGTCCTTCGTCATGTCGGCGTCCTTCGCCAACCAGACGCTCGCCCAGATCGAGCTGTGGACCAACAACGACCAGTACGAGCGCAAGGTCTACACCCTGCCCAAGCGCCTGGACGAGAAGGTCGCGGCCCTGCACCTCGACAAGGTCGGCGCCAAGCTCACCAAGCTCTCCGCGCGCCAAGCGTCCTACATCGGCGTGGACCAGCAGGGACCGTTCAAGAGCGAACAGTACCGGTACTGAGGGTCGCACCCGCCGCGTGGCAGTCGCCTAGCGGCAGTGCTGCGCGGCGGGGAAATCCACCGGCTCGCCCCGTGGCCCGCGGAAACACAGGCGCGGGTCCGGCAGCGCCGCCGGCCCGGCCACGGCCTGCGCCGCCCCGCGGGCGGCCAGCCAGCCGGGGCGCTCCTGCGGCGCGCCGTCGAGCATGCCCATGGCCAGGGCCGCGGTGCAAAGGGCAGCTAGCCCGACCACGGCCGCCTTGGCGGGCAGCCGGTCGCAGCAGTCCTCAAAAAATTCGCTGTCCGGCATCGCCGCACCTCCCGCCCGAACACGGTCCTGGGAGGTTGCACGGTTCGTCGGGCCGGCGCCGTGAGCGCGCGCACGGCCCGGAGGCCCTCGGCGCCGGGCGCCGCTAAGCGGGCGGGGCGGCGGTCAAGGCAGGTCGGCCGCCGCGGCACCCCCCGCCAGCACCCTCGGCAGCGGCAGCGCCGCTTCGCAAACCAACCCCGGCGCTTCCCAGCTCCGCACCACTACGCCGCCGAGTTGCACGCGGAGCGTCGCTTCGAGCACGCGGGAGCCGAAGCCGCGTCGCGTCGGGGGCTTGGCCGGCAACGGCCCGCCGGCCTCGGCCCAGCGCAACCGCAGCAGCCCCGCCGCGTCGTCGGCCGACCAGCGCAGCGAGACGCGCCCGCCCGGGACCGAGAGCGCCCCGTGCTTGACGGCGTTGGTGGCCAGCTCGTGCAGCGCCATGGACAGCGCCTGCGCTGCGTTCGGCGAGAGCGACAAGGGCGGCCCGCTCAGCTCCGCGCGCGGCCCGTCGCCGGCGCTGCCCGCGAGGAAAGGGGCCAGTTCGCCTTCGGCCAGCGCGCCCAGCTCCGCGCCGTCCCAGCGCCCCTCCGCCAGGAGCGTGTGGGCGCGGGAAAGCGCCGCGACGCGCCCCTCGACGGCGCGGGCGAAACTCTCGGCGTCGTCGCGCGGCGTCAGCCGCAGCGCCGCCTGCACCACGGCGAGCGCGTTCTTCGCCCGGTGGTCCAGCTCGCGCGTGAGCAGCGTTTGCCGCTCCTCGACGCGGCGGCGCTCGCGGATCTCGGCCTGGAGCGCCTCCCTCTCGGCCTCGGCGACCCGCGCCCGGGTCGCGGCCTCCTCCGCCGTTTTCCGGTCGCTGACGTCGCGCTGCACCGACACCCAGTGCGTGAACCAGCCGGTCTCGTCGGCCACCGGCACGATGCTGAGTTCGACCCAGAAGGTCGCGCCGTCCTTCCTGTAATTCAGCAGCTCGACCACGACGGGCTCCCAACGAGACAGAGCCCCCCGCAGCTTGTCGAGCGCGGCGCGGTCGGTGCCCGGCCCCTGCAAGAGCCGCGGGGTGCGGCCGAGGATCTCGGCCTCGGCATAGCCGGTGGTCCGCGTGAACGCCGCGTTGCAGTAGAGGATGCGCGGGCCGGGGAGGTCGATCGGCTCAGCTTCGGTGATGAGGATCGCGTCGTTGGCGTGGACCGCGACCGACTCCAGCAAGCGCAAGCGCTCCGCGCCGGCCAGGGCGGCCGAGGCGACCCGGCGCAGCTCCTGCAATTCGATGAGCGCGGCCAGCTGCGCCGCGTGGGCGCGCAGGACGTAGAACTGCGCCGCGCTGAGGCCCGTCCGCGCGGCGCGGGTGTCAGCAACCACGAGCACGCCGCACGTGGCACCGTCGCCGTCGGGCGCGACGCGCGCCGCCGCGACGAAGGGCAAGGGCGCGCCGCCGCAGCCGGCGAGCGACGCGGCCGCCGCGGCGGCGAGGGCGTCTTCCGCGTCGTCGGCATCGGGCGCCCCGGCAAAGCGGAGCACGCCGGGCGGGCCGGCAGCCCCGAAATCAGCGACGGCCTCGAATTCCGGTCCGCTGCCCTGGTAGAACACGGCGATCTGGCAATCCGCGGCGTGAGCCGCGGCGCGCACGAGCTGGAACACCCGGGGGTCCGGGGCGTCGGTCCCGGTGGCCCGCGCCGGTCCGCCGGCGCGGGCGATTGCATCCAGGGCGGTTACCGTGTCTGCAACTGTCATAGGTGCGGCCACCCCGTCTGATCGGCCATCGCCGCGTCGCCGCAGTCAGGCGGCAATGGGCGCGCGTTTACTGATGCTAATTCGAAACTATTGCACAGCCCGATCTGGTTGGGAAGCGGTCACTTCGTTCCGTCCGGCTGCGCCAGCGGGGACCGAGGCGCGTGGCCGCCGGTTCGGGACCCGTTCCGGTGTAGCCTTGGCAGCCCCCGGCGGCGGGGCCATTTCCGCCGCCGCATGATCCTCTCCGCCGTCGCGCTCCTCGCCGCCGCCTTACTGCTCGGCGGAATGGGCTTCTTCGCCGCCGTGCTGGCGCCGCTGATCTTCACCCGCTTGCCCGCCGAGGTCGCGGGGCGCTTCGTCAGGGGCGTTTTCCCGGCCTACTACCTGTGGGTCATCGGCTCCGCTGCCGTTGGCGCCCTGGCCCTGCTGCCGCTCCGCCTGCCGGACGCGCTCGGCCTAGGCCTCGTCGCCGCCAGCACGCTGTGGCTGCGCCAAGGCCTGATGCCCCGCATCAACGCCATGTCGGACGCGGCCCAATCCGGCGACGTGGCGGCGAAGGCGGGCTTTGCGCGGGCGCACCAGCTTTCGGTCCTCGTCAACGTGGTGCAGATGCTGGTGGCGTTGGTCGTTCTGCTGCGCTTCGCCTGAGGCGCCCGCCTTCAGCGCACCGCCGAGGCCGTCGCCAGGAAGTTCGCCGCCGAGTCCTCCGCCACGCGGAACCACTGGCTCTGCTCCACGCGGAACTTGTCCCAGTGGTCGTGGATGCGCCGGAAGCGCGGATTCTGCGCGCCGAGTTCGGCGTAGAGTTCCTGCGCACCCCGGTAGAGCGCCGCCATCACCTCCCGCGGGTAGGGCCGGAGCTGAGTGCCCGCCGCGACCAGCCGGCGCAGCGCCGGCGGGTTCAGCACGTCGTACTTCGCGGCCGTGGCGTGCCAAGCCTCGGCGCAGGCGGCCTCCAGCATGCCCTTGTAGGCGGCCGGCAGCGCGTCCCAGATCCGCGCGTTCACCAGGAAGTCGCTGGACGGGCCGATCTCCTGGAAGCCCGGGTAGTAGTAGAACTTGGCGATCCGGGCGAAGCCGAGCTTCTCGTCGTCGTAGGGGCCGATGTACTCGGCGCCGTCGATCACGCCGCGCTCCAGCGCCGGGTAGATGTCGGTCGGCGCGATCTGCTGCGGCACCGCGCCGAGCTTCTGCATCACCGACCCGCCGAGGCCCGCGATGCGGAACTTCAGCCCGCGCATGTCCTCCACCGTCTTGATCTCCCGCCGCACCCAGCCGCCCATCTGCGCGCCGGTGCAGGCGGCGGGGATGGCGAACACGCCCTGGTCGCGGAACACGTCGCGCAACTGGTCGCGCCCGCCGCCGTAGTTGAGCCACGCGTACATGGTCCGGCTGGGCATGCCCATGGGCAGGGTGGTGGAGATGGCGAGGCTAGGGTCCTTGCCGAAGTAGAAGAGGCTGGCGGTGAAGCCGCACTCGACCGAACCTTGGCTGACAGCGTCCAGGATCTGCAATCCGGGCACGATCTCGCCGGGGCCGGAGACCTGGATCTGGAAGGCGCCGTCCGACATCTCGGCCACCCGACGCGAAACGATCTCCGCCGCGCCGTAGAGCGTGTCGAGCGTCTTGGGGAAGCTGTTCGGGCAGCGCCAGCGGATGCGCGGCAGGGATTGCGCGTTGGCCAGGTTGGGCGCGGCGAGCGCGGCGCCGCCGACGGCTGCTCCGGTGGCCCCGTTGACGACGAGACGACGACGTTTCATTCGTGTGTCCTCCCCGCGCGTTTTGGCGCTTGCGTCGAGCACCCTGGCGGAAAAAGGCTCCGTCCCGCAACAACGGCGCTCATGTCCGGAGCGCACCCAAGCCGGCCGGGCCGCCCTTCCCCCGTCGCGTCGCCCGCGTTACATCCGCGCGACTCCAAGGGAGAAAACCGCCAATGCAACGCCGCCGCGCCCTGCTGGGCGCCGCCGCGGCCGGCACCGCGCCGGTCGCCATCCTCGCCGCCCCCGCCCTCGCCCAGTCCAACCCCGAGGTGCGGTGGCGCATGTCCTCGGCCTTCCCGCGCAACCTGGACGTGCTGTTCGGCACCGGCGAGCGCATCGCGCAACGCGTGGCCGGCCTCACGGAGAACCGCTTCCAGATCCGCTTCTTCCCGGCGGGCGAGGTGGTGCCGGGCTTCCAGGTGTTGGACGCGGTGCAGGCCAACACGATCGAGGCCGGGCACACGCCGGTGTACTACTACATCGGCAAGGACCCCTCCTTCGCCTTCTTCACCGCGCTGCCCTTCGGCCTGAACGCCCGGCAGAACCTCGCCTGGATGCAGCACGGCGGCGGCAATGCGCTCGCGGCGGAGCTGTTCCGCGACTTCAGCATCGTCGGCTTCCCCGCGGGCGACACCGGCGCGCAGATGGGCGGCTGGTTCCGCAACGAGATCCGCACGGTGGAAGAGCTGCGCGGCCTGAAGTTCCGCATCGCCGGCCTCGCGGGGCAGGTGTTCCAACGCCTCGGCGCGGTGCCGACGCAGGTGCCGGCCGCCGACATCTACCCCTCGCTGGAGCGCGGCACGCTGGACGCCGTGGAGTTCGTCGGGCCCCACGACGACGAGAAGCTCGGCTTCGTCCGCGTCGCCCGCAATTACTACGCGCCGGGCTTCTGGGAAGCGGGCGCGCACCTCCACCTCATCGTCAACCAGCGCGCCTACGAGGCGCTGCCCGCCCTCTACAAGGCCGCGCTGGAGGTGGCCTGCGCCGAAGCGGACAGCGACATGCTGGCCCGCTACGACCACCTCAACCCGCAGGCGCTGCGGCGCTTGGTCGCGGCCGGCGCCCAGCTCCGCTTCTGGCCGCGCGAGATCCTCCAGGCCGCGTGGCGCGAAGCGCACGGGATGTACGAGGAGATGGCGGGCCGCAACGAGCGCTTCCGCCGCATCTGGACCGCCTACCGCGCCTACCGCGACGAGCAGTACCAGTGGTTCCGCGTGGCCGAGAACTCCTTCGACAACTTCGCCTTCCCGGCGGCGGCGCAGCGCCAATAGAGCGCGCCGGCGCGGTTCCCGGAAACAGGACGGGTGGCCCGGAGGCCGGCGCGGCGGTATAAAGCGGCGCCGGGCGGACCGTTCCGGCCCGCCGCCCGACGACCTCGCCTGCGGAGACGCACGGCCGGGACGCGCCTACGAAACCGGAGCCCTTCCCCGCCATGGATCTCGTCGCGTTGTTCTCCGCCCTGCTCATGGGCGTGGTGGAAGGGCTGACCGAGTTCCTGCCCATCTCCTCGACCGGGCACCTCATCCTGATCGGCGACCTGATCGGCTTCCGCGGCCCGCCGGGCAAGGCCTTCGAGATCTCCATCCAGCTCGGCGCCATCCTGGCCGTGGTCTGGATCTACCGCCGGATGCTGCTCAGCCTCGCGCGCGGGATGCGCCGGCCGGGGCGGGCGCGCGACTACGTCGCCAACCTCCTGCTCGCCTTCCTGCCCGCCCTGGTGCTGGGCGCCACCCTGCACGGGACCATCACCGAGGTCTTGTTCAACCCCTTCGTGGTGTCCGTCGCGCTGATCGTCGGCGGGATCGCCATCATCCTGATCGAGTGGCTGCGGCCGGCGCCGACCATCGAGTCCGTGCCGGAGATCGGGCCGCTCGCGGCGCTGCTGATCGGCTTCGGCCAGGTGCTGGCGATGGTGCCAGGCACCTCGCGCTCCGGCGCCACCATCATCACCGCGCTGCTGATCGGGGTGGACCGGCGCACGGCGGCCGAGTTCTCCTTCATCCTCGCCATCCCGACCATGCTGGCCGCGACCGTTTTCAGCCTGTTCAAGGCCCGGGCGGAGATCACCTCCGAAGCCTTCGACCTGATCGCGGTGGGCTTCCTGACCGCCTTCGTGGTGGCGCTGGTCACGGTGCGGACGGTGCTGGCGGTGATCAGCCGGACGGGCTTCGCGCCGTTCGGGTGGTACCGGATCGCGCTGGGGGCGCTGATGCTGGCGGTGCTTTCGGCGCGCTAGAAAAGGCGCTTCTGTCCTAGGCGGCTCTGAAAAGCGGACAGGCGTGCTGTTCGGACCCGCTCGCCGGATGGAGGTACTGCCGCTCGACCACGCGCTTGCCGGCGAGGTAGTGGCAGACCAGGACGCGCCCGCCTTCGCGTGACGCCGACGCGACCAGCAACCCGACGCCCGTCGCCCACCAAGCGGAGCAGAGGAGGAATGCGAAGGCCGCTGTGAAGCCGATGATTGGCAACACCCTTCCCTTGGCCGGCGCCTCCTCGAACCACGGCGCGTCCTCGAAGCCCAGCGCTCGCGTTCCCAACCGCCTCCGCGTCATTATCGTCATCGCCGCCTCCCGTGCCGCGGGGCGACGTTAACCGGGGCGCCGAAATCCCATACCATCAAGGGCGCGTGCAGGTTGCGCGGCTCAGCCGCTAGTTACCGCCCGTCGAGGCGGGGCGCACCGCACGACGACACCGCACCGCTACGTTACTTCACGCTCTCGGGCTCACAGTTGCCCCCGCAAATCACCACACCTACCCGCGACCCCGCCGGCGCCGTCCACGCCCCGCACAGCGGCGCCGCGAGCGCCGCGGCCCCGCCCGGTTCTGCCACCACCCGCGCCGCGTCCCACAGCACCCGTTGCGCCGCCCGGATTGCCGCGTCCGGCACCAACACTGAGGCCGCCACGTGCCGCCGCGCCACCGCGAAGGCCAGCGCGCCCACCTGCCGCGCGCCTAGAGAGTCCGCGGCTACCCCGCCCACCGGCGCCGGCACCGGCCGCCCCGCCCGCAGGGCCTCGAACAACGCCGGGCAGCCTTCCGGCTCCACGCCCACCACCTCGACACCCCGCCCGGCGTGCCACGCCGCGATGCCGCCGATCAGCCCGCCGCCGCCGGTCGCCACCAGCAGGTGCGTCAGATCCGGCGCGTCCTCTTCGAGTTCCGCCGCCACCGTGCCTTGTCCGGCCAGCACCTCCGGCTGGTCGTAGGCGTGGACCAGCAGCGCGCCGGTTTCCGCCGCACGCGCTTCGCTCGCCACCCGCGCCTCGTCGTAGGCCGCGCCGCCCACCACCAGCCGCGCGCCGTAGCCCGCGATCAGCGCACGCTTCGCCGCGCCCGTGATCTCGGGGACGAAAATCTCCGCGGGGGCGCCGAGCGCCCGCGCGGCGCAGGCCACCGCCGCGCCGTGGTTGCCGCCAGAGGCCGCCACCACCCCGGCCGCCGGCAGCGGCGCCGCGGACAGCATCCGGTTGAAGGCGCCCCGCGGCTTGAAGCTGCCCGCGACCTGCAACAGCTCCAGCTTCAGCACGACGTCGTGCGGCAGGCCGAGGTCGCGCCCGGAAAGCCGCAGCACCGGCGTGCGACGCACCCGGCCGGCGATGCGGGTGGTCGCGGCGGCCACGTCCTCCCGGCGCACAGGCAAATCGAGGATGGCGTTCGTCATGGGACGCGGGAAGTTGCACGCCCCGGCGGGCGCCGCAACCGCGGCACGCTTGGATCGGCCGGCGCTTTCTGCCATGGTCCAGGACACCGTTGCGGTGGCGCAGGAATGTTGCTTCATGCCAGTTGCGTCGCCCGCGGGGCGGAGGCCGTGCTGCTCCTGGGTCCGCCCGGGTCCGGCAAGTCCGACCTTGCGCTCCGGCTGATCCGGGACGGCTGGACCCTGGTCGCCGACGACCAATGCGTGTTGCGGGCGGAGGGCAAGGCCCTGCGCGCCGAAGCCCCGGCCGCCTTGCGCGGGATGCTGGAGGTGCGTGGCTTGGGCATCTTCTCCGGCCTGCCGGTGGCGGAGCCGGACGCGGTTCTGCGGCTGGCCGTGCGGCTGGTCCCGCTCGGAGACGTGCCCCGCCTCCCTTCTCCCGCCGCCTGGACGGGCGCCGGCGCGTCCTTGCCGGAGGTGGCGCTGGACGCCGGGCCCTCCGCCGCCGCCAAGGTGGCCTTGGCCTTGGACGTCGTCACTGGCCGCCTCCGGCAACGGGCGGGCGCCTTCGCGTGAACACGCCGTTGCGCCCGGTGGTGCTCGTGTCCGGCCTGTCCGGCGCGGGCAAGGCCTCCATCCTCCGCGTGTTGGAGGACCTCGGCTTCGAGACCGTGGACAACCCGCCGCTGAACACCTTGGAGGAGCTGGTCGGCGACCGCCCGCTCGCGGCCGGGGTGGACACGCGCACCCGCGGCTTCTCGCCCGACACCGTCCTGCTCGCCTTGGAGCGCTTGCGGCGACGGCCGGGCCTAGCCGTCACCCTGGTCTACGCCACGGCCGAGGACGCGACCCTGCTGCGCCGCTACACGGAAACCCGGCGGCGCCACCCGCTGGCGCCGGGCGGCGGCCCGCCCGGCGCCAACCGCGTGTCCGACGGCATCGCCCGCGAGCGCGCGCTGATGGAGCCCTTGCGAAACGCGGCGGACTGGGTGGTGGACACCTCCGACCTGCCCTCGCCGGCGCTCCGCCAGTTGGTGGAGCGGCGGTTCAGCCCGGAGGGCGCCCCCGGCCTGTCCGTCCTGGTGCAGAGCTTCGCCTTCCCGCGCGGCCTGCCGCGCGACGCCGACTTGGTGTTCGACCTGCGCTTCCTGAGAAACCCGCATTACGACCCGGCGCTGCGGCCGCTCACCGGCCGGGACCGGGCGGTGGCCGCCCACGTGGAGGCGGACCCGGACTTCGCCGCCTTCTGGGGGCGGCTGACCGGCTTCCTCGACCCGCTCTTGCCGCGCTACGTGGCGGAGGGCAAAAAGTACCTCACAGTGGCGCTGGGCTGCACCGGGGGCCGGCATCGGTCGGTCCTTGTTGCGGAGCGCCTGACTGCCCATTTCCGCCATTCCGGCTGGCGGGCCGATGTAACTCACCGCGAATTGTCACCTGAAACCGGGGACGCGGCCTTCAACGCCCATCGTGTCCAAGGGCGGGATGGATCAGCCTCGGAAGGTTCGCCCGTTGCCGAGCCAGAGGGTCGGGAGGCCCTGTCACGCATCCCATGATCGGATTAGTCCTGGTCACCCACGGCCGCTTGGCCGAGGAGCTCCGCCTCGCCATGGAGCATGTGGTCGGCCCGCAGCGCGCGGTCGCCACCGTCTGCATCGGGCCCGACGACGACGTCGAGGGCTGCCGGCAGGAGATTCGCAACAGCATCGCCTCCGTCGAGCAGGGCGACGGCGTCGTGGTGCTGACCGATATCCTCGGCGGCACGCCCTGCAATCTCGCCGTGTCGCTCGCCGACAAGGAGCACGTGGACGTCATCGCCGGCGTCAACCTGCCTCTGCTGGTGAAGCTGGCGAAGATCCGCGGCTCCGAGCGGCTGGCCGACGCGGTGGACCACGCCGCCGCGGCCGGGCGCAAATACATCTCTTCGGCGGGCTGCAAGCCCCTGGCATGCTGCCAAGCGAACGGCGCCGCTGCGCCGAACGGCACCGGCGGCGGCAACGGCGAGGGGAGCGGCCGGCCGTGAGCGACCCGGAGGCCGCGGCGAGGGGCGCCGGCCCGGCCGCCGGCGACGCTTCGGCCATGGCGCTCCGGCGCACCGTGCGGATCACCAACTCGCGCGGCCTGCACGCCCGCGCCGCCGCCAAGCTGGTGGCGGTGGCGGAGCGGTTCTCCTCCAGCGTGAACGTCAGCCGGGACGGCGAAACGGTGCCGGCCTGCTCCATCATGGGGTTGATGATGCTGGGCGCGGGCGTCGGCAGCGAGATCACCATCGACGCGGACGGCTGGGACGCGAAGGAGGCGTTGGAAGCGGTGGCCGGGCTGGTCGAGGCCGGCTTCCATGAGGACTGAGCGGCCGGACCGGAAGCAGGCGGACCACGCCCCGCGGCACGACGGGGAGCGCGGCGGGGCGCGAAGCAAGGAACGCGAGATCGCCTTCCGCGGCATCCCCATCGTTCCCGGCGTCGCCATCGGGCCGCTCTACGACACCGCCGAAATCCCCGCCGAAACGCCCCGCCGCACGGTCTCGGCCGACGCGGTGGACGCCGAACGCGCCCGGTTGGCGGACGCCGTCGCGCTGTCCCGCAAGCAGCTCGGCAAGCTCAAAACCAAGCTCGAGTTGCTGCCCGACGAGGCGCAGCACGAGCTGGCGCCGCTGCTCGACGCCTACGTGATGATGCTGGGCAACTCCCGGCTGCTGCGCGGCGCCCGCAAGCGGATCGAGAATGAGCGCTTGGCCGCGGAAACGGCGGTGCTGGACGAGGCCGAGGCCATCGCCGCCGCCATCCTGGCCGCCAAGGACGACGACAAGGCCGGCTTGTACCGCCGCGCCGCCGAGATACGCGAGATCGCGCGCCGGCTGATGCGGAACCTCACCGCCACGCCCTTCCGCTCGCTGAAGGACGTGCCGGAGGGCTCCATCCTGGTGGCCGAGGCGCTGACCCCGGCCGACGCCGCGTTGCTCGACCCCGCGCGCATCGCCGGCGTCGCCACGGAGGAGGGCGGCGCCGACGGCCACACCGCCATCATGCTCCGCGCGCTCGGCATCCCCTCCGTGCTGGGCTGCGCCGGCCTGTGCCACGAGGCGGCGCGCGGCGCGCCGGCGGTGCTGGACGGCACGGAGGGCACGGTCGTGCTCTGGCCGGGCGAGAAGGCGGTGGAGCGCGGGCGGGAGTCGCTGTCCGCCTTCGCGCGGGAGCGCGCCAAGCTCGGCAAGCTGCGCCGCTTGCCCGCCGTCACCACGGACGGCGAGGCGGTGGAGTTGCAAGCCAACCTGGAGATCCCGGCCGAGCTGCCGCTCATCGCCCAGGCCGGCGCCCACGGCATCGGGCTGCTCCGCACCGAATTTCTGTTCATGAACCGCGAGGACTTGCCGGACGAGGAAGCGCAGCTCGCCTCCTACGCCCAGATCGTGGACGCGATGGGCGAGGACCCCGTCACCATCCGCGTGCTCGACTGGGGCGGCGAGAAGGACATGGAGGCGCAGAACTCCGGCATCGCGCCGACCCACGGCGGGCCGAACCCGGCGCTCGGCCTGCGCGGCCTGC
>CADCTL010000016.1 GCA_902805625.1 uncultured Acetobacteraceae bacterium
CCAGGTCCGTCGCCGCGTCGTAGGACAGGCGCCCGTACAGCGCCGGGTTGATCGCCATCACGCCGACGGTCGCCAGCAGCAGCGTGTGCCCGTCCGCGGGCGAGCGCGCCACGTGCTCCGCGCCGATGTTGCCGCCCGCGCCGCCGCGGTTCTCCACCACCACGGGTTGGCCGAGCGGTTCCGCCAGCTTCTGCGCGAGCAGCCGGGCGACGATGTCGGTCGGCCCGCCCGGTGGGAACGGCACCACCAGGCGCAACGGGCGGTCGGGCGCCCAGCCGGAAGCGGTCTGCGCCGTCGCCCCGGGTCCGACCACCGCGAGCAGCGGGGCGCTGGCCAGGCTGCGGAGCAAGCCGCGCCTGTTCACGGTGATCCGCCCGGCGCGGGGACGCGTGCGGATCACGGCGCCCGCCGAAGCAGCTCGACCACTTTCCGGCCCGGGTCCACGCGCACCCAGTCGCCGGTTTTCAGCACCCGCTGCGGGTCCTCCGACCAGCCCTCGGTGATGGGCACGCCGGCCAGCACCGCGCCCTGCACCATCACCGGGTTGGTCACGCCGAAGACGTAGGCCATGGGCGAGATGCCCTTCGCCTTGATGTCGTGGAAGGCCCACCCCGCCGCGATGCCGCCCTTGGCCGTCGGGAAGAAGCAAACCTTGTCCTTGATGCTGGTGCCTTCCAGCCTGTGGCCCGGCTTGGTGATGAGGCCCGTCCAGCGGTCCAGGTCGTAGCGCGGCGAGAAGCCCTCGGCCGAGACCACCGCCTCGCCCTCCACCGCCGGCCCGAAGGCGCGCTCCACGCGGATGGTGAGCAGCGGCGCGCTCACGACAGCTTCCCCGTGCAAGCGATGTCCACGCAATCGGCGGTTCGGCGGAGGATGGTGCGGAAGCGGTGGGCGCCGATGATGTTCACGATCTTGGCCGAGTTGGAGATCATGTTGCGCCAGCCGTTCCGCTCGCGCAGGAGCGAGAGGTTCTGCAGGATGTAGAAGCACACGCCTTCCAGCACCGCCACACCGGCGTCCTCCAGCGGCTTGAGGTAGCCGAGCTTCTCGGCGGCGCTCCGCACCCCGTTGGAGGTGGTGACGAAGACCTGCGTGCCGGGGTGGAGGCGCCGCCCCTCGAACAGCCCGGCCAGGACCTTGATCTCGAACAAGGAGAGCTGCGGCCCCGAGAAAACGACCAGCGAGCAGTCACCGTCGCCGAGCGGATAGCCGCGGTACACGGCCTCTATTTCAGCGTCGGACACGGCGAACGCTTCCCACGGCGCCTCGCCGCCGAGCGCCGCCTCGACGGAGGGCGCCTCCGGCGTCACGCCCACCATGTGGAACATGCCCATTGAGCCGTAGGAGGCGAGCGCGCAGCCGAGCTGCTTCAGCTCGTCGGCCAGCGGCGTGCGCCGGAACCCGGTGAAGACCGGCACGGCGTAGTAGTTCTGGTGCCGCTCGCCCACGATCTTCCCCAGCGCGCCCCAGTCGGCGAGGTCGCCGAGCGTCGCGCCCGAGAGGTCCACCACGAAGCGGCCCTTGCGGTGCCGGTCGAGCTGGAAGCCGTACTCCGGCGTGCGGCCCGTGATCGCGGCCGCCATCGCCGCCGGCCCGCTCTCGAAGTTGCTCCGCGCGCCGAAGACGGAGTTGGCGTAGATCACCGTGCCCGTGTCGCCCCAGGCGACGCGCTCGCCCAGGTGCGGTTGGTAGAGCGTCTGGTAGTTGATGCAGGTGTCGGCCGTGACGACGTCCATCGCTTGCAGCGCGGCGATCACCTCGCGCTCCTTGGCGCACTCGCCCGGGTCCTGGCCGAGGCGGTCGGCCCAGGCGAAGTCCACGCAGCGGGCGTTGGTGGTGACCGGGATGCGCGCCCGCGCGCCCAGGTCCCGCGCTTCCCGCAGGAAGGCCAGCCCGGCGTCGCCCAGCACCTCGATGTCGCCCATCATGTGGGCGTTGGTGATGGGGACGAAGCGTTCGGCGCCGAAGAAGCGCCCGACCTCCGCTTGGTAGTCCAGCGCCCGGCGCACGGCCTCGCCCTGCGCGCCGGCCAGCATCGCCCGCTCATCGCCGGTCAGCTCCACCGCGTCCTCCACACCGGCGTTCCTCCGGCCCGAATCGACCACCACGGTTGTTGCCGGTGAGGCTGCATTCTCCTCGGGCCGCCGCCTTGGGCGTCGGTGCCGCCGCGAAGGCTGCTGAAAACGGCTGGCATGCATGGCCTCCAGCCCTGCGACGGTATCCGGCCGCTCGGCGAGGTCAATCGGGCTGTTGGATGACCCCGGATCGGGGCTCTGCCGGCCGTCGGCCTGGCGCATGGTGATCTGGCGTGGGGGTGACGAGCCTGGCTTCAACTGTTGGTCGGCACCGTCCGGTTCTAGTCAGCGGGGGACGGCCACGCCGTGGAGCACGGGGGCCAGCAGGTCTTGGACGCCGTTGCTCAGGATCTGCACGCCGATGCACAGCAGCAGGAAAGCGGCCAGGCGCGTGACCACCCGTGCGCCGCTCGTACCCATCCGGGCGATCAGCCGGTCGGCCGAGCTGTAGGCGATCCCCACGACGAGCGCGACCAGCGCCGCCGCCGCCGTCGCGCCGGCGAAGAAGGCCCACAGGCCGACGCCGCTGGACGGCCGCGCCGACCCCAGCGCGACCGCCACCGAGATCGTGCCCGGCCCGGTGGTGAAGGGCATGGTGAGCGGGAAGAAGGCCGCGTCCTCGGCGGCGCCGGCCGGGGCCGCCTGCTCTTCCTTCCTCGCCTCCTGCGCCTCGGGGGCCGTCAGCAGGTCCCAGGCCCGGACCGCCACCACGAGCCCGCCGGCGACGCGCAGCGCGCCCAGCGTGATGCCGAAGAAGTTCAGGACGTAGGCGCCGGCCCAGAGCGACACCAGGAGCACCGCCAGCGAGTACGCGCCGACCCGCCGCGCCAGCACCGTTCGCTCCTCGTGCGTGCGGTCCGCCAGGACCTGGCTGAAAATCAGCGCGGCGCCGAGCGGGTTGACGATGGAGAACAGCGCCGGGAAGGCCAGCAGGAAGGCCCCGACCACGGCGCCGAACGGGAGCTGGTCGGGCTGCACCGGGCGATCATCCGGGTGGCCGGCCTTCGCCGCAAGGCGGACGTCGGCGCACGGACCGCAGCGCGTGTCGCACCCGACGCCCCGCCAGCTGCGGCAAGCGCCGTGGCACGGGGCGGCGCAGCACCTGCGTTTTGCGGGCGAAACTCAGGCGGGCACAGGCCGACCTAGCAGGCCGGTTTTCGGGATTACGGCGCCACCGTCTCACGCGCGCGATAGGGTGCCTTCGGCGCGAGCGCTGGCGGGACCACCGCCACTGCGGCTCTTGCCTCTGCCGCTCACACGGGTGTGGCGGGGGCCCGATGGCCAACGAGCCCAGGCGCCGTGCCGGTGAGGCGGTAGATGGCTTCGGCGGCCAACGCCGCGGCCGCGCCCCAGACAAGGTGGGCGAGGAAGCCCCGGAGGTGGGTGGCGGCGGGGTAGGCCCGGTTGGGCGCGCTGAGCCCGAGGGCCGGCGTCAGCCCTTCATCGACGACGAGCGACAAGGCGGCCCCGGCAGCGAGGCCCGCACCGAGGGGCCGCATGCCGCCGTGGCGGCGCAGCAGGCAGTAGACCGGGCCCCAGGCCATGCCGAGGCTGTGGTGCACCGCCTTGGCCACCGGCCGGAGCCGCTGGTCTTCCACGGGACGGCCCAGGCGCTCGGCGA
>CADCTL010000017.1 GCA_902805625.1 uncultured Acetobacteraceae bacterium
CGGCGAACAGCGCCGCGCCGACCACGCCGAGCGCCGCCGCCTCCGTCGGCGTGGCGTAGCCGGCGTAGATGGAGCCGAGCACCAGCGCCATCAGCGCCACCGTCGGCAGCAGGTCCACCAGCGCCCGCAGCTTCAGCGCGAGCGGCACGGCCGCCGGGCGCTCCATCGGCCGCGCCAGCCCGTGCAGGAGGATCACCAGCGCGAACAGCCCCGTCACCAGCAGCCCCGGCAGCAGCGCCGCCATGTAGAGCGCGCCCACTGAGGTCTCGGTGATGAGCCCGTACACGATGAAGGTGATGCCGGGCGGGATCAGGTTGCCGAGCGCCCCGCCGGCCGCGAGCGAGCCGAGGACCATGCGTTGGCTGTAGGCCGTGCCGGTGAAGTAGGGCAGCGCGACGGATCCCATGGTGGCCGCCGTCGCCACCGAGCTGCCGGAGATCGCGGAGAACACGGCGCAGGACGCGATGTTGGTGTGCAGCAGTCCGCCGGGCATCCGGTTGAGCCAGATGTTGAGCGCGCGGTAGAGGCGGTCGGACAGCCCCGCCCGCAGCAGTATCTCGCCCATCAGCAGGAACAGCGGCACCGCGACCAGCACGAAGTTGCTCGACGGCCCCCAAAGCGTCTGCCCCGCGAAGTCCCACCAGGGCCGGTCCGAGAACACCAAACCGACCAAGACGCCGAGCAGGCCCAGCACCGCCGCCACGTGGACGCCCGCGCCGAAGAACACCACGAACACAGCCGTCAGCCCCAGGATCGCGCCAACCGGCACCTGCTGGCCGCCCGTCGCCATCGCCAGCACCGAAGCGCCGAGCAGCAGCAAGAGGACCAGGACGGCGATCATGCCTGGGCGGCCCGGCGCGCCATCTCCACCGCTTCGAGCGCCTCCGCCGCGTCGTCGTCCACGGTGCGGGAGCCGAGCAGCCGGTCCAACTCCTCCGCTTCTCCGGACAGGAGCAGCAGCGCCGCTTCCAGCGCCAGCGCCAGGACCATCGCGCAGAACGCCAGCAGGCCGAAGAGCCACACGCCCTGCGGCACCGCCAGCGGCACGCGCAGCGCGCTGTTGTCGTGCGCGTCGAACAGCAGGCTCTCGTCCACCAGGGACCACGCCGCCCAGGCGCAGAAGGCCCCGAACGCGCCGAGCAGCAGCAGCGCGAGCAGGTGCAGCGCGGCGCGCAGGCGCAGCGGCAGCCGGTTCACCCACACGTCCACGCGGATGTGGGCGCCCCGCGCCAAGGTGTGCGCCAGCGCCCAGGCGATGCCCCCGGCCAGCATGTAGCCCGTGACCTCGACGGTCGCGGCCGAGGACACGCCGAGGAGGTTGCGCCCGACTATGTCGGCGGTGATGAAAAGCGCGCAGGCGATGTAGTTCCAGCCGGCGAGGTGCGCCATGCCGGCGGCGGCCGCCGAAACGCCCCGGCGCAGGCCACGCGCGACTCGCAGGATGGGCGGCCCGTCCCTCCCGCTCACCCGCCGAAGCGCACCCCGGCGAGCGGCGCGACCACCTGGTTGAAGGTTTCACCGCAACGCGCGCCGCAGCGGCGCACGAAGCCCGGCAGCACGGTCTTTTCCAGGATCTCGCGGAGCTGCGCCCGGTCGGCCTCGGTGCCGTTCACCTCCGTCATCGGCCGCGCGGCGAGGGTGTGGATGCGGCACGCATCGGCCTTGCCGGTCGCGCAGTCGATGCCGTCCCGCGTCGCGGCGTCGCCCAGCTCCCAAAGCTTGTCCGACATCTCCTTGAAAGTGCCCTCCAGGAAGGCCCGCACCTGCGGGTCCTGCCGGTTCCACCAATTGGTGTTGACCATGTAGCCCGCGAGCGCCCAGGACACCGGCAGGTTGGAGATGTGCGTCGTCACCTCCGGCCAGCGCGCGGCCACGCCGCTGCCGGTGCCGGTCACGGCGCAGTCCACCACGCCCCGCTCCAACGCGCTGTACACTTCGGGGAAGCCGATGGAGACGGGCTGCCCGCCCATCGCCGTCACCAAATCCACCAGGCTGTTGCCGAAGGTGCGGACCTTGCGCCCGCGGAGGTCGGTGAGCGACGCGAAGGGCTGGCGGCAGAACACCACCTGCGCCGGGAAGGGATAGATGATGACCAGCCGCGTCCCGAAGCGTTCCAGGTCGCGGTTCACCACCGGCATCATGGAGTCCGCGATCTTGCGCGCCACGCCGATGCCGGGCGCCAGCCCGGCCAGGTCCACACCGTCCAGGATCGGCACGTCGCCGGACAGCGTGGTGAGCGTGCTCGCGCCGATGTCCGCCTGCCCGGACCGCACCAGCCGCACCAGTTCCGTGCCGGAAAGGTTGCGCTCCGCGTGGCTGGCCACGGTGGCTTCGATCCTCCCGCCGCTCCGCTCCCGCATCATGTCGCGCAGGTAGGGCACGTCCACGCGGGTGAACTGCGGCTGGGTCGGCAAAGGCTGCGTCACCGCGACCATGCTGACCTTCGGCCCGGCGGGCAGGCTCGCCGGCATCTGCGCCGACGCGGCCCCGGTCAGCGAGACGGCGCAAAGCGCCGCGGCCAAGCCGCGCAGCAGGACATGAAACATGAGAACCGCCCTCTCGTCGCCGAACCCGTTGCGGCGCAGGATGCCACGCTCCCGCCGCGCGGCTACCCCCCAACTTCCGCTTGCGAAACGCCACCTGCTTGCCGAGCGGGCAGAAATCCGGACCATGCCCGCCCCAGGTGCCCTTTCCGGCAGCAGGAGGAGCGAGCATGGCAGCCCCGGCGTCGAACCACCCGATCGAGGTCAGCCCCGACCCGCGCCGCGTTCGCGTCGTGGCCGGCGGACAGGTCATCGCCGAAACGACGCGGGCGCTCAGCCTGCGCGAGGCGTCCTACCCCGCGGTGCTCTACATCCCGCGCGAGGACGCGAAGATGGATCTCCTCCGCCCGAGCAGCCGACGCACGCACTGCCCCTACAAGGGCGACGCGTCCTACTTCAGCCTCGCCCTTCCCTCCGGCACAGTCGAGGACGCGGTCTGGAGCTACGAGAAGCCCTTCCCCGCCGTGTCGGGAATCGCCGGCCACTTGGCCTTCTACCCGAACCGCGTGGACGCCATCGAGGTCGGCTAAGGATCGGGTTAGCGGGAAACGCTCGCGCCACCGGAACAAAAAACCTACACTCCACATGGCCGACGCCCGAACCTCGCCCATTTGTCCGAAACCCGCGAGGGTCGAAAAGCAAGATGGTAAGACAGTAAGGTGGTAAGGCGTCGCTCCCCGGCCGGGACCACCCCCTAGTCGCACCGTGGGCGGGCCGGCCGGTCCGCTCTGCCGATGACCTCGAAGCGGAAAGGCTCGGCGGCCACCGGGTCCACCGTCACCTGCACGGCCCGCAGGTCCCGCGCGCCGGGCACCATCAGCCGGGTCAGGTTCGGCGCCCCGGGCGCCGGCCGGTCCTCCAAGTGAAAGTGGCTGTCGCCGTGCAGCAGCAGCACCGGCCGCCCGTACCGCCGCGCGCCGTCCACCAGGGCCTCGCGCGTGTCGAGGTGGCCCTCCACGGTGCCGCGCCCGCACCGGTCGCGGTAGTACAGGTCCGCTTGCAGGGCGAACACCACGGCCCCGCGCCCTTCGCGCTCGGCCTGCGCGAAGGTCTCGGCGATCCAGGCGAGGTTCGCGCGGTTGCGCGCCGGGTACTCCGCCGCCGCGCCGGGGGGCACCGCGCCGTCGCCGCCGTCGCGCGGCCGGTTGTTGTCCGAACCCGGCACGTGGACGGTGGCGAAGAGCACGCCGCCGCGCTCCCACCGCGCGTTCTCGACGTAGAGGCGGTGCTCCGCGTCCGTGTCCGATTGCCGAACCAGCGGCATGGGAGCGCCGCCGAGGCTCAGCGGGTGGGCGAAGAAGCGCTCCCGCAACTTGGCCAGGCGCTCCAGCGGGTCGAAGCGGCCCGCGCGGTCCTGCCAGCAGTCCGTCCACTCGTTGTCGCCGGGCGTGTAAACCAGCGGCCCCTCCACCCGCGCGAACCAAGCCGCGGTCCGGTCCAGCACCACGGCGTCGGTGCAGCGCTCCCCGCCGGCCTTGGTGTCGCCGAGGAAGACGGAGAACGCCGGGCGTAGGGCGTTCATCTCGCCGATCAGCGCCTCCAGCCGCGCTAGCTCGCCCCGGCAGCCGTCCGGGTCGCGGTCGTCGCAGTAGGGCATGTCGCCGAAGGCCGCGAAGGTCACGGCCGCCGCCCCGCCCGCCTTCGGCAGCAACGCGGCGAGCAGGACGAAGCAGGCGGCGGCCAAGCGCATGGAGGTCGTTCCTTCGGCGGGCGCGCGACTAGCCCATCGGAGCGGCGCCTGCCACCTCGCGCCCGCTTCCCTTGCCCGACGGCCGATGGCGGGCTACCGGCCCGGCGTGTCCGCCCACCTCCTGCAAGCGCCGCCGCCACCGCTGCGGACGGCGGAGTTCGACTTCGCCCTCCCGGACGCGCTGATCGCGCAACGACCGGCGCGCCCCCGCGACTCGGCCCGCCTTCTCGTTGCGCGGCGGGACGGGTTGGAAGACCGGATCGTGCGGGAGCTGCCGGAGCTGTTCCGGCCGGGCGACGTCCTGGTGGTGAACGACACGCGGGTCGTCCCGGCTCGGCTGCGCGCGCGGCGGGGAAACGCCGGCTTCGAAATCCTCCTCAACCGCCCCGGCGACGAGGGTTGGCACGCGCTGGTGCGGAACGCGCGGCGCCTGCGCGAGGGCGACGTACTGACGATCGAGCGCGCCCCGGAACTGCCGGTGCGGGTGGTGCGTCGCTTGGACGACGGCGGCGTGGTGCTCGACCTCGGGCCGGATCGGGACGCCGTCTTCGCGGCGCTGGAGCGGGCCGGCGAGGTGCCGCTGCCGCCCTACATCGCCCGCCCGGACGGGCCGCTGCCCGAGGACCGCGAGGACTACCAAGCCGTCTTCGCCCGCCGCCCCGGCGCGGTGGCCGCCCCAACCGCCAGCCTCCACTTCACCGATGCGATGCTGGCGGCGCTCGACGCCAAGGGCGTCCGCCGAGCCGCCGTGACCCTCCACGTCGGCGCCGGCACCTTCCTGCCCCTCCGCGGCGAGAACCCGCGCGGGCAGCGCCTCCACGCCGAATGGGGCGAGGTCTCGCCCGAAGCCGCCGCCCTCATCAACGAGGCTCGACCGGCGGGGGGCCGCATAGTCGCAATCGGCACCACCGCCCTCCGCCTCCTTGAAACCGCTGCCCTCCGTGGCGATTCATGGCAGCGACCGGTGCGTCCGTTCCGCGGGCTGACCGACCTGTTCCTCCTGCCCGGCCACCGCTTCCGATCCGCCGACGCCCTGATGACCAACTTCCACCTGCCGCGGAGCACGCTGTTCATGCTCGTCTGCGCCTTCGCCGGCACGGAGAGGATGCGCGCGGCCTACGCCCACGCGGTCTCGGCGGGCTACCGTTTCTACAGCTACGGCGACGCCAGCCTGCTCTTCCCCGAAGAGGCGGCGTCGGCGTGACCCTGAGCTGGAACCTCGCGGCGCGGGACGGCGAGGCGCGCGCCGGCACGCTGCACACGGCGCATGGCGCAGTGGAAACGCCGGTCTTCATGCCCGTCGGCACAGCCGGCACGGTGAAGGCGATGACGGCCGACGCGGTGCGCTCCACCGGAGCGCGCCTGGTGCTCGGCAACACCTACCACCTGATGCTGCGCCCCGGCGCGGAGCGCGTGGAAGCGCTCGGCGGCTTGCACAAGTTGATGGATTGGCACGGGCCGATCCTGACCGACTCCGGCGGCTACCAGGTCATGTCGCTCGCCGCCCTGCGGAGCATGGACGAGGACGGCGTCACCTTCCGCAGCCACATAGACGGCACCCGCCACCGCCTGACGCCGGAGCGCAGCGTCGCCATCCAGCGCCAGCTCGGCGCCGACATCACCATGTGCTTCGACGAGTGCACGCCCTTTCCGGCGACGGAGGACGAGGCCGCGAAGTCCATGCGCCTGTCCATGCGCTGGGAGGCGCGCTGCCGCGAGGCCTTCGCGCCGCGGGACGGCCACGGCCTTTTCGGCATCGTCCAAGGCGGCGTGTACCCCGCGCTGCGGGCGGAGAGCGTCTCGGCGCTGGCCGGCATCGGCTTCGACGGCTACGCCGTGGGCGGCTTGGCCGTCGGCGAGGGCCAGGCGGCGATGTTCGCGGTGCTGGACTGCACCGTGCCGCTCCTGCCCGCCGACAAGCCGCGCTACCTCATGGGCGTCGGCACGCCGGGCGACATCCTGGGCGCGGTGCGGCGCGGCGTGGACATGTTCGACTGTGTCATCCCCACGCGCTCCGGGCGAACCGGGCGCGCCTACACCAGCCGCGGCGTGCTGAACCTCCGCAACGCGCGCCATGCCGACGATCCGCGCCCGCTCGACCCGGCCTGCGCCTGCCCGGCCTGTGCGCGCCACTCCCGCGCCTACCTGCACCATCTGGTCCGCGCGGGGGAGATGCTGGGCCCGATGCTGCTCACTTGGCACAACGTGCAATACTACCAGGATCTGATGCGCGGCCTGCGCGACGCCATCCGCGAGGGCCGCTTCGAGGCGCAAGCGGCGGCGCTGGAACATGGCTGGCGGAACGGCGACGCCGCGCCAGACGACCCCGCCGCCGAGGGCTTGGCCGAGGACCGTGAGGCGGTGCCTTCATGAGCGGCAACCCGAAGACCGACACCTCCGGCCTGACGCAGCTCGGCCGCCCCGTCGGCGTGCCGGCCTCGCCGGAGGACGCGGCGCTGGAGCGCGTGCCCAACCCGCACCCGGGCGTCGCCTACTGCGTGCGCTTCACCGCGCCGGAGTTCACCAGCCTCTGCCCGCTCACCGGCCAGCCCGATTTCGCGCATCTCGTGCTGGACTACGTGCCCGGCGAGTGGCTGGTGGAGAGCAAGTCGCTCAAGCTCTACCTGACGTCCTTCCGCAACCACGGCGCCTTCCACGAGGCCTGCACGGTGGGCATCGCCCGCCGCCTGATGGCGGAGCTGTCGCCGGCGTGGCTCCGCATCGGCGGCTACTGGTACCCGCGCGGCGGCATCCCGATCGACGTGTTCTACCAGAGCGGAGAGCCGCCCGCCGGCGTCTGGATTCCCCCGCAGGAGGTGCAGCCCTACCGTGGCCGAGGCTGATCCCTTCGACGCCGAAGCCGCCAAGGCGGAAATCCGCGAAACGGCGCTCGCCTTGGGCTTCGACACGGTCGGCTTCACCGAGGCACACCTGCCCGGCGAAGCGCGCGAACGGCTCGACCGCTTCCTCCTCGCCGGGATGCACGGCGAGATGGGCTGGATGGCCAACCGCGCCGAGCAACGGGGGCACCCGCGCTCCCTGTGGCCGGAGGCCGTCAGCGCCGTCTGCCTCGGCACGTCCTACGCGCCGGAAGGCGATCCGCTGGCCGCGCTGGCACGGCGGGACCGCGGCAGCATCAGCGTCTACGCCCGGAACCGGGACTACCACGACCTGATCAAGAAGCGCCTCAAGGCCCTCGGCCGTTGGATGGCGGGGCGCTGGCGCGGCGCTGAACTGAAGGTCTTCGTGGACACGGCGCCGGTGATGGAGAAGCCGCTGGCGGAGCGCGCCGGCCTCGGCTGGCAGGGCAAGCACACCAACCTCGTGTCCCGCCGCCACGGCTCCTGGCTGTTCCTGGGCGAGGTCCTCTGCACCTTGCCGTTACCGCCGGACCCGCCCGAAGCCGACCACTGCGGCTCCTGCCGGCGCTGTCTCACCGTCTGCCCGACGGACGCCTTTCCCGCGCCCTACCGCCTCGATGCGCGGCGCTGCATCAGCTATCTCACCATCGAGCACGCGGGCCCCATACCGGAGGAGTTCCGCGCGCCGATGGGCAACCGCATCTACGGCTGCGACGACTGCCTCGCCGTGTGCCCCTGGAACAAATTCGCCCAAGCCCACAGCGAACCCGCCTTCGCCCCCCGCGACGAGCTCGACGCGCCGCGCTTGGCCGAGCTGGCCGCGCTGGACGACGCGGCGTTCCGCGCCCTGTTCTCCGGCAGCCCGGTGAAGCGCATCGGCCGCGACCGCTTCGTGCGGAACGTGCTGGTCGCCATCGGCAACTCGGCCGATCCCGCGCTCCGCGCCACCGCGCAGGAACACGCGGAAGACCCGAACCCCGTGGTGGCCGAGGCCGCACGCTGGGCGGCCGGGAGGCTCGCGTCGGCATGACCGACGAGGGCGCGCTCGTGCTGTTCAGCGGCGGGCAGGACTCCGCGACTTGCCTCGCCTGGGCGCTCCGTCGCTTCGACCGCGTCGAGACGGTCGGCTTCGCCTACGGCCAGCGCCACCGTGTCGAACTCGACTGCGCCGAGGCTTTCCGCGCGCACCTCTCCCTGCTGTTCCCCGCCTGGGCGGACCGTTTGGGCCAAGCGCACACCTTGTCGCTCGACGCGCTCGGCGTCCTGTCCGACACCGCCCTGACGCGCGAAGCGGAGATCGCCCTGCGCGCCGACGGGCTGCCCAACACCTTCGTCCCCGGCCGCAACCTCCTCTTCCTCACCTTCGCCGCCGCCCTCGCGTATCGGCGCGGGCTGCGGCACATCGTCGCCGGCATGTGCGAGACGGACTACTCCGGCTACCCCGACTGCCGCGACGACACGATCAAGGCCATGCAGGTGGCGCTGAACCTCGGCATGCAGCAACGCTTCGTGGTCCACACGCCGCTGATGCGGCGGGACAAGGCCGCGACATGGCGGTTGGCGGAAGAGATCGGCGGGACACCGCTCGTGCAGGCCATCGTCGAGGAAACGCATAGCTGCTACGTCGGCGACCGGGCGCACTGCCATGCGTGGGGCTTCGGCTGCGGCGCTTGCCCCGCCTGCGACCTGCGGCGGCGCGGGTGGGATTCCTATCGCGGCGAGGAACAGCCATGAGCGTGTCCGCCGACCGCCGCGCGGAGGGCCTCCTGTTCCTCCTCGCGTTCGGGCTTTGCATCCCCGCGGCGAACTGGCTCATCGGCAACGTCGGCACGGTCTGCGTGCCGGGCGGCCCCTGCCTGATCCCGGTGGCGCCCGGCCTGCTCGCGCCCTCCGGCGTGCTGATGGTCGGGCTGGCGCTGGTGCTGCGCGACATGGTGCAACGCCGCCTCGGCCTCGGCTGGGCCGCCGGGGCCGTGCTGGCCGGCGCCGCGCTGTCCGCCCTGCTGGCGCCGCCCGCGCTGGTGGTCGCCTCGGCCGCCGCGTTCCTGGTCGGCGAGGCCGTGGACCTCGCGGTCTACACGCCGTTGCAGCGGCGCGGGCTCGTCGTGGCCGTGGCGCTGAGCGGCGTGGCGGGGTTGGTGCTGGACAGCCTGGTGTTCCTGCTGCTGGCCTTCGGCAGCCTCGACTACTTCGCGGGGCAGGTGGTCGGGAAGCTCTGGATGGTGCTCGCGTCCCTGCCGCTCGTGGCTTGGCTGCGGCGGCGCGACGAGAGGCTCGGGCTCGGGCCAGCTTGATGGAGGCGAAGAGGGACGCCCGAAGAGTGCCACCGCCTGTTCGCGCCACCCTGCTGCTGCTCGCCTTGGCCTGCGCCGCCGCGGCGTGCGGCGCCGTGACGCCGGCCTCCGGGCCGCCCACCTACGGCGACGGTCGCGGGAACAGCACCAACTGAGGTCCGTCTCGTCGGACCCGCAACGGTCAGGATCGGCGACGGGCGGGCGCGAAGAAGCTCAACCGGACTCCGCCAGCGTGCTCGGATGGAACAGCGCTTCGGGCGGGATCGCCTCGACGGCCAGGCCATCGGTGACGGCGAAGCGTACCATGGCCGCGATCTCGTCGCGGCTGCGGGCGAAGCCGTAGGGCCAAGGGTCGCCGCCCATGATCGCCGCCTGCTCCTCGAACGCCGCGGCGGCCCAGGGCATCGAAACGCGCAGCACGTTCACCAATCGCAGTTCAGCCAGCGCCATGTCCCGCGCGCGAACGAAAGCGCGGAACAGCTCCACCGGCAGCCAAGGGTGCCGCTCCGCCACGTCCCGCCGCACGGCGATGCAGTGCATGATGGGGAAGAAGCCGGTGGCGCGGCGCCAAGCGATCTCCTCCGCGCGGTAATCGGGCCAGAGCCGCCCGACAGGCGCGCCCCCTTCCTCGAACGCGGCCGGCGGGCGTGGCGCGATCAGCGCGTCCAAGCAGCCCGCCGCCAGCGCCGCCGGCAAGTCCTCGCCGAGCGGCCGCACGTCCAGCCCCCCCGGCAAGGCGATCGGCACCCGCTCACCGCCCGTGCGCCACGCGACGCCGCGCGTGTCCACGCCGTAGTGCTCGCGCAGGATGCCGCGCACCCAGAGGGCCGCGGTTTGTTGGTACTCGGGCAACCCGATCGTGCGGCCGGCCAGGTCGGCCGGCCCGGAGATGCCGCGGTCCGTGCGGACGTAGACGGCGGAGTGGCGGAAGGCGCGGGAAGGGAACACCGGCACGCCGGCATAAGCGCTGTCCCCGCGCGCGGTGGTGACGATGTGCGAGCCCATCGACAGCTCGGAAACGTCGAAGGCCCGGTCGCGCAGGGCACGGCGGAAGATGTCCTCCGGCTCGCCCGGCAGCAGGACGAAGTCCACGCCCGGAACCGACACGCGCCCGTCCAGGATCGGCCGCGTCCGGTCGGAAGCGGTGCAGGCGAGGGTGAGCGAGAGCCTCGTCACGGCGCTTCCTCCATCGCCTTGGCGAGATTGTCCGGCGTGAAAGGCAGCCGCCGCGGGCGCACCGCCAGCGCCTCGTGGATCGCGCCGGCGATGGCGGCGATGGTCGGCGCCATGGAGGCCTCGCCGGCGCCGAGCGGGGGCGAGTCCGGCCGTGCGACCAAGTCCACCGTCACCTCCGGCACGTCGGAAAAGCGCAGTATCGGGTAGTCTTCCCAGGCGACGCTGGTGACGGCGCGGCGGTCGAAGCGCGCCTCCTCCAGCAACGCGACGGAGGCCCCGTGGACGGCGCCGCCCTCCAACTGGTTGGCCACGCCGTCCGGGTTCACCGCCTCGCCCACGTCGCCCGCCACCCAGAGGCGCCGGCAGCGCACGCGCTCCGCCGCCTCGACCTCGGCCACAACGGCGGCGTAGGCGCCCGTGTTTTTGTACCGCGCCATGCCGAGGCCGAAGCCGATGCCCTCGCGCGGCGCCCGCTCGGTCCAGCCGGCTATCGCGGCCGCCCTCCGCAGCACCTCCGCGGCGCGCGGGTCGTCGAGGTGGCGCAGCCGGTAGTCGAGCGGATCGGCGCCGGCCATTCCGGCGAGCTCGTCCATCACGCTCTCGATCGCCCAGACGTTGAGCGTGGCGCCGAGGCCGCGCAGCGCGGAGGCGCGTATCGGCATGTCGAGCAGCCGCGTGGTCTCCACGCGGAGCGAAGGGAAGCGGTAGATCGGCACCGCGTTGCGCGGCGCCCCGCCGCCCGCGGCCATCGGCGGGTTGATGGCGGGCAGCGCCGCGAAGGGCTCCGCGAGCATGGAGGCCGCGAGCAGCGCCGGCTCCGGCGCGCGGCCGGGGCGCGAGGAGTGGCCGTTGCTCACCACGTGGCTGCGCCAGCCCAGCAGGTCGCCGCGCGCGTCCACCGCCGCCTCGACGTCCACGAGCATCGCCGGCGAAAGCGGCGCCCAGCCCAGCTCCTCCGCGCGGCTCCAGAGCAGGCGCACCGGCCTCCCCTCCGCCGCGCGGGCGACCAGCACGGCCTCCAGCGCCACGTCGTCGGCGCCGTTGTGGCCGTAGCAGCCGGCGCCCTCGGCGTGCCGCACCACGACCAGCTCCGGCGCGCAGCGCAGCGCCTTGGCGATGTCGGCGCGGAGGTTGTACGGCCCCTGGCTGTGCGCCCAAACCTCCACTGCGTTTTCGCGCCATTGCGCCACGGCGCAGCAGGTGCCGACCGAGGCGTGGGCGAGGAAGGGCCGCACGAAACGCCGCACGACGCGCCGCGCCGCGCCGTCCGGCGCCTCGCCCCGCTCCTCCACCGTGCTGCGCTCGCCCCGCTCCGCCGCGTCGTCGAGCCACGCTTCCAGCCCCGCCTGCTCCGGCAGGCTGTCCTCCGCCGCCCACTCGGCGCGCGCGGCGAGGCGTGCGGCGGCCGCTTCCGCGTCCCATTCCGTCTTCGCGAGCACGGCGAGGAAGTCGCCGTCGCGGACGGCGCGCGCCCCGCCGGGCAGCGGCGCGCCCTCGCGCAGGGCCACGAGCCGCGCCCGCCGCGCGGGCGGCCGCACAACGCGGGCGTGCAGCATCCCCGGCGGGCGCAGGTCGTGGACGAAGCGGGCCGCGCCGAACACCTTGTCCGGGAGGTCGAGGCGCGGCACCGACCGGCCCGCGACGCTCCGCGCACCATGGGGCTTCGGCACCGCTTCGGGCGAGGCCTCCGTTTCCAGCAAGGCGGCGCCCGCGAGCGACCAGTAGGAACCGACTTCCCCCTCCGGACCGAGGAAGCGGCCGTCCTCGACGCGGATCGCCTCCAACGGCACGCCGCTCCGCTGCGCGCAGACGGAGAGGAAGATCCGGCGCGCGTCGGCGCAGGCGTGGCGCAGCGCGCCGCCCGAGTGCTGCACGGAAAGGCTGCCGGAGGTCACTCCTTCGTCGGGGCTGTCGGGCGTCGCGGCCGGCCGCAAGTGGATGCGCTCCAGCGCCACGTCCAGCTCCTCCGCCGCGATCTGGGCGAGCGCGGTGAGTATCCCCTGCCCCAGTTCCACCTTGCCCGGCGTGACCGTGACGCGCCCTCCCGGGTGGATGGCCAGCCACTGCGACAAGCGCCGGTTGCCGTGCAGGCTCCCCGGCAGGTGGGGCCGCCCGTCGTCCACGGGCAGCGCGGCGCCGAAACCGTGGTGGCTCATGCGGCGCTTCCGTCCCGCATGGCACGCGCGGCGCGCTTCACCGCGCGCAGGATCCGGTTGTGGCTGCCGCACCGGCAGAGGTGCGGGTCGAGCGCGCGGCGGATCGCGCCGTCGTCCGGGTCGGGGTCCGCCGCCAGCAGCGCCGCGGCCGAGACCAGGATGCCGGGCAAGCACCACCCGCACTGGCCCGCCTGCTCGGCGAGGAAGGCGGCCTGCAAAGGGTGCGGGGCGGCGGCGGTGCCGAGCCCTTCCACCGTCACCACCGCGCGGCCGCGGACGGCGGAGGCCGCGAGCGTGCAGGAACACGCGGGTTCGCCGTCCACCAGCACCATGCAGCACCCGCACTGCTCCGCGCCGCAGCCGAAGCGCGGACCGGAGAGCCCGAACGGCCCGCGCAAGACGTGCAGGAGGGAAGCGTCTCCGGGCACCTCGCCGGGCACGTCCAACGAAACGGCGGCGCCGTTCAGGGTGAACTCCAGCATCGCGCCGCGCCCTTCACTGCACCTCGATGCGCGCCAGCCGTATCCAATCGCGCTGGCGCTCGATGTCGCGCGCCAGGAACTCCCCGAAAGCGGCCACCGCCATCGGCATGGGCAGCGCGCCCGCGCGCGCCTGCGCGGCCCGCGTTTCCGGCAGCCGCAGGATGCGGTTGACCTCCGCGTTGAGCCGCGCCGCGATCGGCTCCGGCAGGCCCGCCGGCGCCATCAGGCCGAGCCAGATGGAAGCTTCGAAGCCCGGCACCACCTCCATCAGGCTCGGCAATTCCGGCAACAGGACGGAACGCTCCGGCCCTGTGGTGGCGAGGCCGCGCACGCGCCCGCCCGCGATCTGCTCGCGCATGGTGGGGATGGCGTCGAACATCACCGGCACCTGGCCCGCGATCAGCGCCGTGCGCGCCTCGTTGCTGCCCCTGAAAGGGATGTGGTTCATGCGGATGCCGGCCATGGCGGAAAAGACCTCGCCGGCGATGTGGTAGGGGGTGCCGGGGCCGGAGGAGGCGAAGTCCACCCGCCCCGGATTGGCCCTCACATGGGCGATCAGCTCCGGCACGGTCGCCGCCGGCAGGCCGGGATGCACCGCCAGCACGTGGTAGGCGACGTTCACCGCCGCCACCGGCGCCAGGTCCCGCAGCAGCGCGTAGGGCCGGTTCGGGATCAGCGTCTCGTTCGCGGTGTGGGTGTTCGACATCATCAGCAGCGTGTGGCCGTCGGGCGCCGCCTTCGCCACGGCCTCCGTGCCGATCACAGCGCCCCCGCCGGGCCGGTTCTCCACCACGATCGGCACGCCCAGCGCCGCCGACAAGGGCTCCGCCAGGAAGCGCGCGGCGACGTCGGCCGAGCCGCCGAGTCCGAACGGCACGACGACGCGGATCGGCCGCGCCGGCCAGGGTTGCGCCGCGGCGGGGCGCGCCGCGGCGACCGCCGCGCCCGCGGTCAGGAAGGCTCGACGCCGCATGGTCCCTCCATCGGGCAGGCGGCCTCCGCCGGCTCGCCGAGCAGGCATGGTTGCGCGTCCGGCCGCGCTCCGCCAGTCCCGCCGCGCCGTCCGCCTTGGGCGAGGCTGACACCGCGCCTATGCTTCCGCCGCCAGATGCAGCAGGGAGCCCGGCATGACTCCGCCACCGAATGCGAACGCCGCGGACGCGGTCGCCGCGGCGCTCGTGGACGCGGGCGTCGAGCGCCTCTTCGGCGTGCCCGGCGGCGGGTCCAGCCTCGACCTCATCGCCGCCGCCCACCGCCGCGGCCTCCCCTTCGTGCTGGCGCGGCACGAGACGGCGGCGGTCATCATGGCCTCCGCCACCGCCGAGCTGTCCGGCCGGCCGAGCGCCGCGCTGGTGACGCGCGGCCCCGGCGTTGCCAACGCCGCGAACGGCGTGGCGCACGCCTCGCTCGACCGGGCGCCGGTGCTGCTGGTGGCGGACGGCTTCACCGGGGCGGAGCGCGCCTTCGCCAACCATCAATGGTTCGACCACGCGGCCATGCTGGCGCCCGTGACCAAGGCGTCCGCCAAAGCGGTGGAGCCGGGCACCGCCGCCGGGCCGATGACCGCCGCGCTGCTCGCGGCCGCCTTGTCAGCGCCGCGCGGGCCGGTGCTGCTGGAGCTGTCCGGCGCCGCGGCGCGCGCACCTGGCGCGTTGCCTCCGCCCCCGGGCGTGGCAGCCGCGTCCGGCGGCCCCGACGCCGCCGCAGTGGCGACAGCGAGGAAGCTCCTCGCCGGCGCGAAACGCCCGGTGTTGGTGGCCGGGCTGGAGGCCACGTCTCCGGACGCTTGCGTCGCGCTGCGCCGCTTGCTCGAAGCCCTCGGCTGCCCCGGTCTCGTGACCTACAAGGCCAAGGGCGTGGTGCCGGACGCGCACCCGCTTTTCGCGGGCGTCTTCACCGGCGGCGTCGCGGAAGCGCCGGTGCTCGCGGACGCGGACCTCATCCTGTTGGCCGGGGCCGACCCGGTCGAGTTCATCCCCCAGCCCTGGCGCTATGCCGCGCCCGTCGTGGAGATCGGCACGGCACCACGCACGGCGCACTACACCACTCCGGGGGCGGCGCTCCACGGCCCGCTCGAACCGGCGCTCGCTTCGCTCGCGGAAGGCGCGCGGCCGGGCGCCTGGACCGCACGGGAGATCGAGGACCGCCGCCGAGCTTGGCTCGCGCGGCTTGCGATCGAACCTGCTGGCGCCAATCGCGGTCTTTCGCCGCAGGCGGTTGTGGAAGGGGCGCAGGCCGGGTGCCGCCGGGTCGGCGCGGACCCGCGCGTTTCGGTGGACGCCGGCGCGCACATGTTCCCTGCCACCAGTTTCTGGCAGGCGTCTCGGCCGGGCGACCTGCTCATCTCGAACGGCCTCTCCACCATGGGCTTCGCGCTGCCGGCCGGGATCGCCGCCGCGCTGCACGACCCCGACCGCGGGGCGCTGGCCTTCACCGGCGACGGCGGGCTCCTGATGGCGCTGGGCGAGTTGGCGACGGCGGCGGCGCTCGGGGCGAAGCTCGTGGTCGTCGTGTTCAACGACGCCAGCCTCTCGCTCATCGACATCAAGCGCGACGCGCGCGCCCTCCCCGACGGCGCGCTCGGCTGGCCGAGGGCGGATTTCACGGCGGCGATGCGCGCCTTCGGCGGTTTGGCGCTGCGCGCGGCCACCGAGGAGGAGTACGCGGCGGCGTTGGACCGCGCGCTCGCGGCGCCCGGCCCGGCGCTGATCGACGTTCTCGTCGATCCGGAAAGCTACCCGGCGCAGATCAAGGCGCTGCGCGGCTAAAGCGGCGGCACCCGCCGGTGCCAGTCGGTGTCGCGCTGGAAGGCGTCGGCGGCGCGCAGCACCCGCGCTTCGGCGAAGGGGCGGCCCGCGAGTTGCAATCCCACCGGCAGACCGCGGTCGTCGAAGCCGCAAGGGACGCTGACGGTCGGCAGGCCGAGGTAGTTGAACGGCCGGGTGTTCGCCGAGACGGCCATGAACCGCGCCCAGTTCGCCGGGTCGGCGTCCACGTCGGTTTCCGCCAGGGTGGGCACGCGGGCGCGCAAGGTGGGCGTCGCGACCAGGTCGTGGCCGGTCAGCGCCTCCGCCACGAACTGCCGCAGCAGCGGGCCGCGCCGGGACAGCGCCTCGACGTAGAGGTGGCCGGGAATGGCATAGCCGCCGTAGAGCCGGGCGCTGAGATGCGTCGCGTAGTCGCCCGGACGCTCCCGCATCCAGTTGGCGTGGATGGCGGCGCCTTCCACGCGGCTCAGGATCGCGCCGTAGGCGTTCACAGCGGCCAGCGCCGGCGCGGACACGCGCGTCACTACCGCACCCCTGTACCGCAGCGCATCGAGCGCGGCTTCGAAGGCGGACACCACCGGCGCGTCGGCGCCTTCGAGGAACCAAGTCTCGCACACCGCGATCCGCGTGCCGCGCAGGTCGCCGTCCAGCGCCGCCTCGTAGTCCGGCACCGGCTCCCGCGCGCTGGTCGGGTCCGCGGGGTCGTGGCCCGCCGTCACGTGGAGGAAGCGGGCGGCGTCGCGCGCCGTGCGGACCAGCGGCCCGACGTTGTCGGCGGAGAAGGAGAGCGGCATCACGCCGGAGCGGGACACGCGCGTCTGCGTCGCCTTCAGCCCGGTCACGCCGCAGATCGAGGCCGGCAAGCGGATGGAGCCACCGGTGTCGCTGCCGAGCGCCGCGGCGAAGAAGCGCGCGGCGACGCCGGCGCCCGAGCCGGAGGAGGAGCCGCCCGTGCAGTACTCCGCCGCCCAAGGGTTGTGGCAGTGGCCGAAATGCGCGTTGTGGCCGGTCGGGTTCTGGGCGAACTCCGCCATGTTGAGCGTGCCCATGTCGATCGCGCCGGCCGCGTCCAGGCGCCGCAGCACGGTCGCGGTGTTCTTGGGCACGAAGTCGCGGCGGATGCGCGAGCCGCAGGTGCTGACGCGGCCTTCGCGGTAGTACATGTCCTTGTGCATCATCGGCACCCCGGAGAGCGGCCCCGGCTCCGGCCCGCCCGCCGCGCGCGCCTTGTCGGCCGCCGCAGCGGCCTCGAGCGCCGCGTCGTGGTCGAGGCGGATCACCGCGTTCACCGCCCCGTCGTGCAGCTCGATGCGCGACAGGCAGGCGCCGACCAGCGCCTCGGCTCGAATCTCGCCGCGGCGGAAGGCGTCGGCCATCTCGGTCATGGACAGTTCAGCGAGCGATGAGGTGGGCGGCGCGTCCATCACCCAGGCTCCTTCAGGTCGCGCAACGCCGCGTCGAAGCCGCTCGGCTCGTCCTCGAAGGCGAGGCCGGCCCGCACCCGCTCGATTTCGTCGAGGAGGTTGGCCATGTCGGCCAAGCCGTGGCGCGCCGTGGCGTTGGGCGGCTCCACGCCGCTCCAGCGCTTGATAGCGTCCACCGTGGGCGGGACGATCTCCGGTTCCATGTGGGGGCCTCCTGGCTGGAGCCCTCATCCTGCACGCCCGGCCCACCCGCCGATAGGGCGTCGCGCCCAAGGGGCGTCCGGGCAGGCAGCCGGGGCGGCAAGCGGTCCAGCGAGGATCGTCGCGGCGCTGCCCGGCATCCCCGGGCAACTCCGCCGAGCGGGCCGCGACGCGCGACCGCTCCTCATCTTCGGTGCCGAAGGGGCGGGTACCGCGGGGCGTCAGCCCGCGGTCCGCACTCCCCGCCGGCATACCGGGCTATTTTAGCCGGTGAGCCCGAAGAACACGTCGGCGGTGATCGACTGGGCCGCGACGCCCACGAACTCGACGGAGCCGCCGTCGAAGGTCACGAGGGTGCCGCTGGCGACGCGGAAACCGCCCGGAAGCTCCAAGTAGCTCGTCTCGGTGTCCAGGTCCGCGAAGCTCAGGCCGCGGCCGCCTAGATCGACTTTGTCTTCGCCGACGGCGAAGTCGAAGATCTGGTCGTCGCCGGCGTTGACCGCGGTGCCGCCCGGGCCCGGCGCCAGCACGAATATGTCGGCGCCGCCGCCGCCGGAGAGCCCGTCGTCCCCCGCCGCGCCGATGAGGGTGTCCGCCCCGTCGCCGCCGAAGAGTCTGTCGTCGCCGGGTCCGCCGTCAACCAACGCATTGGTGCCGCCGCCAAAGTACAGGTCGTCGCCGCCGCCGGCGAACACCAACGGAGCGCCGGCGTCGATGATGACCTCTCCCTGTTCCGTCCCGGTCGCCACCGCTGCGGACGCGACGACGACGTTGGTCGGAGGCGCGGCCGAGAACCCGCCGAAGATGCTCGCAAAGCTGAAAGGCATTCTTTGTCCTCGAATGGCTCTGGTTCGCACCGGAAGGGCGGAAACTCAGGCCTGGAGCACGTGGCGCCCCTTCGAGAATTTGCAGTGGTGTCGCGCGTTGGAATGGGCGACGAGGCCGAAAAATTGGGGCCGACGTCCCCAAGCGGTGCGGTTTGTCGCACAAGCTTGCAAGACACATCGAATGATCGCGGCGATGCCAGCGATTCACGGCGCGCGCGCCAGTCGCGCGTATGTCTCTACGAGCGGCCGTCGCCACGCCGTCCCGGCATCAAAGGCCTTGAGCGTGTCGCCTTAGCGACGCCCGCCACCCTCCGGCGCCTGCTGCCGCTGTTGGGGTTGCTGCCGCCGTCGCTCGCCCGCGCCTTGCAGCGCCTCGCACTGGCTGTTCTCGCCCACGCCGAGTTGGATCGTCGGCAGGAGGGCCAGCGGCGGGAACAGCACGCCGAGACCCACGGCCGCGCCCGCCCGCGCCGCGGCTTCCGCGAGTTCCGGCTGGATGGACGGGTCTTTCAAGGTGCCTTCGATGCGGATGGGCGTCGGCAAGGACGCGACGGTCGGCCGCTTGGTGTCCGTCCTGAACCGGAGGTCGAGCTGCTCGCGCCCGAATTCGAGCGCGCCGCCGCCACTCACCACGTGCGCGTCCGTGTCGAGCAGCACGGTGCGGCTCCGCAGCGTGCCGCGTTGCAGGGCGAAGTCCGCGATCATGCATTCGATCTTCGCCCGCGCCGGCACGCCGAGCGCGGACAGCAGGGCGTTGCCGAAGTGCAGGCCCGACAAGTCCACGAGGAACGAGCTGACGTTGCCGCCCACCGTCACGAACGTGGCCTCGCCGTTGCCGCGCGCGAGGATCTCCGACACCGACTTGCCGGTCCCTTCCACCCTGGCGACCCCGCCCAGGGTGCCGGCGCCGCCCGCGCCCGCGGCGCCGAGCAGGCGCGACAGGTCGGCGCGCCGCACTTCTATGTCGATCTTCGCGCGCAGACCGCCGCCCTCCTGCGGCGTCAGCGTCCCGTTCGCCACGAGCCGCCCCTGCCCGATGCCGAGGGACACCGGGTGCAAGGTCACGACGCCGTCCACGATGTCGGCTTCGGCGTTCAGGCTGTCGAAGGGCATGCCCTGCCCTTGGATGCGGTCCGCCCGATATTTGACGTGCACGTTCGCGGCGGTCAGGCGCGGCATGTTGACCGGCGTGGTGGGCAGCAGCCTCGGGCTCGCCTCCGCGCGCGCCATGGCGGCGCGTTGCTGCGGCGTCTGCCCCGGCGTGCTGGCGCGCCCCGGTTGGCTCCCGATCAAGCCGCCGAGGTCGGCGAGGTCCACGCTGCGCGAGCGCAGGTCGGCGGTGACATCCGGCCGGCTGCCGGCGGTGGAGACGGTGAGGTCGCCCCCGATGTCGCTACGCCCGACCCGCCCATTCGCGTCCAGCAGCCGCACCCGGCCCTCCGCGTAGTCCGCCTTGCCTTCCACGCGGAACGGCGGCGTCTTCGGGAAGGGCACGCCGGTGAGCGGCACCAGATCCGCCATGTCTTGGCCGGCCAACTCGACGCGGAGGTCGGCCCCGCGCAGCTTGGTCGGCTCCCGCACCGTGCCCTTCAGGGAAAGC
This sequence comes from uncultured Acetobacteraceae bacterium, assembly GCA_902805625.1. Classification (GTDB taxonomy): domain Bacteria; phylum Pseudomonadota; class Alphaproteobacteria; order Acetobacterales; family Acetobacteraceae; genus Craurococcus. Next base: position 20,023 of record CADCTL010000017.1, read on the forward strand.
GTGGTGTCGCCGTTGCGGAGGCGCAGGTCCACCGGCCAGGGTTCGGACGCGTCGCGCAGGTCGAGGACGGAGCCGCCCGTGAACTGCGCCTCGATCCGCTGGCCGGCGTAGGTGCCGCGCGCCTCGGCCACCAAGGCTGGCTCCTGCCCTTCCCGGTCCTCCGTCTTCACGTCGACCTCGAAATCCGCGCGCAGCCAAGCGATGGAAACCTTCGCCTTGCCCCCGTTGATGCGGAGCCCCCCGATGCGCGGCGCCCGCGCATCCTCAGGCGCGTTCGTCTCGCCGGCCGGCGGGGTGAACTCGAAGGCATAATTGCGGTCGCCACCTCCTTTGCCGATCACGTTGACCACAGGCCGGTCCAGCTCGATCTCAGGCACCACCACCTCGCGCGAGCGCAGGAAGGCGCCGACATCCACCCGCGCGGTGGCGCGCGCCACCTCCGCGAAGGGCGGGTCGTCCGGGAAGCCGTCCGGGTTGCCGACGCGCACGCCTTCCGCGGTCACGGTGGAAACGCGGCCCAGCTTGACGTTCAGGTGTTCGATGTGGACCGGGCGCCCGGCCGCCGCGCTCGCCCTCGCTTCCACGAGGGGGATGAACCAATCCCAGGACCAGACCGAGGCCAGCAGCGCCACCAGCAGCAGCGGCACCCCCAGCCAGACCAGCCAGCGCTTCGACCGACGCGCCGCCATCGCACCCTCCCAACGGCGTGAGAACCAGCCGCATCGTTCCGAGAAAGAGCGCCGCAGCGACCCCGCGGTTCGGCCCCGCCCGGGTTAAGGAAGGTTCAGGCGATCTCCCGCACGAGCTTGGCGCGGAGCGCACGGGCGATGTCGCGCCGGTCCTCCGCCGTCACCACGAAGGCGCCCGGTCCGCCGATCACCTCTCGGCGATAGGTCTCGGCCAACGGTTCGCCGAAGCGGGTCACTTGGCCGGCGGCGGCCACCGCGAGCGCGTTGATGGTGACGCCGGCCGCCACCGCGTCGTCCCGCGCGGCGGGGGCGGGCCGCAACGACCGCAGATCGGGGCCGTCGCCCGAAAGGTCGATGACCCGTTCCCGTGCTTGGAACGGCGCGGCGTGGATCAGGAGGGCGCAATGGTCCAGGGCGTCGCCGATCGCGTTCCAGCCCTGCCGGCTGCGCGGCGCCGCCATCACGGCCGCTGCCAGGGTCCGGGCGGAGGCGGCGTCCGACAGCCGCGTCCAATCCAGCACCGTGGCGGCGCCGACCGGCGAACCCCACTCCACCATCGCCACGGCGACCGCGCCGTGCGGCTTGCTGGCGATGGCCGCGAGCACGGCCGGGTGGGAAAGCGCCTCGGCGTAGCCCTCGCGTTGCAGCCGGAACTCCTCCGCGTCGATGGAACCGGACGCGTCCACCGCCAGCGCCAACAGCAGGTCCACCTCGTCCCGCGCGGACGCCGCCCGGGGCGCGGAAAGCGACGCGGCGAGGGCGGCGGGCAGGACGCGACGGCGCAGCCCGAACGTCGCCGCAGGACCGGGTCGGGTCGGGGGCATGGCGACGTCCCTGCCGTGGAGGCGTCGGAGCGTTCCGCCCCCTCCTCCCCCTGTCAACCCGAGCCGGCCGGGGCGAGGATGCGGGCCGTTTCATCCCCCAACGGAGTTGACGCATGACGGACTCGCCTGTGCTGCTCGACATCGACGCCCGCGGCGTGGCGACGGCCACCCTCAACCGGCCGGAGCGCGGCAACGCCTACGACGAAGCGCTGCTGCACGCCCTGATCGACGGGCTACGGCGGTTGCGCGCGGACCCGTCGGTGCGAGCCCTGGTGATCCGCGGCGCGGGCAAGCACTTCCAGGCGGGGGCCGACCTCGACTGGCTGGCGCGGGCAGCGGAGTACCCGCCGGAGCGGGCGTTCCAGGCCTCGCTCGCCACCACCACCGCCATGCAGGAACTGAACGAGTTCCACCGCCCGACCTTGGCCGTGGTGCACGGCGCCTGCTTCGGCGGCGGCTGCGGCTTGGTGTGCTGCGTGGACGTCGCGCTGGCGACGCCGCGGGCGCTGTTCGGGTTGACGGAGGTGCGCGTGGGCGTGGCCCCCACCCCGATTTCCACCCACATGGTCCACGCCATGGGCCTGCGCCACACCCGGCGGTACGCCCTCACCGGCGAACGGTTCGGCGCGGACGAGGCGCTGCGGATCGGGTTGGTGCATGAGGTCGTCCCGGAAGACCGGATCGAGCAGCGCTTGTCCGATGTCGTGGGCGAAACGCTGCTGTCCGCGCCCGGCGCTTGCGCCGTGACCAAGGACAGCTTCCTCGGCGCCGCCGGCCTCAAGCTGGACGCGCGGCAGATGGCCCTGCTGGCGCACGAGAGCTGGATGCAGCGCGCGTCGGCCGAGGGGAAGGAGGGCCTCGACGCCTTTCGCGCCAAGCGGCGGCCTGGGTGGTCGCCCTGAGCGAAGTCACCGAAACTTTCAAGTAGAAATAGCAGCTAGACATGACGCTTTTTAGACGAAAAGGGTCTGGCAATCACGCCTCGCGGATGCGTAAATGTACTCGCCTTCGCAACGTTATCGCCGGTCGCAGGGCGCCTCCCGCCGGCCGCCGATGGAGAGTTCCGCATGTACAGGCGTTCCTTCCTAGCCGCTTCCAGCGCCATCGCCGGCGCCCACCTCCTCACCGGACGTTCGGCCTTCGCCCAGCAGGCGCAGATCAAGGGCTGCGGCGCCACCTTCCCGCGGCAAGTCTTCGAAGCGTGGAGCGAAGCCGGCGTCGGCCCGACCGGCATCAAGATGGCCTATGAAGGGACCAGCTCCTCCGAAGGGCTCTCGAAGGTCGCAGACCGCGTGGTGGATTTCGCGGCCACGGTCGCGCCGACCTCGCTCGGCCGGCTCCGGGAGAAGGGTCTGATGCAGTTCCCGTCCATGGTGGGTCCGGTCGTGTTCATCGTGAACCTGCCCGGCGTGGCGAAGGACCAGCTCCGGTTGACCGGCGACTGCATCGCCGACCTCTACATGGGCAAGATCACCAAGTGGAACGACCCCAAGCTCAAGGAGCACAACCCCGGCCTGGCCCTGCCTGACCTGCCGGTGGCGCCGATCTACCGCAGCGACAGCACCGGCACGACCCTGATGACCACCACCTACCTGTCACGCGCGTCCGAAGCGTGGCGCAACGGCCCAAAGGCCGGCAATGTGGTGCAGTGGCCCGTGGGCAAGGGCGCGGTCCTGAACGCCGGCGTCGCCGACGCGGTGAAGGCCACGCCGGGCGCCATCGGCTACGTCAAGAACGCCTACGCCGCCCCCAAGAACCTCACCACGACGCAGCTCCGCAACCACTCCGGCAACTTCGTGAAGCCCGAGCGGCCCAACTTCTACGCCGCCATGGACGCGACGGACTGGTCCAGGGCCGGCTTCATCGTGGACATGATCGACCTGGACGGCGCGAACGTGTGGCCGGTCATTGGGCCTTGCTACACCCTCCTATGCACAAACCCGCCGGCGGAGAAGGTCGAGAGCCTCCGCAACACGATGAAGTTCTTCGACTGGGCCTTCAACAAAGGCGACGACATCGTCCGCCGCATGGGCAACGCCTCGCTGCCGGACGCCCTCAACAAAGCCGTCCACGAGTCTTGGGTGAACATCAAGGACCCCAGCGGGCGTCCGATTTGGGGCGTTTGATCTCGGCGCTCTCCGAACCTCCTTCGCGCCGCGAAACGCGCGAGGGACTTCAGCACGCCTCACCCTGACCGAGGAAAGGCGCGGGACGGCCCAGACGGGCGCCCGCGCCTCCGGCGTTGCCGCACCTCCGTGAGAGCCGCCAGCGAGCATCCGGCCAAGCGACCGTCATTGCTCGATCGACCAGGCAACCGGGCGCGGCCGTGGTTCCGGCCAGAGCGCACCAAACCAACTTCGCACTGGCAACATTGTCTACAGGTTGATGTACGTAGAAGCACGTTATCGCAAATGAACTATCCTTCGTGATCATTTGAGCGAAGCACGTCCGCGCAAAACCTGCCCGGACCCGCATCCAAGGAGAACACCGCGTGCAGAGACGTTCCTTGCTGCTGGCCACGGTCGCGACTGCCGCTTTCCCGTTCATCGGTAGTCGTCTTGCGCGGGCGCAGGCCGGCGGCGTGGCCGGCGCGGGGTCCGCGCTGCCGCGGGCGGTCTACCAGAAGTGGATCGAGCTGGCCGCTTCCGGCACCAACGTGAAGGTCTCCTACGAGCAGAACGGCGCCGCCGCCGCCCTCGACCAGCTCAAGAACCGCGCGATCGACTTCGCCAGCGTGGACTACCCGCGCCGCCCCGCCTTCCTGCGCGAGCACCAGCTCATCCAGTTCCCGACCGTGCTCACGCCGGTGGTGCCGTTTGTGAACCTGCCCGGCGTCGCCGAAGGGCAGCTCCGCCTGACGGGAGAGCTTCTGGCCGACATCTTCCTCGGCAAGATCGCCAAGTGGGACGACGCCAAAATCAAGGCGCAGAACGACGGGGTGAAGCTGCCTGCGACCGCCATCGTGCCGGTCCACCGCTTGGAAGCGTCAGGCGCCAACATGCTCTTCACCACCTACCTGAGCCGGGTCTCGGAGGCGTGGGCCGCAGGTCCGCGAGCCGGGACGACCGTGCAATGGCCGCAGGGCAAGGGCGCCGGGGTCGAGGGGCTGGACGCCTTGGCGGCCAAGGTGAAGGGCACGCCCGGCGCGATCGGCTACGGCGGCGTCACCACCGTCAAGGCGAACGGTTTCACCGCGGTGCTCTTGAAGAACCGCGCCGGCGAGTTCGTGAAGGCCGACCACGCCTCCTTTGCCAAGGCGGCCGAGGCCGAGGACTGGAGCACGCCGGGCTTCAACGTGGACTTGGTGGATGAGGCGGTCGCCGGGGCTTGGCCGATCCTGGGCGCCAACTTCGCGCTGGTCCCGGAGAACCCGACGGCGGAGAAGGTCGAAGCCGCACGCAACACCTTCAAGTTCTTCGACTGGGCGTTCGACCACGGCTACGCCTCGGCGCATGAGCTCGGTTACGAAGGCATCCCGAAAACTGCGATCCCGGCGGTCGAGACGGTCTGGCGCCGCGCGAAGGACCCCAGCGGGCGCCCGATCTGGGAAACCTGAGCGGTTGCGCGGGGCACCGGGGTGGCTCTCCCCCGGTGCCGGCGCGCCTGCCAGGCTTGCAGGCTGGCGGCCATCGCCGGCGTCGCCGAACGCGGGCCGCCTGATGCACGGATGACCGGCGAAGGTCATCCGGACGGACTGTCATATAAGCTTCATCGATCTGAAAAGAATCCGCCTCTCCGCCCGTCTACTTAAGGCGCCAACCGCCCCAAGGTCTCATCCCCAAGGACCGGCGGACAACGGAGAGACCCGTGCAACGACGCACCTTCTTGCTGGCCGCTTCGGCGGCCACGGCGGCCCCCTCGCTCGCGCCCCGCATCGCGTCCGCCCAACAAGCGCAGATCACCGGCGCCGGCGCCAGCTTCCCGCGGCCGGTCTACGAACGCTGGGGCCAGGCGGCGCGCGAGGCCGCGGGCGTCCAGTTGAACTACCAGTCCATCGGCTCCGGCGGCGGCATCAACCAGATCACCAACCGCACGGTGGATTTCGGCGCGTCCGACGCGCCCCTCTCCGCGGACCAGTTGCGGCAAGGGAACTTGTTGCAGTTCCCCACCGTGATGGGCTCGGTGGTGCTGATCGTGAACCTGCCCGGCGTGCAGGACAATCAGCTCCGTCTCACGCCCGAGGTTCTGGTGGAACTGTTCAACGGCCGCATCGCCCGCTGGAACGACCCCAAGGTGGCCGAGCTGAACCGCGAGGTGCGCCTGCCGAACGTCCCCGTCGCGCCCGTCTACCGCGCCGACGCGTCCGGCACGACCTTCGTGTTCACCACCTACCTGTCCCGCGTGTCCGACGTTTGGAAGAACGGGCCCGGCGCCGCGACCTCCGTGCAGTGGCCGGGCGGCCAGGGCGCCCGCGGCAACGAGGGCGTGGCCAACACCGTCCGCAACACGCCGGGCGCCATCGGCTACACCGAGAACGCCTACGCCACCGTCAACCGCCTGGTGACGACGCAGCTTCGCAACAAGTCGGGCGCCTTCGTGAAGCCCGACATGCCGGCCTTCATGGCGGCGGCCAACACCGCGGACTGGAACACGCCGAACTTCGCCGCCGACCTCGTGGACCTGAACGGCGCGGCCGTGTGGCCGATCGTCTCGCCCACCTTCATCCTGCTGCCGACCAATCCGGCGGCGGACAAGGTGGAGGCCAGCCGCAACACGATGAAGTTCTTCGACTGGGCGTTCAAGAACGGCGGGGATGCCGCGCGGCGGCTCGAATACATCCCCCTGCCCGATCCGGTCCACACCGCTGTCCGCGCCGCTTGGAGCGGCGTCAAGGCGCCCGGCGGCCAGCAGGTGTGGAGCGCCTGACGGCTCATCGCTGACCGGAGACCGGGGCGCGTCCCCGGTTTCCGCCCTGACGCCCACCGGGACGAACCGCATTGCAGCAAGCCGTCACTTCCCCGCTCCCGATGACCGGCCGCCCCGGGCGGCGCGGCGGCGCCAGCATGGGCGACCGCGTCTTCGAATCGCTGTGCCGCGGCGCCGGGCTGTTCGTGCTGCTGCTGCTCGGCGCCATCATCGTCACCCTGTTCATCGGCGGCCTGCCGGCCTTCCGGGAGTTCGGCGCCGGCTTCCTGTGGAGCGCGGACTGGAACCCGGTGGAGGGGCGGGAGTCCTACGGCGCCCTGGTGCCCGTGCTGGGCACGATCATCAGCGCCGTCCTCGCCATCCTGCTGGCCGTCCCGGTCGCCTTCGGCATCGCCTTCTTCCTCACCGAACTGGCGCCGGAGTGGCTGCGCCAGCCCATCGCCACGGCGATCGAACTGCTGGCCGCCATCCCCTCCATCATCTACGGCATGTGGGGCCTGTTCGTGCTGGTGCCCTTCGTGCAGCAGAACATCCAGCTCACCATCGGCGACGCCCTGGGCTCCATCCCGCTGGTGGGCTTTT
>CADCTL010000018.1 GCA_902805625.1 uncultured Acetobacteraceae bacterium
CCACGACCTCTCGCGCATGGCCGTCGCGCATCAGGGGCAGACGGTGCGCGGACCGGAGGACTGATCCCCGCGGGCCGGGTTCTCCACGCTCGAGTAGCGGTCTTTCGGTAAAGACCGGGCACTAGGGTGATCGCGGCCCTCCATGGTACTAGCGTCGCGGTTGGAGAGGCTGCCAATCCGGCAGGACGTTCTCGCCCTCGAGGGTGTCGGTGACCATGACCTGTTGAGGTCCGTCGGTCTTCATCCTGTTTCGCGCGGATCCTCACGGACCTAGAGATCTGGGCGAACGTCTTCCCCGAGCGTCTGGACCCGAGGAACGGGCGGCCTTGAGGTGGCTGCCCAGAACGCGGAGGCCCCCCACCCGGCCCCGCGCTGCCTGCTGAGGCTGCACGAGAGGGCCAACGGTGCTGCGCTGGACGGGGAGGGCATCGAGGCGTGGCTGGAGTGGGAGGCGACCCGCTGGAGGGTGCCGGTCGAGATCCCCAGGGACGAGCTCGAGGAGCTGGTCCAGTCCTCGACGGTCGTGCTCGAGATGGAGCAACACCGCCTGCTCCACGCCTCGGACTGGCAGGGGTGGGGCCGGCGCGGCGGCCTCGCCACGCTGGGGCGCTACGGATCTGACTGATTCTCGCTGCTGGCGCTCAAGCGGTGGGGCCGCATCACCGCAGCCGACCTCGATGCCGCGAGGCCGCTCAGGTGAGGTTTCCCTTGGGGCGCGTTGTCGTCACCCCCGGCACCCTGGAGGCGTTCGGCCGGGAGGGCTGGCCGCCTCGGTGTTCACGACGGACCTCACCACGGCGCACCGCATGGCCGCGGGCATCCAGGCCGGCACCGTGTGGGTCAACACCTGGGCCGAGCAGGGCAACAAGGCACTGCCGTTCGGCGGGTACAAGCAGTCCGGCATCGGCCGCGAAGGCGGCCTCGAGGTGCTCGACGCCTACACCCAGAGCAAGACCGTCATCATCGCCCTGTGACGGAGGCGCCGGCATCCGACCGGGGAGCCGCCGCCCCATGACTCCCCCGTCGACGCCGAGCGCGTGTAGGGCCTCCCGGTGTGGACCTGGGCGCGCTCGGCGGAGCGCAACTCCCGAGTTCGTCCGTGGTGGCTCGCGCCGGCGCTGCGCCGCCCGACGACGGAAGATGACGTGTCGCGACCGTTCGGCGTGAACGTAGCGCTCGCCGTCCGGCCCGAGCGGCGCGAGGCCGCGCCGCGCGAAGAAGCCGAACCACTCAGGAAGGGGTAGATCACATGGACCCGCAAGAACCGCAACAGGCGCGCGACCTGGGGGCGGGTGGTCCTTCGGACCGCTCGGACCGGCTGCTGCTGGCCGTACTCGCTCTCGCGACGTTCCTGAGCGTGCTGAACACCACCATGATAAACGTCGCCATCCCGCTGATAGGCCGGGACCTCGACGTCTCCGGCGCCGAGGCGGGCTGGATCGTCACCAGCTACGTGCTGGTCTTCGCCGTGGGCATCCCCATCTACTGCCGGATCTCCGACTTTTTCAGCCTGAGGAGGATCTTCTCGCTGGCCCTGGTGGTGTTCGCGGCGGGTTCCCTGGTGTGCGCCCTGGCGCCGGGCTTCTCGGTGCTGGTCGCGGGCAGGGCGTTGCAGGCGGCCGGGGCCGCGGCGATACCCGCCCTGAGCTACGGTTCCGTGGCCAAGGTGTTCCCGCCAGGCGGCCAGGGGGCGGCCTTCGGCATCCTCTCCTCCAGCGTCGGCGTGGGGGCGGCCGCCGGCCCGATACTCGGGGGGATAGGCGCGGACCTCGGCGGCTGGCGGATCCTCTTCTACGGCACGCTGGTGCTCCTGATAGTCCAGTTCTTCGCGGGCCTGTACGCGCTGCCGGACACGGGCTCTGGGGCCCCGGGGTCAGGGGCGGTGCGTAACCCCGACCTCCCGGGCGGCCTGCTGCTGGGAGCCGCCGCGGGACTGACCCTGTTCGGGATTACCCGCATCCAGCAGGCGGGCTTAACGTCGCCGCTGTCCTGGGGCTCCGTCGTCCTCGCCGCCCTCATGTTCTCGGCCCGGATCCGGACCGCCGACAGTCCGTTAGCCCCCCCGGAGCTCTTCGGCAACCGCACCTTCATCGCGGCCTCCGCCGTGGGGCTGCTGGCGCAGTTCGCCTACCCGGGCGGCGCCCTGTTCCTGACCCCACTGCTCCTGGTCGGGCAGGGCGGGCTGTCCACGCTCTCCACGGGCCTGGCGCTGGCGCCGAGCGCGGTGGCGGTCGCCGTGCTCTCTCCCTACGCTAGCCGCCTCTCCGACCGGATCGGCCCGCGGGCGGTGCTGCTCGGCAGCCTCGCGCTGTTGGTGGTGTGCCTCTTGTTCGTCTCCTCCTACGCGGTGGGCGCCTCCATCTACGTCGTGGCCCTGGCGCTTCTCGGGATGGGCGTCGGCTCCGCCGGGATCACCTCCGCGGCCGCCGACGCCGTCTCCATTGCCCTCCCCGGAGAGACGGCCGGGGTCGGCCTCGGCATCTACCAGCTATTCTTTTTCCTCGGCGCGGGCGCGGGCGCGGCGGTACTCGGTACCTTCCTCGCGACCCGCATGGCCGCCGGGACCGGGGTCCTAAACCCGCTCTACTCCCTGGCGCCTTCGGCGGGACCCTTCTCGGACGCGTTCCTGCTGGCGAGCCTGACGGCCCTGCTGGCCCTGGCAGCCGCGTTCGGCGTGGGCGCGAAAACCGCCGACCCGGCCATCGCCGACCAGGCCGCCGAGGCCTGAGGAGGGAGCCGACGCGGGGGCGCATCGAGATCCTCTCCGACGTCCTCGGGCGCACCATCGAGTTCGACGACGTCACGCCCGAGCAGTTCGCGCGGGAGAGCATCGAGCGCGGTACCCCGCCCCCGGCCGCCGCGGCCATGCAAAACCTCAACGAGATGTTCCGCGCGGGCCGGGCCGGGGTGATCGCCGACGACGTCGAGAACCTCACCGGCGTCGCGCCGCGGACCTTCCGCGACTGGTGCGAGCGCCACGCCGACGCGTTCCGCCCCTCCGAGGAAGGGAGCTAGCAGGCCCGATAACGGCGGAGCCATCACCGGGGGGCGAACCAAATCCGCAACGCAAGCGTGTGCGGAACGCCCAGGTCGTCCAACAGCTTTTCGATGGTTATCAGCCATGGATCCGGAGCGCGCCGTACCTCCCCGAAGTACGCCCTTATCACGCAGCGGGCGCGCTCCTCCTCGATGAACCCGTCAAAGAGCGGGTCGAGCCTATCGTAAGGGTCATGTTCCCGCTCCCCGAGAACGTCCGCCATCCGCGACAGGCACCCGTAGAACGAGACGAACAGCGCCGCCTCCGTATAGAAGCGTGCGACATCGGCAGCGCTTTGCGCCTCCCACATTCTCTGACGGTGTAGCTTCAGCGCAAAGACAACACCCGCTGCCAGCCTGCTTGCAAACGGCAGCGGGTGTCAGAGCATCACCCTCTCGTGCTCGCCAACCCGGCTTTGCCGGTCCAGATGCTCGACGCGGAACGACCCGGCGGCCTTCTTGAACCCCTCGAACGATTCCGTCACGGCGACCCCAACCATAACGCACGCTCGAAGCGCACGTCCCTCACGCCTCCCTCGCCCAGGACCGCGCGGAACCTAAGAGTCGGAGGCTTGTCGTTCTTCCCTGTACTCCTGGATCGACTCGTAAACCTCGTCCGGGAACTGGAGCTCCT
>CADCTL010000019.1 GCA_902805625.1 uncultured Acetobacteraceae bacterium
AAGTCCGACCAGGTGAAGCGGCTGAAGGAGCTGGAGGCGGAGAACGCGCGCCTGCGCCGTGCCGTCTCGGACCTGACCTTGGTGTAAGCAGATCCTGGCCGAGGCCGCCCGGGGAAACTCCTTCTCTATTCGGGGCGCATGACGCAACTCCTCATTCGCTGCTGCTCCCCTGAGCGGATGAAGGGTCCTGCGGAGTTCTCGCTTCTCTCCGGGGTCGGCGCAGCGGCCGCCGCCATGTTGGGATCAGGGGGGGTGGGCGGAGCCATCTAGGCCGCGCGGTCGGTGGTGCCGCCGCTCCAGTTTCCTCGGTCTCGCCCGTCCCGCCGTCCCCGCAGGGACCTCTCCCTCCCGCCGGGGAGGAACCGTGGATCTCTCCCGTGCCGCCGCGCAACCGCCGGTCAGGCGGCCTTGGCCCAGCGGAAGTCCACCTCGTCGCGCCACATGCGATGCAGGATGATGGCGAGCTTGCGGGCAACCGCGACCACCGCCTTCTGCATGCCGCGGCGTTTCACGACCGCCATGCCCCAGGCCTTCAACGGGCTCCAGCGGATGCGCGGGTTGGTGAGCAGCACCAGCCCCGCCTCGAACAGGGACGCGCGCAGCATGGCGTCGCCGCAGCGCGAGATCCGGCCCACCCGGGCCGTCTCGCCGGACTGGTAGAGCCGCGGCGTCAGCCCGTAATGGGCGCCGACGCATTTCGAGCGGTCGAAGCGGCCGGGGTTGTCGACGCAGGCCCGGTAGGTCAGCGCCACAACGGGCCCGACGCCGGGCGCGGTCATCAGCCGGCGGCAGACCGGGTCGTCGCGCACGAGGTCGAGCAGCATCTTGTGCAGCTTGGCGAGCTGGAGCCGCAGCATCGCGCGCGCCTCGAGCAGCGGCCCGACCACGGCGGCGACGAAGGGCTCGCCCGCGGCCAGCTCGCGGACGCGCCGGTCGAAGCCGGCGGCGCCTACCACGCCCACCTTCAGGCCGAAGTTGCGAAGCGAGCCGCGCAGGTCGTTCTCCAAGTCCTGGACCTTGCGCTGGAGCAGCTTGCGCGAGGTGAGCAGGAGCCGCCGTCGCTGGCTCGCCGGCGTCTTGACGTGCACCGGCTTGAACAGGCCGACGCGCATCATCTGGGCGATGCCGTGGGCGTCGTTCCGGTCGGTCTTGTTGATCCTGGCCGACAGCGCGGCGTGCATGTGCCGGGTCTCGACGCAGACCGCGGGCAGCCCCGCCTCGACCAGGCCGGCGTAGAGCCAGGGCGACATCGCCCCCGCCTCGAGCCCGACCCGGCCGAAGCGGATCCCGCGACCGAGCAGCCAGGACACGATGGCCGCCGGCTCGCTCTCGACCGTGGTGCGCGCGACGACGCCGCCCTGCTCGTCGACGACGCAGATGGCGGTCTCCTTCACGGAGACGTCGAGCCCGACGAAGTGCTGCATGGTGGCCTCCCTGTGCCGGTTGGAACGGGGCGACCATCATGCCGCAGCTGAGCGGCGGAAACGGCGCCCCGAATACCCCATCTAGGCCCCGCGCGCCGGCGCGCCTGCGTCGAGCACATCGTGCACACGATGGGAGTGCCCGAGCGCCGCGCCTGCGCGGCGCTCGGCCAGCACCGCTCGACGCAGCGCAAGGCGCCGCGGGGCCGCGACGACGAGGAGAGGCTGACCGCCGACACCATCGAGCTGGCGCGGCGGTACGGCCGCTACGGCTACCGCAAGGTCGCCGCCCTGCTGCGGTCCACGGCGGGCTGGGTCGTGAACGACAAGCGGGTGGAGCGGATCTGGCGGCGCGAAGGGCTGAAGGTGCCGCCCCGGCAGCCCAAGCGCGGGCGGCTGTGGCTGGCCGACGGCTCCTGCGTCCGGCTGCGGCCCGAGCGGCCGAACCACGTCTGGTCTTACGACTTCGTGGAGGACCGCACCCACGACGGGCGGAAGTTCAGGCTGCTGAACGTCATCGACGAGTTCACCCACGAGTGCCTGGCCATCCGGGTCGGGCGCAAGCTCAAGGCCAGCGACGTCATCGACGTGCTGTCCGACCTGTTCATCCTGCGCGGCGTGCCCGCGCACATCCGCTCGGACAACGGCCCCGAGTTCGTGGCCAAGGCTGTGCGGAAGTGGATCGCGGCGGTCGGCGCCAGGACCGCCTACATCGCGCCGGGCAGCCCGTGGGAGACGGATGAAGTTGAGAAGCCCCTTTCCGCAATCCGATGCTATTTTCGTCCTGCGCACGGGCGACCGCGCGGCGAAGAGCGGGGCCCGGAGGTGCGAGCCCCGCCGCGCAGCCTACGACGGTCGCTCCTCCTTTGCGGCGCCCGTGCGCGCCCGGCGTCTCGGACCGGCCTGGATCCACCGGTCCGTCAAACGGCGGTAGGCGGCCTCGGCGCCTTCGGCCGGGCGCCGCTCGCGCTCGCGGATGCCCTTGATGTTGTAGTCGTACGCGGCCCCGCGCTGGGCGCGCCGCGGCGGCTGTCCGGCCCGCAGCTCGAGGCTGCGCTGCTTCCTGGCCTGCAGCGCCGGACGGGCCCAGGCGTAGTCCTCGCCCCGGGTGAGCAGACGCCAGGCGAGCACCGCCAGTTTGCGGGCGGTGGCCACCGCGGCCACGTGCTGGCCGCGGCGCGCCGAGATCCGCCGGAAGAAGGCCCGGAACGGCCCCGGCGAGCGCGCCGCGGCCCAGGCCGCCTCGACCAGCATGCCGCGGGCGTGGCCGCGCCCCTGCTTGGCGATGCGACCGTGCCGGGCCGGCCCTTCGCCGGATTGCCGCACAGAGGGGTTCAGGCCGAGGTAGGCCACCAGCTTCTCGGCCGAGGCGAAGCGGGCCACGTCGCCGATCGCCGCCGCAAGCCCCACCCCGACGACCATGTCGATGCCCGGGATGGTCATCAGGCGCCGGACGGCCCCGTCGTCCAGCGCGTGCCGGGCGATGTCGCGCTCGACCGCGCGCAGATCCGCGAGCATCCCGTCCAGCGTCCGGACGTGCCGCTCCACCGCCAGGCGCTCGTCCTCGGGCAACGCCTGGGCGGCCAGCCAGGCCCGCCCCCTGGCGCCGAACAGGTCGGCGTGCGGGCAGGGCGGCACCAGGTGCGCGTGCAGGATCGACTGCACGATGTTCTTGATGCGCGTCCGCTGCCGCACGAGCTGCGTCCGCCGGCTGACCTGGCGGCGCAACGCGCCGGTGCGTTCGTCGGGCACCCACACCTCGGGCAGGAAGCCGCTGGCGTAGAGCTTGGCCAGCACGGCCGCGTCGATGCCGTCCGTCTTGATCTTGGCGTGCGCGATCAGCCGGACCTGCTTCGGGTTGGCGATCACCACCCGTCCGACGTGCGGCGCGAGCACCTCGGCCACCGCCGCGGCGTTGCCCGTCGCCTCGACCACGACGTGGTCGTCGTGGGTCAGCGCCGTGCGCGCGAACTCCTCCAGCCGGTCGCGCCGCATGTCGACCCGGCCCAGCCGGGTGGTCTTGCCGTCGAGCAAAGCCACCGCCTCCGCGAAGACGCGGTGGATGTCCATCCCGATGACGCGCATGGCGCCGAACCCTCCTCCTCGCTCGTGGTGTTCAGGCGGGAGCCGGCGGGCGACACGACAACTACGGATCCGCGCTCGCGGCGCATCCGGGCGGGTCGCAGGGGCGGCCAGGTAACGAGCTCGAGCTCGCGGCTCACTTCCATCGGACGGCCTGCCCGCACT
>CADCTL010000020.1 GCA_902805625.1 uncultured Acetobacteraceae bacterium
CTCAGCGGCGCGCTGGCCGGACTGGCGGGCGGACTCTACGCCCACCTCGTGGGCTACCTGGGGCCTGAGAGCTTCGGCCTGCCGCGCTCCATCGAAGTCCTGGTGATGGCGATCGTCGGCGGGCTCGGCTCCATCGCGGGGCAGGTGCTGAGCGTGACCATCTTCACCTTCCTGCCGGAACGGCTGCAGGTCTTCGCCGAGTACCAGTTCATCGTCTACGGGCTGATACTGACCTTTTCGCTGGTCGTGCTGCCTAAGGGCATCGGCGGGCTGCTGCTGGAACCGGCGCGCTTCATCAAGCCGCGCGCGTTGCGCCGCGCCGCCGGTCTGGCGGCCGCGCTGCCTCCCGCGGAAGGCGGCGGCAGCCTAGCGGTGGAAGGCGTCACCATGCGTTTCGGCGGGCTGGTGGCGCTGAACGACGTGTCCTTGCGACTCGAGCCCGGACGGATCACCGCGCTTGTCGGGCCGAACGGCTCGGGCAAGAGCACGCTCGTCAACGTCATCAGCGGGCTTTACCGGCCGAGCGAGGGCAGGGTGTTCTTCGCCGGCCAGGACGTCACCGGGTTGCCGGACCACGAGGTCGCGGCGGCGCGGGTGGTGCGGACGTTCCAGGACCCGCGCTTGGTGCCGCATTTCACGGTGCGGGAGAACCTGCTGCTGGGCGCGCACCGGCTGCTGCGGCACTCCGGCGCGGCGGCCCTGCTCGGCTTGCCTTCGGCCATCGAGGACGAGGCGCGGCACCTGGCCACGGTGGAAGCCGTGCTGGCGCTGACAAACCTGACCGAGGTGGCCGACCGCGCCATGGACACTCTGCCCTACGGCACCCGCCGCATGGCGGAGGTCGGCCGCGCCCTGCTGGCGCATCCGCTGGCCGTGCTGCTGGACGAACCGGCCGCCGGGCTTTCCGAAGCCGAGATGGAACGGCTGGCGCAGGTGATCCGCGACATGAAGGCGATGGGCTTGGCGATCCTGCTCATCGACCATCACATGGATTTCCTGGCCGACCTCGTGGACGACGTGGTGGTGCTGGACAGCGGCCGGGTGATCTACCGCGGCGACATCGCCGGGATGCGCGCCGACCGCGAGGTCATCGCCGCCTACCTGGGCGACGAGGAGGCCGTCCATGCTTGACGTCGCCCATGCTTGAGGTCGAAGGCCTCAGCGTCAGCTACGGCGCCGTGCGGGCGCTGGAGAGCGTCACGCTCGGCGCCGGCGCCGGCAGCACCACGGCGGTGCTGGGGGCGAACGGCGCCGGCAAATCGTCGCTGCTGCGCGCCATCTCCGGCATCGCCCCCGCCAGCGCCGGGCGGATCCGCCTGGAAGGGCGCGACGTGACCGCGCTGACGCCCCAGGCCCGCGCCCGGCTGGGCTTGGCGCACGCCATGGAGGGCCGCCGGCTGTTCAAGCAAATGACGGTGGAGGAGAACCTCCGCCTAGCCTGGAGCTTCGGCGCCCGCGCCTCGCCGCTGCCGGCGGCGCTGGAGGACGTGTACGGCCGTTTCCCCGTGCTGGCGGAGAAGGCGCGTGCCGCCGCCGGGCTGCTCAGCGGCGGGCAGCAGCAGATGGTGATCCTGTCATGCGCCACCATCCGCAGCCCGCGCGTGCTGCTGCTGGACGAACCCTCGCTCGGTTTGGCGCCGATCATCGTGCGGCAGATCTACGCCTTCATCACGGACTTCGCCCGCGCGTCCGGCGCCACGGTGGTGATCGCCGAGCAGATGGCGACCGTCGCGCTGAACGTAGCGGACCACGGTTTCGCGCTGCGGCGCGGCCGGGTGGTGCTGGCCGGCACCAGCGCGGAAC
Organism: uncultured Acetobacteraceae bacterium; assembly: GCA_902805625.1. Classification (GTDB taxonomy): domain Bacteria; phylum Pseudomonadota; class Alphaproteobacteria; order Acetobacterales; family Acetobacteraceae; genus Craurococcus. Next base: position 1,804 of record CADCTL010000020.1, read on the forward strand.
TCCTGCGCGGCGGCTTGGCCGCGACCTACCTGTGACAGGAGAAACGAGAGTTCAGCGGAGGCAGCCCCCATGCAGAGCACAACCACCCGTCGCGGCCTGCTAGCCACCGCCGCCGGCCTCGCCTCGCCGGGCGCCCGCGGCGCGCGCGCCCAGGCCGAACCGATCATCCGGCTCGGGGTGATGTCGGATTTCTCGGGCCCCTACCGCGACTGGTCCGGCCCCGCCACGCTGGCCTGCGTGAACCAAGCGGTGGCGGAAACGCGCCGGATGCGGCCCGACCTGCGGATCGAGGTGCTGCAGGCCGACCACCAGAACAAGCCGGACGTCGGCGCCAACACAGCGCGGGAGTGGTTCGACCGGCGCGAGGTGGACGCCATCGTCGACGTGAACAACTCCGCCGTGGGCTTGGCGGTGAGCAGCGTGGCGCGGGAGAAGAACAAGGTCTTCCTCGCCTCGGGCGCTTCCACCGCGGCGCTCACCGGGGCGCAGTGCTCTCCCAACACGGTGCATTGGACCTACGACACCTACATGCTGGCCAAGTCCACCAGCCAAGCCATGGTGCGGAACGGCGGCGACAGTTGGTTCTTCATCACCGCCGACTACGCCTTCGGCCACCAGATAGAGCGCGACGCCACGCAATTCGTCCAGCAGGCGGGCGGCCGGGTGCTGGGCGCGGTGCGCTATCCCTTCCCGCAGACCACGGACTTTTCCTCCCAGATGCTGCAAGCCCAGGCCAGCGGCGCCAAGGTCCTGGCCCTGGCGAACGCCGGCAACGACACGGTGAACTGCGTGAAGCAGGCGCAGGAATTCGGCCTTGGCCGGCGGGGCGTCCGCGTCGCCCTGATGCTGGCCTACCTGACCGACATCCACACCATGGGTCTGCAGACGGCCCAGGGCTTGGTGCTCGCGGAGAGCTTCTATTGGGACCTGAACGACCGCACCCGCGCCTTCATGGACCGGGTGCGCGGCGGCCTGGCCGGCAGAGGCCCCAACCAGATGAACGCAGGCGGCTACGCCGCCATGCTGCACTACTTGAAAGCGGTGGCCGACATGGGCGCGGCACGGGCCAAGGCCAGCGGCCTGGAGGCGGTGCAACGGATGAAGGCTATGCCGACCGACGACGACTGCTTCGGCCGCGGCAGCATCCGCGCCGATGGCCGCAAGATGCATCCGGCGTATCTGTTCGAAGTGAAGAAGCCGGCGGAGTCCACAGCACCTTTCGACTACTACCGGCTTATCGGGACCACCGCCGCCGAGGACGCCTTCCGGCCGATGGCGGCGGGCGGGTGCCCGCTGGTGGTCTGAGCGCGGTGCCGGAGAGAGCCGGCCCGCCGTGCCCGACGCGATGCTCGAGCATCCGGCGCGCGCTTCCGAGGTGGAAACGCGGGTGCGCGAATGCGTGGCCGGTCCGGTTGCGGCCTGTGCGCCGCGACGGCCGGGGAGGAGGAGCAAGATGCCGGTCGATCCGCAAATCCAGTCCCTGCTCGACAAGGGCGCGGGCGTGCCCGCCACCCACACCCTGCCGGTGGCGGCGGCGCGGGCGCAGTACGAGGCGCGCATCGCCATCATGGCGCCGCCCGCCCCGGTGGCCGACGTGGCCGAGCGCGGCATCGAGGGGCCCGGCGGTCCGCTGAAGCTCCGCGTCTACACGCCGGAGGGTGCCGGGCCTTTTCCGCTGCTGGTCTTCTTCCACGGCAGCGGCTTCGTTCTTTGCAGCCTGGACACGCACGACGGCATGTGCCGCAACCTCTGCGCGGGCTCGGGCCACGTCGTTGTCTCGGTGGACTACCGCTTGGCGCCGGAGCACCGCTTCCCCGCGGCCACCAAGGACTGCTTGGCGGCGACGCGCTGGG
>CADCTL010000021.1 GCA_902805625.1 uncultured Acetobacteraceae bacterium
CGCCCAGGCAACGCCCGAAGCGGCCACAGCAACCCCATGATGGTGACGCAATGACAAAGATACTGCTCGTCGAGGACCACGAGGAGCTGTGGGACTTCCTGTCCCGCAGGCTCAAGCGCCGCGGCTTCGAGGTGGCGCTGGCGCACGACGGCCAGCAAGGCGTGGACATGGTGCGCTCCGAGCGGCCCGACGTCGTGCTGCTCGACATGAACCTGCCGGTGATGGACGGCTGGACCGCCGCCCGCACGCTCCGCGCCGACCCGGAAACGGCGCGCGTCCCGATCATCGCGCTGACCGCGCACGCCATGGCCGGCGACAAGGCCAAGGCGCTTGAGGCGGGTTGCGACGACTACCATCCCAAACCGGTGGACTTCTCCCGCCTGCTGTCGCAGATCGAGGAGGTGCTGCTGGGCGCCGAGGACAAGGCCGCCGAAGCCGGCTCGGGCTGAGTCTTCACATGGGCCGCAGCGGCCAGAACAGCGCGATCAGCGGCACGCCGACCACCACGACGATGACCGAGAGCGGCAGCCCGAGCCGCCAGTAGTCGCCGAACCGGTAGCCGCCCGGTCCCATCACCAGCGTGTTGCACTGGTGGCCGATCGGGGTGAGGAAGTCGCAGGCGGCGCCGATCGCCACCGCCATGAGGAAGGCGTCCGGATTGAGGCCGAGCTGCTTCGCCAAGCTGCCGGCGATGGGCGCCAGCATCAGCACGGTGGCCGCGTTGTTCAGGAAGGGCGTGACCCCCATGGCCGCCACCATGATCAGCGCCACCGCGGCCATCGGCGGCAAGGCCTCCACCGCGCCGGACAGCCAGCCCGCGATCAGGTCCGTCCCCCCGGTGGTGCGGATCGCTTCGCTGACCGGGATGAGGGCGCCGAGCAGGATGAGCACGGACCATTCCACCGTGCCGTAGGCCTCCCGCATGGTCATCGCGCGCAGCAGCAGCAGCAGCACCGCCGCGCCGAAGAAGGCGACGGCGACCGGCACCAAGTGCAGCGCCAACAGCACCATGGCCGCGCCCAGCACCAGGACCGGCAACAGGCTGCGCCGATTGCGGCCGAGGGCGATGTCGCGCTGCGACAGGGGCAGCACACGCAGTTCCGCCAGGGCGCCCGGCAACGCGCCGGAGCCGCCCTTCAGCAGCGCCACGTCGCCGGCGCGCAGCCGCACCGCGTTCAGCCGCTGGCCCACGGGCTGGCCGCTGCGGCTCACCGCCAGCAGGCTGACGGCGAAGCGCCGGTGCAGGTCCGTCTGCGCCGGGGTGCGGCCGATCAACGGGCTGTCGGCGGTGACGACGCCCTCCACCACGCTTTCTTCCTCGTCCTCCCCGCCGCCGGCGGAAGCGGCCGCGCTCCGCTTCGCTTGCTCGCCCGCCAAGCGCAGCCCCGCCCGGGCCACCACGCGGTCCAGGTCCTCGGCCTCCCCTTGCAACAGGAGCACGTCGTCCGGCCGCAGCGCCCAGTCCGGGCGGGGCGTGTAGCGGCGGAAGCGCTCGCGGACCACCGTGACCACCGTGACGCCGCCCTCGCCCAGCGCTTCCAGCTCCGCGACGGGGCGCCCGACCATGGGGCTGTCCGGCAACAGCACCGCCTCCGTCGTGTAGCCCTCGATGTTCAGCGCCGCGTCCATGGAAGCGGCGCCGCGCCGGCCTTGCGGCAGCAGCCGCCAGCCGAGCGACAGGAACACCCACCCCGCGGCGGCGATGCCCAAGCCGACCGGGGCGAAGTCGAACATGGCGAAGGGCTGCCCCGTGATCTCCTCGCGCAGGCGGGACACGATGATGTTGGGCGAGGTGCCGATGAGCGTGATGAGGCCGCCGATGAGCGAGCCGAACGCCATCGGCATCAGCAGGCTGGACGGCGAGGTGCCGGTGCGGCGGCTGAGCTGGAAGGCCACCGGCATGAGGATGGCCAGCGCGCCGATGTTCTTGGTGAAGGCCGACAGCAGCAGCACCATCCCCGCCAGCGCCGACACCTGGGCGGCGGTGCCGCGCAGGTGTCGCAGCAGCGGGCGCATCGCCGTTTCCACCGCGCCGGAGCGGGCGACGGCGGAACTCACCAGCAGGGCGGTGGCGACGATGATCACCACGTCGTCCGCGAAGCCTTCGAACGCCTTCTTCGCCGGCACGATGCCGAGCACCACGCCGGCCAGCAACGACAGCAGCGCCACCAGGTCGTAGGGCAGCCGGCCCCAGACGAAGAGGCCGATCGTGGCGCCGATCAGCCCGAAGGCCAGCGCCTGGTCGAGGGTCATCCGGGCTCCCGGGTCAGGCGCGGCTGGGGGTGGGCATGGCGGCGCCCTAACCTTCCATCACCCATTCGGTTCCGTGCGGGAAGCCGCCGCCGCCGCGCCGCGTTGCCGGCGCGGGCCCGTTGTTCGTGCGGGCGTCGGCGGTCGTCCGCCACAGGTGACGGGACCACGGGATGGTGGACTTGCTGAAACGGCTGATCGGCGCGGCGCGCAACCGCGACGGCAGGGCCGACGCGCTGGAACCGCAGGCGTTGGAACGGGAAGCGGCCGCCGCTGCCGCGCCGGCCCCTGCCCAGCGCCTCCGCTTGGCGACACGGCCGGAAGCGATCCTGCAGGAGAGCCTGGCGACCAAGGTGCTGCACGGCTGGCTCGGCAACCGGCAGCAGACCCTGTATCCGCTGGTGCTGAACCTGCGCAACCTGAACGGGCACGAACGCGCCTTGCTGGCCGAGGTCATGGCCGCGACCGTGACCGCCGGTCGCGCGCCGCCGGCGGAGCGCGGCCAAGCGGCGCTGCAAGCCCTGGCGCGGCTGGGCGCCGGAGAGGAGGAAGCCCGGCGCTTCGCCGCCGCGCTGGACCGCCCGCGCCCCGTGCAGGACATGCTGGCGGAGGTCCAGGACGCGGGGCTCGGGCCGCACGGCTACGCCGCGTCCCTGTTGGCGGCCGACACGCGGGAGCCGGCGTCGCGCGCTTGGCTGGGCTACTTGGCGGCGCGCTTCGCCTTGCCGCCGGAGGTCGTCGTCAGCCTCGACCGCCGCTACTGGCAGTAGCCGGTTCGGCCGCCGCCCCGCCCTCCGTCACCTCGCGCAACGCGGCTTGGAGGGAGCCGCTGTCCAGCAACAGGCGGCGGGACAGGTCGGCCAGCGTGACCCAGCCGACGACCCGCCCGGCGGCGTCCCGCACGGGCAGGCGGCGGATGTGGTGCGCCGCCATCAGGTCCATCGCGTCGCGCACGTCGTCCTCCGCCCGGCAGGACAGGACGGGGGTGGTGAGCACGTCCCGCACCCGGACCGCCGCGCAATCCAGGCCGCGGGCGACGACGCGGTACAGGACGTCCCGGTCGGTCAGCACCCCTTCCAGGCGCTCCGGCGCGCCGACCGGCAAGGCGCCCACGTCCAGCTCCCCCATCAGCACCGCCGCCTCCTGCACCGGCGCGTCGGCTTCGATGAACTCGACATGCCGGCTCATCACGTCCGCGACCCTCATCGGCCATCCCTTCCTCGACCGGGCGGCGGCGCCCTGACTACGCGGCGGGTAACGCCGGTGGAGCCCGCGGGATCGCGGGAAGGGCGGCGCATACGGAAGCTCCACGGGGAACAGAACCGACGAGATCGACGCCTGGCCACTGTGGAAGGCCTCCGGGG
>CADCTL010000022.1 GCA_902805625.1 uncultured Acetobacteraceae bacterium
TCGGGCAGCGGGCGCAGTCCCAAGTGGCCGATCAGCCGACCGTCTTCCTTCGCTTGGACGGCCCAAGGGACGGCGCCGGGCCGGGCTCCGACCCAGGCCGAAAGCAACCGCGCGGCGTCGGCCGCGGCGCGTGTCGCGGCTTCGGGTCCTCCGGGCAGCATCGCCACGACCTCGGGCTTGGCGCGGATGGCGGCGTAGGCCTCGACGTCCGACGCGGCGAAGGGGCGCAGCACCAGCCGCGCGGTGGACAGGATCACGCCGCTTGGGCGTCGGCGCGGCGCCCGCACTCCTCGGGGTCGGCGGCCCAGCTCTCGGCCATGGCGCGCGCGCGCAGGCGGTTGGCGGCGGTCAGCACCTCCGCCGTAGGTCCCCAGCCCAGGCAATCCCGGGCGAGCATCAAGGTTTCGGGGAACTCGTCCCGCACCAAATTCAAGTCGTGCAGCACGGCGACCACCGTGCGGCCCTCGCCGTGCCAGCGCCGCACCGTCGCCAGCAGGTCGGCGGCGGTGCGGGCGTCCACCGCGTTGAAGGGTTCGTCGAGCAGGATCACGGGCGCGTCTTGCAACAGCAGCCGCGCGAAGAGCACCCGCTGGAACTGGCCGGTGGACACGCCGCCGACGGGCCGGCGCTCGAAGCCTTGGAGGCCCACCGCGGCCAGCGCCGCTTCCGCCCGCGCCCGCGCGTGCCGACCCATGGCGCGGAACGGCCCCGTTTCTCCCCACAGGCCGAACAGCACGGCGTCCAGGCAAGACAGCGGGAAGCTCCGGTCGATGGCCGATTGCTGCGGCAGCAGCGCGACGCGCGCCGCGCCTTCGATCCGGCCGGTCTGGGGAGGATGCAGGCCGGCGAGGGCGCGCAACAAGGTGGACTTGCCGGCGCCGTTCGGCCCGACCACGGCGGTGAGGCTGCCCGGCGCGAAGCGGCCCGACAGGTGGTGAACCGCCGGCCGCCTCGCGTGGCAGACCGTGAGGTCGGACACGCGGATCTCGGGGGGCGTCACGGCGGCAGCATCGCCCAGCCCACGGCTGCCCAAAGACCGGCAGCGACCAGCGCAGCCATTACCAATCGGGCACCGGCGCTAGAGGAGAGCGCCAAAGGGTCGGTGGGAAGCCAACGCATGACGTTATTACATAACATTCTTTGGTGCGTGGCAAGCGCGACCGCCTCAAAAGAGGCCGAAGGCGCCTCAAGCGGCGTGCCGGTGCCGGGCTTCGCGCCAAATCAGGCGGACGATCTGAGGGCTGTCCAGCAAGTAGCGCCGGGCCAAACGGCGTGGGTCGTTGGCCAGCCGCCAAGCCCATTCCAGGCCCGCGCCTTGGACGGCCCGGGGCGCACGGCGCTCGGCGCCCGTGAGGAACAGCAGGCTGGCGCCGATGCAGAGGCCGATGCCGGTGGCCTTCCCCCGCCGAACCAGCGCTTCGGCGACGATCTCCTGCCGCGGCGAGCCCACCGCGAGGAAGCAGAAGCGAGCCGGGTGGTCTTCCACAAAACGTATGGCCGCTTCCAGCGCCGCCGGCTCGCGGTCGAAGCCCATGGGCGGGTTGTGGTGGGCGAGGCGCGCCAAGCCGTACCGGGCGCGGAGGGCAGCGGCGGTCTCCTCCGAGCCGCCGAGGACGGCCACCGGATCCTCCGACCCGATCACCACCCGCTCGAGAAGGGCCGCGGTGAGATCGCTGCCGGTCACCACCGGCGGCGCGGCGAGGCCGAACAGCCGCGCGAGCCGCGCCACCACCCGGCTGTCCAGCAAGCGGAGCGCCGCGGCCTCGTACAACGGCGCGAGTTCCGGCTTGGACGACAGGCGGATCAGGTGGTCGGCGTTGGGTGTGACCACGTAGGCGAAGGGCGAGGACGGGGCGCGCGCCGCCACCCGGTCCACCACCTCGTCCGGGCGCAGCCCGGCGAACTCCACCCCTAGAAGGCGGACCGGCGCTGGGCCGGCCGAGAGGTCAGAGGGCAATCCGTAGCCGCACCTGGACGAGGTTGCGGTCGTACTTTTCGGCCCCGCCGGAGGCCTCGATGCGCCGGTTGTAGGCGTAGCTGCCCGTGACGGACAGGCTGCGATTGATCAACCACCGCCCGTTGAGCTGGGCGACCCCGTCCGTGGCGGTGCCGTTGGGCTGGTCGTACTCGCGGCGATCGGCGCGCACCTCGGCGCCGAGGATGACGTTCCGCAGGAATTCGTGGTCCACCCGAACGCCGCCGGTGGTCCGCTGGTAGCTGACCGCGTTCTCCCGGATCGACTCCTCGATGGTGCGGGCGACGTTGAAGGTGACGGTGGTGAGTTGCGACGGCGACCAGCTCAGACGGCCCTCGACGGCCGGGCCTTCCAAAGTCTTGATTTGCGCGCCGCGGTAGTTCCTTTGCTGCCAACCGAAGCCGATGCGGCCGGCCCAAACGCCGTCAAAGTCGTATTCAAAGCCGGCGAGCGCCACCCAAGAGAAGCTGTCGCGGTCGCGAGGAATAACTGCCGCGGGGTTGAGTGGATTGCGAGGGGCGTCGTCGATGTAAGAAATGTCTTGCAGCCGCACGATGCCGGTGATGAACCGCCCGGGCGCGAAGGCGTAACTTCCGGCCACGGCGCCGATCATCGTGTCGAAGCTGTTCCTCGAGGTGAAGTTCCTCTGCTCATTGACATCGATATCCTCGAAGCGGAACGTCCGGTACAGGCCTATGCCGGTGAGTCCGAACCGGTTGAAGCGAGTGGTACCCGTGACCTGCACCTCATCCGAGTCGTAGGGGACGGGCCGGACGATGCCCGCGCTCTGCACGTCGAAGTTGTAGACGTCGAGGTGCTCGCGGTAGTGGCGGTAACGCGCTTCGACGTTGGTTCTGGAATCTATGTCGTAACGGCCGAAGCCGCCCAGGTTCCAATCCGTCCAGTTCAGCTCGGCATGGCCGAAATACTGACGCGCATCGATGCTGGCCGAGGCGCCCACCGCGTGGCGCGTCCAGTCGCTTTCAAGTGAGACGTTGCCGGATTCGGTCCCGTAGGCGTCGCTGCGGACGTCGTTCTTACGGCCGAACACGTTGCTGTCGTAGCCGAGGCCGGTTTCGGCGAAGCCCTCAAGCCGGAACCCGCCCAGCCGTACGCCCAGAGGGTCGAAGTCCCGGCGCGGGCGGGTTTCGACGGTGACGCCGCGCTGCACCTCCTGCGGCGACACCCGCTGGCCATAAGCCGCGGTCGCCGGCAGACCCCCAGCCAGCAACGCCGCGGCGAGGCAGCTCCTGATCCTCTTCCCCATGGTCCACCCGCTGTCACGCCCCATCGTTTTGCTATCACGCGTTGGGCGGCGGCGGTCAATGCGCAACCTGATCCATATCCCTTTGACATGGCCTGTTTTCGACCCGTGCTGCTCTGGCTGCCACAGCGCGTCTTCGCCGTTTTCGCGCAATCTAAAGATTGTCACAACAACTTTTGGTTCTATCGATTGGCATCCGGCGCAAACTCCCGTCGGAACCGATTGTTCATGAATCGAGCAGGGCTGCCGGACGAATGGGCTTGCAATTGAACGGCCACGTAGGACGTATACGGGGCGACCCCCGATCGGCGGCGGCACCCGGCAGACGCGAAATCGCCTCGTGCCGGACCGTTGCTGCGTGCCCTGCCCAGGAACTCCCAGCGGCGGAGGGCGGATCGGGGAAACATCGCCCCGAGGTCCGGACATGCCGGAGCGGAGCCGAGGAATGGCCAGAATAGACACCGTACGCCCGGACGCGGAAGCGCCCCGTGCCTTGCACGACACCGGTTCGCCGGCCGTCCCGCCAGTCGGCGCGCCTCCCGGCCCCACCTTGGCGGCCTTCCGCGCCGGGCGGAGCGAAGCCGAGCGCACCACCGATCTGCTGGCCTTCGCCATCGCCGCCGACCGGGGCCTCGCGTCCACGCCGGACGCGGTGGAGCGCGCGCGCCGGGAAGCGGACGCGGCGCTCAGCGACTACTCTCTCCGCTACGTCCACAACACCGTCGACCAGATCCGGCAGGAAGCGGTCACCGAGCACCTCGGCCGGTTGCGGCAGCCGCCCGGCTTCCCGCGGCTGGTCGCCGCCAACCTGTTGGCCCTGGCGATCGCCGCCGCGCTGGCCGCATTCCTGTACACGCGCCCCGAGGTCCGCGCCGCCCTCGCCGGCCTCTTGGGGGGCTGAAATCATGTCCGGAACCCGCCTCGCCGCCCCCGCCGGCTTCGACATAGCCGCCGACACGCCGCTCCGCCGCGCCCTGCGCGCTTGCCGCAAGCAGTTCCTGCTCGTCGGCCTGTTCAGCGGCGCGGTGAACGTGCTCCAGCTCACCACCTCGCTTTACATGATGCAGGTCTTCGACCGGGTGCTCACCACCCGCGTCCTCGACACGCTGCTCTACCTGTCGCTGATCGCCGGCGCCGCGGTGCTGGTGCTGGCCATGCTGGAGGCCGCGCGCGGCCAGATCATGCAGCGCGTCGCCTCCTGGGTGGAGAACCGGGTGGCGCCGGAAGGTTTCGTGCGCGCCATCGAGAGCACCTTGCGCGGACGCCCTTACCGCATGGAGGCCCTGCGCGACCTCGCGGTCTGCCGCGGTTTCCTCGGCTCGCCCGGCGCGCTCTCGATTTACGACGTCCCTTGGGTACCGATCTACATCGCGGTGATCTTCGCGCTGCACCCGGTGATGGGCTGGATCGCCCTCGGGGGCGCGCTGATCCTGTTCGTTCTCACGCTCGCCACCGAGTTCTCGACCTCCCGGCTCCTGCGCGAGGCGAACGTCGCCGCCATGTCTTCGCAGCGCCGCGCCGACGCCATCTCGCGCAACGCCGAAGTCATCGACAGCATGGGCATGCTGCCCTCCGTCATCGGCCGCTGGCGCGACTCCGTCGCCGCCACGACGGGGCCGCAGCAACGCGCGGCGGACCGCGCCTCCATCCTCGTCGCGGCCACCAAGTTCTTCCGCCTCGCGGTGCAGATCGCGATCCTCGGCGTCGGCGCCTACCTCGTCCTCCTGATGGAGCTCAGCTCCGGCGCCTCCATCGCCGGCTCCATCATCATGGGCCGGGCGCTCGCGCCGGTGGAGCAGATGATCGGCGGCTGGAAGCAGCTCGTGCAGGCTCGGCAGTCGTTCCGGCGGTTGCAGGCCTTCCTGACCCAGCCCCGCCTGCGCCCGCCCGGCCTGCCGCTGCCCGAGCCGACCGGCAACCTGGCGGTGGAACGCGTGTCCTACGCCTTCCCCGGCCAGGGCGTGGCCATGATCAAGGGCATCAACTTCCACTTGAAGCCCGGCGAAAGCCTGGCGGTGATCGGCCCGTCCGCCGCCGGCAAGACCACGCTCATCCGCCTCCTGATCGGCACCCTCCCCGCTTCGGCCGGGCACGTCCGGCTCGACGGCGCCGACGTGTACCAGTGGATGCGCGAGGATTTCGGCCGGCACGTCGGCTACCTGCCGCAGGACGTGGAGCTGTTCGACGGCACCGTTTTCGCCAACATCGCCCGCATGGGCGACGCTTCGCCGGAAGAGGTGTTCGAGGCGGCCCAGCTCGCCGGCTGCCACGAGATGATCCTGCGCCTGCCCAACGGCTACGAAACCGAGATCGGCGACAGCGGCCAGTACCTTTCGGGAGGCCAGCGCCAGCTCATCGGCTTGGCCCGCGCCATGTTCGGCCGGCCGAAATTCGTGGTCCTGGACGAGCCGAACAGCAACCTCGACGGCGATTCGGAGGCGCACCTGCTGCGCGCCCTGGAACGGTTGAAGGAGATGGACACCACCGTGGTGCTGGTGTCGCACCGGCCGACCCTGGTGCAGGGGGTGGACAAGGTGCTGCTGCTGAAGGAAGGCGCGATGGAGATGTTCGGGCCGCGCACGGAAGTCCTGAAGCGCTTGATGTCGCAGGCGCGCCCGGCCGAAGTGCCGGTCGCCCGGCTGGAAGGGAGCGGGGCCGCGCGATGAGCACCACCGACCTCGCCACGACGGCCCCGCGCCAGCTCACCGTCGCCCCCGGCCGGGCTTTGGCACCCCTCGCGCGCCGCGACTTCGGTGGCGCCCTGCCGCCTTTTCCTCCGCACGCCCTGCTCGACGCTCCGGCGCCGCGCACCCGCTGGCCGGCCCTGTTCGGCTCGGTGGTGTTTCTGGTGTTCGTGGTCGGCTTCGGCGCTTGGTCGGCCATGGCGCCGCTCGCCGAAGCGGCGATCGCGCCCGGCACGATCAAGGTGGAGGGCAACCGCCGCACCGTGCAGCACCTGGAGGGCGGCATCGTCCGTGAGATCCTGGTCCGCGACGGCACCAAGGTGCAGGCCGGACAGGTGCTGGTGCGCTTGGACGACATCCAATCGGACTCCACCACCGAAGCGCAGCGCGCGCAGCGCTGGGCCTTGATGGCGCAGGACGCCCGCTTGGTCGCCGAGATGGGCAAGCCGGGCGACGCGATCGAATTCCCGCCGGAACTCCTGAACAGCGCCCATCCGCGGGTGCGGGACGCGGTGCGCGGCCAGCGCGAGGTGTACGAGGCGCGCACCGCCAGCCTGAACAGCCAGCTCCGGGTTTTCCGCGCCCGCATAGACCAGCAGCAGGCGGCAATCCGTGGCGCGCAGGGCCAGATGGTCGCCACCCGCAACCAGCTCGCCCTGATCCGGCAGGAAGAAGGGATGCGGCGCGGGCTGGTCGCGCAGGGCCTCGCCCGCTTGCCGGACCTGCTCGCCCTCCAGCGAGCCATGGCCGGCCTGGAAGGCACCATGCAGGAGCTCACCGGGCAGGTGGACCGCGCGAACGCCACCATCGCGGAGGCCGAGCGGCAGATCCAGCAGGTGCTCGACCAGCGCATCCAGGAGGTTTCGACCGAGTTGCGCGAGGTGCGCGGGCGCCTCGCGGAGTCCGAGGAACGTCTCCGCGCCGCCACCGACGTGCAAACCCGGCGCGACATCCTCGCGCCCGATTCCGGCACCGTGGTGAACCTCCGCCTGTTCACGCTGGGCGCGGTGGTGAAGCCCGGCGAAGCGGTGCTGGAACTCGTGCCAGACCAGGATCGGCTGGTGGCGGAGGTGAACATCCAGCCCTCCGATATCGACGTGGTCTATCCCGGCCTGAAGTCCGAAATCCGGCTCCCGGCCTTCAAGCAACGGCTGGTGCCGTTCCTTCATGGCGAGGTGACCTGGGTTGCCGCCGACGTGACCACCAACGATCAGACCCGTCAGCAGTATTACCCGGCCAAGATTTCGATCGACCGGGAACAGCTCGATCGGTTGCCTAACGTGTTCCTGACCCCCGGCATGCCCGTGGAGGCGCATGTGCAGATCGGCCAGCGGAGCTTTTTCCAGTACATGACGCAACCGATCCGCGACAGCTTCGCCCGCGCCTTCCGCGAGCAGTAGCAAAGAGGGGAAGCCACTGATTCCGGCGGCGCACCGGACGCAACAGTGCTATCTTGCAGGCCGCCATTTCAGTTTTGATCGGAACCCTTCCATGCCCGACGTCCGCACCATCTTCGCCGACGGCCTCATCGACGCGAGCGTCACCCACCAAGTGGCGCGCCTCACCCTCGCCCAGACCGGGCCGGACGGTAAGCCGGTGGCGGTTGGGCAGCTCGTCATGCCGCTTTCGCAGCTCCCGGGCTTCGCCAACGGGCTGATCGGGCTTCTCAAGCAGATCGAGGCCAAGGTGAAGGAGGCCCAGGCGCAAGGCGCCGGGGGCGCTTCGGGGCCGGCTTCTGCGGAGGCCGGCGGCGCCGAGCCGCCCTCCGTGCCCGGCGCCTTCCGGTTCAGCTGATCCCCCCTGTGCCGTCCTCTTCTCCTCCCTTCCCTGTGCCGGACGCGGGCGGGCCCGCACTTTCCGTGGTCCTTTGCACCCACGGTCGACCCGATTACCTCCGGGCGTGCCTCGCGGGCCTTGCCGGCCAGTCCCGGCGGGAGTTCGAGGTGCTCGTGGTGGACAGCGCCTCGCCGCCGGCCAAGGCCGCGGCGGTCGCCGGCTTCGCGGCCGAGGCGGGGGTGCGGCTGCTGCGGACGGACGAAGCGGGCCTGTCCCTCGCGCGGAACCTCGGACTGGCCGAGGCGAAGGGGAGTTGGGTCGCCTTCCTCGACGACGACGCGGTTCCCGAGCCTGGCTGGGCGGCGGCCCTGCTCGACCGGATAGCCACCTTGCCGGAAGGCGCGGCGGCGCTCGGCGGGCGCATCCTGCCGGCCTGGGAGGCGCCGCTGCCCGGCTGGTGGCCGCCCTCCCTCCGCGGCGTCCTCACCATCATCGAATGGGAAGGGTTCGGCGAGGTCGGCGTGGACCTCCCGGATGGCATCGAGATCTACGGCGCCAACATGGCCTTCGCCGCCGCTCCGATCCGCGACGTCGGCGGCTTCGCGGAAACGCTCGGCCGCGTCGGCGACCGCCTGTTGTCCGGCGAGGAGGTGGATGTGGTCGAGGCGCTGCGCGCCCGCGGCTACCGCGCGTTCTACGAGGGGGCCGCGGCGGTCCGGCACAGCATCCAGCGCGACCGGCTCCGCCCGGGCTGGTTGCTGAGCCGCCTCCTATGGCAGGGCGCGACGGACGCGCTTCGCGACCGCGCCGGCAAGAACGGCCACAGCCGCCTCCTCGGCGCCGCGGCGCGGCTGCTGGTGCAGGCCCCGCTGCTGCTTTGGCCCAACACCTCGCCGACGCTGCTGCGGGCGCGGTGCGGCGCCGCCTACAACCTCGGCTACCTGCGCGGCCGGTGGTTCGCGGGGGCCGCTTGACGATGCGCCGGCGTGCCCTCCTCGCCGTCCCCCTCGCGCTGTCTCCGGGATGCGCGACAGCCCAGCCCCCGTCGACCGCGCGGCCCAGGACGCCCCCCGTTCCGCTGCGCGAGCGACTCGGTGCGCTCCGGCTCGGCGCCAACGTGGAGCGCTGGTTCGCCATCGCCAGCAACAACCAACCCCGGCGGCTCGGCCCCGGCTGGTGGAGAGGCTTCCGGGCAGCCGGCTTCGACCACGCGCGCTTGTTCATCCCGGACGTTTCCCAAACCGGGGACGGCGGCGGGGTCGCGGAAACGTTCCGCGACGTGGTGGCGGACGCCAACGCGGCCGGGTTGCCGGTGCTGCTGGGGGTGTCCGATTTCATCAAGCACGACGCCCCCTGGGGCCAGCGCGAATGGGCGGCGCTGGCCGCGCGCGCTGCGGTTCTCGCCCGCACCGACCCGGCGCAGGTCGTGCTCTCGCCGGTGAACGAGGCCGTCTTCCCCGACGCCGCGACGTGGACGCCGGTCCGCGACCGGTTGCTCGGCGTCCTGCGCCGCGCCGCGCCGCGCCATACCCTGATGTGGGGCGGCCACGAATGGGGCAGTTGGAGGTCCCTGATCCAGAACACGCCCCCCGCCGACCCCAACACGGTGGCGGAGGTGCACGACTACGAGGGGGGCGACACCGGCGCCGTCGAGTGGCGGTTCGGGCAGGTCGCCGCGTGGCGCGAGCGGCACGGGCAGACGGTGCTCGTGGCGGAGCTAGGCGGCGCCGTTAACCATCGAGAGAACCGCGCCGCCTGGGCGGCCGACTTGCGGCAAAGCCTGCCCGTGCTGCGGCGGCTGCGCCTGCCCGTGGCCCTCTGGGCCTACACCCACGGCGGGCACTGGCGGTTGCAGCCCGGCGAAGGCCCCGCCCTGCACTCCGAGTTCCGCGCCGCGCTCGAGAGCTGATCAGCGCGTGGCGGAGCGCGCCGGATCCAGCCTCGCCCGCGGTTCCGCGCGCTCCAGGATCCAACGGTGCGCGGGCACCTCCACCAATCGCCACGCCAGCCAACCGGCCGCGAGGTTGGCGGCGAAGCCGGCTGCCATCAGCAGGACGCGGCCGCCCGGCCCCGGTTCGGCGACGCGCAACACGCCCACCAGCGCGATCTCGATGAAAACCCAGCAGAGATAGACGCCGAAGGAGGCTTCGCCGAGCCGTAGCAGCAAATCCGGGCGCGCGGCCCGGCCAGCGGCGGCGGCAGGGCGCTGCCACAGCGCCACGATGACCGCCGCCAGCCCGACCACCGTCAGGGCGTCCCAACGGAGGCCGAGCCCGAGCGGCACCGCGAGGGTGAAGGCGAGCACGGGCACCCGCGGCAACCAGCCCTCCGTCGCCAGCCGGCCGAGCGCGAGGCCGAGGGAGAATTCCAGTGCGAACCGCACGAGGCCGAGGTGGAGGGTGTGGTTCAGGCCGACGTCTCCCGCCAGCGCCGTCAGCCAGAACAGGCCCGCGACCGCCGCTGCGGCCAGCGCCACGAGGAAAACCGTCCGCGATCGCCGAAACAACAGCAGCGCCGCCGGGAAAGCGAGATAGCCCGCCCACTCCACCGAAAGCGCCCAGGACGGGTAGTTCCAAGCATGTCGCTCGGTCGTCTCCCAAGCGTTCACCAGGAAGAGTTGCAACAGGAAGTCGCCGGCACGGAAGCGTTCCGGGTCGCGGATGGCGACGCCGCCCACCTGCGCCAAGCCGACCACGGCCAGGAGCGCCAGGAGAGCCAGCGCGTGCAGCGGCCAGATCTTGGCGAGTCGGCGCAGCAGGAAACGCCCGAAACTGCTGAAATCCAACAGCGACCGCGAGCCGTAACCGAGCCAAAGCGCGAAGCCGGACAGGAGGAAGAACCCGTCCACGCCGAGGTAGCCGACGCCCAGCACCGGCCGCAGCCAGGGTAGCACGCCCGTGACCCGCAAGGTCAGGTCGAGGTGGTAGAGCACCACCCAGCCGATGAGAACGAAACGCAAGCGGGTGAGGCCTTCGTGCCGGGGCGCGGGGCCCGCCCTCGCTTTACCTCCCCCCGCCTGTTCCATCGGCGTTATACCACTCGCGGTCATACCCTCTTCTGACACACAACCCTGATTTGTCCTATCCCCGCCGCTCATGTGAGAACGCCGATCAATGGACACCGCCTTCTCGCCCGCTTTCCAAAGGCTGGTCGCCGCTTCCGGCGCCCTAGGGCTGCTCGTCGTCGCCGTGCTGGAGCCGGAGTACATGGTGGTGCTCCTGCCGGCGGCCGTGGCCGTCTTCGCGGCGCTCGCCTTCTACCAGTTCCCGCTGGCGATGGTGTGCGCGCTGGTGCTGACCTACGGCTTGGCGCTCGACATCCAGCTTGACGTGCTGACCAGCGCGGGCGGCGGTGGGGGGGGCGTCGCGGCGCTCGGCGCGTCGGTGGTCAAGGTGGTGCCCTTCGCGCTCGCGGGCGTGCTGCTGGTGCGCTACGGCCTCAGCAGCGCCATCAACTGGCCGTTCATGGCCTTCGTCGCCATCGCCGGGCTCAGCTTGGCCATCCTGCCGATCGGGCGGGTCGCGGGCTTCGGGGACATGGCCCGGAGCTTCATCGGCTCCACCGCGCCCTTCGTCCTCGGCTTCGCCCTGGCACCGCGCCGGGTCTGGACGGCGATCTGCCGCGGCGCGGCCTTGGTGCCGGTCATCAGCGTGATCGGCAGCGTCTTCACGGAGATCGCCGGGCTGTACCCCATGTTCGGCAACTTCGGCCGCTTCCAGGGCCTGCATTCAGCGCCCTTCCTGGCCGGCTTCTGCGTGACCGCCATCTTCGCTTCCACGCTCGAGTACCTGCGCGAGTTCCGCCTCCGCTGGCTCCTGCTCGGCGGGGCCAACCTGGCGATCCTGCTGGCCACCCAGGCCCGGGCGCCCTTCATCGCCGTGGGCTTGTTCCTCCTCCTCGTTTTCGTGCTTTCCGGGCCGGGCATATTCCCGCTGAAGCGCAAGGTGGATTTGGTGATGGGCGGCATGGTGCCGGCGCTGCTGCTGCTCGGCCCGGCGCTCCTCTACGCCCTCCAGCGCTTCACCGGCGAGAGCGAGAACCTGTCCGGCCGCGACATTATCTGGCCCTACTTCCTGGACGCGATCGAGCGGCGGCCGCTCTTCGGTTTCGGCCTGGGCGCCGGCAAGCTGATCGTCGATCCGGAAGACCCGACCATCAAGCTGCTCGGCAGCAGCGCCGCGCACAACGAGTACCTCCGCCTGGCGGTGGACGCCGGGGTCATCGGCTGCGCGGCGATCTTCCTGTCCATCATCATCTGGATCTGGAACGGCACCCGCCGCGCCCGGTCGGCGGACCAACTCGTGCTCCGGTGCGCCCTGGTGGCGGCGTTGCTGCACAGCGGCTTCGACAACACCCTCATCGCCAGTACCGCGGTGATGCAGTTCTGCTTCTTCGCGGCCGCCCTCGCGCGGGCGCGGATAGAGTCGGAGCAGCCGCAGCGAAGCCGCCGCTCGTCCTCGCCGCGCCGCGCCCTGGCCTGAAAACCGGGCGATGTCGCAAACCGCCGTGTCCGGCAGCCCGGCTCCCGTCGAGGCCGCCGCCTTCGCCCGCCCGCGCGCACGCCGCCTCGACCTCGACCGGGCCAAAGGCATAGCCATCCTCCTGGTGGTGCTAGGCCACATCGTCGCGCGCGACCAACCGCCCGGCGTGGAGTGGTACGAGCCGATCCGGTATGCAATCTACCGTTTCCACATGCCGTTCTTCCTGTATCTCAGCGGGACGGTGGTGGTGTTGAGCGGGCTGCACAAGGCCGCCCCCTCCGACTGGTCGCGGATCCTCCGCGGCCGGGCGGTGCGGCTGCTCGTGCCCTTCTTCGGCCTCGGACTGCTCATCCTCGCGGCGAAGCTCGCGGCAATGCAGGTCGTGCACGTGGACAACCGGCCCGAAGGGCTGTGGAGCGGGTTGCGCGACCTGTTCTGGACCACCGGACAGAGCCCGGCTGTCACGGTCTGGTACTTGTTCGTGCTGTTCCTGAGCACCGTCTTGGCCCTGCCGCTGCTGCGGCTCGGCGTCGGCACCACCGGCCTCGTGCTTGTGGGCCTCGTGCTGCACGGGGTCGAGCTGCCGACCGTCGCCTACCTGGACCGCTTGGCCAGCCACTTCGTCTTCTTCGCCGCCGGCGCCTGGGTGGCGGAGCGGCAGGACCGGCTCCTGACGATGTTCGAGCGCCTGCAACCCTTCTGGTGGGCGGCCTTCGCCGCCGCCATCGGCCTCGCGGTCGCGGGGTGGATGGACGCGCGCGCAGCGCTGCTCGCCTGCGGACTGCTTTCCATCCCCGCCCTGCACGGGCTGATCCGGCTGCCGCCGGTCTCCAACTGGGACTGGCCGCTCTTCCTCGGCCGCTACGCCATGGCGATTTACCTGTTCAACACGCTGGCGATCGGCACCGCCAAGGCCCTCCTGATCACGGCGGGCGTCGGCTGGACCCGCGACGCCTTCCCCGTCCACGTCGTCGTCCTCACCGCGGCGGGGCTCGCCGGGCCCATCCTGGTGAAGGCGCTCCTGCTACGCCGCCTGCCGACCCTTGATCGGCTGACGGATTGACAGGGCGGCGGGCGCGGCGAGCGCGAGCGCCGCGGGGGCGAAGACGAACAACCAAGCGAGCCGGGCCTGGTAGCGCACCGCCGGCCCGGAAAGGCCGCCGGTGATGGCCGCGTTGCCGATGCCGGCCGCCAGCACCAGCACGGCCAAGGCGACGCCGGGGAGCCCGAGGCGGCTGCGGAGCAGCAAGGGCAGTGCCAGCAGCACCAGGAGGCCGCCCAACGCCGCGGCCCGATGCAGGGGCGCGATGGCCTGGGCGTCTTGGATCAGCAACCCGCGCTGCTGCCGCCCGGCCAGGAAGCGGCCAAGCTCGTGCGGGAAGAAGCGGGCGATGAGCGGCTCCGGCCCCGGCACGCCCGGCCAGGGCTCCACCCCGTCGCCGGTGTCGAGCAGGCGGAACTGCTCCAAGGTGTTCCCGGCGACCGCGCGCGCCACGGTGCCCGGCGCGTCGCGCAGCGTGGCGGACACGATGGCGGACGCTTCCGCCGCCCAGGCCTTGGGGCCGCCGAGTTCCGAGTGCAGCGGGCTGGCGGGTTCCCACAAGAAGGCGTTGTGGTGCGGTCCGAGGCGGTCGAGGAACGGACAAACGCGCCAACCCGCGTCCGGGCAGGTCCGGCGCAGCATGTCCATGCCGGGCCCGTCGTAGATCAGCCGCGCCGCCAGGAACACGGAGCCGAAGGGCGATGGGGAAGCGCGCCCGTGCCCGGCAAGGTTCACCGCGACCAACGCCACCGCCGCGACGGCGACCGGGAAAGCCATGCGCGCCGCCCCGACGAGCGCCAGCCGCGCCCCGCGCCACACCAGCAGCATCGCCGCGCCGCAGAACGCCAAGCCGAGCGCGAGCGGGAGGTGGCTTTGGTGGCACGCGATGGTCGCGGCGGCCAGCAGCAGCAGCCACAGCCGCTCGGCCGCGGACAGCGACGCCGCCTTGAAACCGAGCAGCCAGAGCGCCAGCACCACCACGCCTGTGAACACGTCGGGGATGAGCTGCGCCGCGAGCCATGGCAGGCCGGTGAGCACAGACAAGGCGAAGGCGACGGCCACGAGCAGCCAAGGGCTCGGACGGCCCAGCACCCGCAAGGTGACGCCCAGCAGGTGCGCCACGACCAGTCCCTGCGCCAGCATCGGCCCCCATAGGCTCAGCCGCCAGTGGGTGGCGAAAAGGAAGAGGCTGTAGAAGGGGGGCCGGTCCCAGCCCAGGTAGATCAGCAGCGCTTGGCCGATGTAGGTGCCCGTGTCAGCGAAGATCAGCGGGTAGCCGTTCCAGAAGCCCGGCCAGACCAACAGCACCGACGCGAACACCACGGCGGCGAGGCGTGCGGCCGGGCGCCGCGCCTGGGATGGCATCGCCGGCACCGGGGCCCTTCCGCCGGCCTCCGTCAATGGCGGAAGCTGTGGAAGGGGCAACGATGCCGGGATCTGGTTCATCTCATGCCTTGCTGCGGTCGTCGAACCCGCGAGGATGCGACGCGTGCCACGCCCAGGCTGTGCGCACGATCTCATCGAGCGCGCCAAGCCGTGGCGACCAGCCCGTATCGTCCCGCAAACGTTGCGATGAAGCAACGAGAACGGCGGGGTCTCCGGCCCTGCGCTCTCCGAAGTGATGCGGCACCGGGCGCCCGCCGATGCGCTCCACGGCCGCGATCACCTCGCGCACCGAGTAGCCCGTGCCGCTGCCGACGTTGTAGCGGCAACTGCCGTGGTCGAGCCGCGCCAGCACGCGCAGGTGCGCGTCGGCGAGGTCGGTCACGTGCACGTAGTCGCGGACGCAGGTGCCGTCCGGCGTGGGGTAGGCGGCGCCGAACACGGTCAGCGGCGGCCGCGTGCCGAGCGCGGCGCAGATCGCCAGCGGGATCAGGTGCGTTTCGGGCTCGTGGTCCTCGCCGATGCGGCCCTGCGGATCGGCGCCCGCCGCGTTGAAGTAGCGCAGGCAAGCCGAGCGCAGCCCGTGCGCGCCCTCCGCCCAGGACAGGCCGCGCTCCACCATCAGCTTGCTTTCGCCGTAGGCGCTGGTGGGCGCGAGGTCCGCGGTTTCGTCGATCGGCGTGCGCTTCGGATTCCCGAACAGCGCCGCGGTGGAGGACAGCACGAAGCGGAGGCAGCCCGCCTTCACCGCCGCTTCCGCCAAGCGCAGGCTGTTGGACAGGTTCTCGGCGCAGTAGCGCAGAGGCTCACGCATGCTTTCGCCGACCAGAGACAGGGCGGCGAAGTGGAACACCGCTTCGAACCGCCAGGCGGCGAAGACCTCCTCCAGCTTGCGGCGGTCGGCGATGTCCGCCTGCACCAGCTCCGCGCCCGCCGGCGGCAGGGCGCCCCGGTGCCCTTGCCGCAGGTCGTCCAAGACCACCACCCGGTCGCCGCGCTCCACCAGCGCCAGAACCAAGTGGCTGCCGACATAGCCGGCGCCACCCGTGACGAGATACGTCCTCTCGGCCATGCTGCCCGTGTCCTACTCTCGGAAGTAACCGCCGTAGCGGGGGTGGTACACCTCGGCGTCGGCGTAGCCGGAGCGGCCGTGCACCTTGGCGTCCACCTGGGTGAGGGCCACGCCGACCACGCGGGCGTGGGCGTCCTCGAGCAGGCCTAGCGAGTTCCGCACCACGGAGCGCGGCGTGTCGCGCCACTTCACGCAGAGTAGCGTCGCGTCGGCCAGCCGCGCCACCACCCGGGCGTCGGCCATGGCCAGCGCCGGGGGGGCGTCCAGCACGATCAGGTCGTAGTCGCGCCGCACCCGGTCGAGCAGCCCCGCCATCGCCTCGGACATGAACAGGCCGAGCGAGTGAATCTCGGCAGCGCCGGCCGGGATGTAGTCGAGCGAGGAGAGATGGTCGCGCCGGATGATCCGCTCCAGCACCGCCTGCCCGAGCAGCAGGTCGGTGACGCCGGCCGCGCCCTCGGCGCGGAAGATCCGGCCGAGAGAGGGCTGCCGCACGTCGCAGTCGATCAGCAGCACGCGCTCGCCGTTCATGGCGGCGGAACGCGCCAAGGCGACGGAGGTCGTTGTCTTGCCTTCGCCTGGCCGCGCCGCGGTGATCACCACCACCCGCGGCGGTTCCGCGCCGAGCCACAGCGCGGCGCGGAGCGTGCGCATGCTTTCCGCGAAGGGGCTCAGCGGCTTGCGCACCACGTAGTCCTCCACGCGGTGCCGCCCGAGCAGACCGCGCCGGAGCATCGGCACCAGCGCCAGGTTCGGCAGGCTGAGCGCCGAGCGCACCTCGTCGCCGGAGCGGATGGTGCTGTCGGCCTGCTCCAGGAACCAGATCACCAGGAGGCCGAAGAGCCCGCCGAGCACCGTCGCCGCGGCGACGAACAAGGGCACCTTGGGGAAGCTCGGTGAGCCCGGCATCGTGCCAACGGACAGCACGCGGGCGTCGGCTTTCTCGATCGCGGTCTGGGACGCGGTGATCTGCGCCCGCTCCAGCACCGCGCGCTGGAGGGAGCGCGACGCCTCGGCCTCGCGCTCCAGCGCGTTGAGCTGGATCTCGGCGGTCTGGCTCTGGTTGACCCTGGCTTCCTGCTGCCGGAGCTGCTCCTCCATGCTGCGGACGCGGGCGGTCGTGGCGCGGACCTCCGCTTCCAGGGCTTGAACCACGCGGCCGGTTTCGCCCCCCACCGCGCGTTGGGCGTCGTTCACGCGGGAACGGGCGGCGGCGACGTCGGGGTGGCGGTCGCCGAGGTTGGCCTGTAGCCGCTGCAGTTCCGACCGCGCGGTGTCGAGGGCCGCGCGCTGTTGGACGAGATTGGACGCGCCGAGCGCGGTGAGGTCCGTGCCCTGCCCGCCCCGCGCGGCGGCAAGCCTCGCCACGGCGGCTGCTTGCGCGTTGCGAGCCTCGATCAAGTCGGTGTTCAGCTTGCTGAGCTGCTCGGCTGAAATCCCGCGGGCGTTAGTGCCCTGGCGAAGGCCGGAACTGGCCCGCAGGTCCGCGATCTGCGACTCGGTCGTTTGCAGTTCCTGCCGGAGCTTCGCCACTTGGCCGTCGAGCCAATCGTTCGCGCGGCGCACCGCGGTGAACTTCGCTTCGAGCTGGTCGGCGATGTAGAGGTCCGCGACGAGGTTCGCCACGTCCCGGGCCAAGCGCGGGTCCTCGGAGGTGAACTGGACCTGGAGCACGCGCGAGTTGCGGACCACCTGCACGAGCAGGCGGGCCCGCGCCTCTTCCGCCGCCTCGATCTCGGCGGTCTCCTTGGGCGGCACCTCGGCCGGGGGTTCGGGGGCCACCAGCGCCGCGAGGTCGGGCGAGAGCGCCGAAAGGCGCTGGGCCAGGGCTTCGCGCAGCCGGTACCATGGCGTGGAAACGCGCTGGGCGTCGCGGAGCCACCAGGAGAATTCCGGACGGTCGTCGAGGTTGAACTGACGCGCGACCCGCCGGGCGATGGACAGGCTGCGGATCACTTCGACCTGGCTGGAGACCACCGCGTCCGTGGTGCTCTCGGGCAGGAAGGTGCCCCGCACAGGGTCCGAATAGTTCTGCGTCTCGAAAAGCAGCGTGGTGGTGGCGGTGTAGCGCGGCGTGAGCTGCTTGGCCGCGATGAGGGCCACGACCGGGAACAGCACCGCGCACAGGATCAGCACCCAGCGCCGCCGCCGCAGGGCGGCGAGGAGCGCCGTTACCGTGAGGCCTTCCGGCTCGATCGGCTCGCCGGAAAGGGGAGCTTGCCGCAGGTTCGGCCGACGCTCGGCCGGCGCCCGGGACTCAACCGGTCTGTCTAGCATTAGCTCCTGATCTTCCCTCGAAAGCTGCGCTGCGGTGCAGCACCGGAATTGAAGGTGTTATCCTCCAAGGGTCAATAAACGCCCTGGCGAACTCGCTTGCGCCCGTCAAACATCGGCGTGATGAACCACCTGCGCAAGGAAACGCGAATGTGCGCGCGGCCCGCGTTCTGGCAAACAGGGCGGACGGTGCGACTCCAGCCACCAAACTGCAACATGCACCGAAGAGGATGCTCAACCATGCGGATGCCCCGACTGCTCGGAACGATGCTTCTCACGACGGCCCTCGCCGCGTGCGTGTCGCCGGGCGCGAACCTAGCGCCGTTGCCGGAAGCGACGCAAAGCGCTTATCGCCTCGGACCCGAGGACCAGGTGCGCGTGACCGTCTTCAACGACCCGCGCCTCACCGGCGAGTTCCGCATCTCCGATGCCGGCACCATCGCCCTGCCGCTGGTCGGCACCATCCAGGCGGCCGGGCGCACGACGACGGAGGTGGAGCGCGCGGTTGAGCAGGAGATGCGGCAGAAGAACCTGTTCCGCGACCCCAGCGCCGCCGTGCAGGTCGTCAACTACCGGCCCGTCTTCGTGCTGGGCCAGGTGGAGCGCAGCGGGCAGTTCCCCTACCAGCCCGGCATGACGGCGCTGACCGGCGTGGCGGTCGCTGGCGGCTTCAACTACCGCGCCGTGCGCGACTACGTCTCGGTCACCCGGATCAACGCCGACGGCCGGCCGATGGAGTATCGGGCGGGGCGCGAAGCCCTGTTGCAACCGGGCGACGTCGTGACCGTGTTCGAGCGGCGCTTCTGATCCGACCGGTCGTCCTCCTCGCGCTTCTCCTCGCCTCCGGTTGCGCGCCGCCGGAAGCGAGCGGGCAGCCGGGAGCCGGGAACTCGGCGGAAGCGCCGATCGCGGCTGGCCAGGCGAATGGGGGCACGCCCAGCGTGGCGACGCGCTGGGCGGCCGTGGCGGGGCCGGCGCCGGGGCCGCCCCGCGTGGTCGGAAGCACAGCGCTCGGCTGCATCGCCGGGGCGCAGGCGTTGCCCCCGGATGGGCCGGGCTGGCAAGCGGTGCGCCTGTCCCGCAATCGCGGTTGGGGG
Source organism: uncultured Acetobacteraceae bacterium (assembly GCA_902805625.1). Taxonomy (GTDB): domain Bacteria; phylum Pseudomonadota; class Alphaproteobacteria; order Acetobacterales; family Acetobacteraceae; genus Craurococcus. Next base: position 19,049 of record CADCTL010000022.1, read on the forward strand.
CACCCGGCCCTCGTTGCCTTTGTGCGAGACCTCGCCGGCGCCGCGCGGGCGCGCGGCCTGCCCGCGCTCTGGATCGGCGATCTGGCGCAACCGCGGGGCGGACCGATGCCTTACGGCCACGCCAGCCACCAGACGGGGCTCGACGCAGACATCTGGCTCGACCTGTCTCCCAAACAACACACCTCGGCCGCAGCGCGGGAAAACATCCGCGTGGCATCTGTGGTGCTGCCGGACGAGACCGGCGTTTCTCGCAGCCATTGGCAGCCGGGCCACGCCACGCTCATTCGCTTGGCGGCGGAAGCGCCCGGGGTGGACCGGGTGCTGGTCAACCACGCCATTAAGCGCGAGTTGTGCCGGGCGCACGCCGGCGCCCCCTGGCTGCGCCGGGTGCGGCCTTGGCGCGGCCACGACGCCCACATGCACGTGCGCCTGCGCTGCCCGCCGGGGGAAGCCGAGTGCCGAGACGCGCCGCCGCCGCCGCCAGGCGACGGTTGCGACGCGTCCCTCGCGTGGTGGCTCACGCCGGAAGCCCGTCAACCGGCCCCGCGGCCCCCGTCTGCCGAACCGCCCCCGCCATTGCCCGCAGCCTGCGCCGCGGTCTTGGACCAGCGCCGCTGAACGGCGCTACCAGCGCCGCGCCGGGCCGCAGTCCAGGTGCACGAAGCCGTCCCTGCGGTAGAGCCCGACGCCACCCACCTGCATCTCCGCGGCCAAGCGCGCCATGGCGGTCGAGTCGCGCCCCGGCAACCGCACGTCCGCGGCCATGCCGGACATGTGCAGGCTGACGCGCGACACGCGCCGCGAAACCTGCGCCCGCGCCGCGTTGGTTTCCGGCGCGCGGTAGCCGCTGACCACCTGGAAGGCCTCTGTCGCGTCGAGCCGCCGCGCCACCGTGTGCAGCGCGTCGAAGAGGCGCGGGTCCATGGGCGTCGCCTCCTCCATGGAGGGGTCGCGGAACACCCAGTCGAGCCGGCGGAGCGCGTCGCGGTCGTAGCGCCCCTCGCCCCAGTACACGCCATCGAAGGTTTCGCCGGTCTGCACGCGCTGGATGGACAAGCGCCGCGGGGCGCCTCCCCCGGCCTGGGCCAGCGCCGCGCCCCGGCCCAGGACCGCAAGGCCAAGGCCCGCTAGCCCCGCGCGGATGACCTCGCGCCGGCCGAACGCCCCGCCTCCCCCGCCGCAGCAAGGGCAGTCGAACCGGGGGCGCCGCACTTCAGCGCACGCCCGCGACGCGCGCCGGCTCCGTCGCCGGAGGGGGAGAACGGCGCGCCGGCGCGTCCAAGGCGCGGGCGTAGGCCTCGTCGAGGCCGTAGATGTCGGGCCGGACCCGTACCTCGCCGCCTTCCACCACCGCGGCGGTGTAGTGCAGCCGCACCGGCAGCGGCCGCGCCAGCGCGACCGCCGTGGTGGCACGGCTTTCCAGCACGCCGCCCGCACGCGTCCGGTCCCACCCCGCCGTGCCCTCCGCCACCACGTCGAACAGGTCCAGCGGTCGTGCCAGGCGGATGCAGCCGGACGAGAACGCGCGCTCCGGCCGGCTGAACAGGTGCCGGTCGGGGGTGTCGTGCATGAAGATGTCTTCGGTGTTCGGCATGATGAACTTGATCCGCCCGAGGGCGTTCGCCGCGCCCGCCTCCTGGCGCACGACGTATGGGAAACGTTCGCGGCTGACGCTCCGCCATTCAACGTCCAGCGGGTTCACCTCCACCCGCTCGCCGTCCACGACGGTGTACACCCGGAAACCCTTCTCCGCCATGCTCCGCGCGCTGCGCCGGAACTTGGGCAAGAGGTCTTCGCGCGCGTTGCGCTCCGGCACGCCCCAGGGCGGATTGAACTGCACCGCGTTCATCCGCAGGCGCATCATGGGCGTTTGCCGGTCCGGCCGGCCCACGATCACCGGCATGTCGAGCAGCACCCGCCCGCGCTCCAGCACCTGAAGCCGCTGGTGCGCGACGTTCACCTCAATGCGTCGCTCCGCGGGCACCGCCGCGGCCGCCCGCCGCATATCGAGGGCGACTCGCAGTTGCCGCACCAGGACCTCGGCGGGCCGGTTCAGCGCCGCCAGGGACTGGCGGCCGACGCGCCCGTCGGGCTGCAACCCGTGCTCCGCCTGGAAACGCTGCACAGCGGACACCAGCACGGGGTCGTACACCGCCGAATCCTCAGGCGGCGCGGCCATCAGCAAGGGATCGACCACGGCGAGCCGCGCGCGCAGGGCCGGCACGCGGACGGGGTCCGTCGCGCCCGGCTCCAGCGTTTCCGCGCCGCCGGGCACGGTGGGCCAGCCGCCGGCCTCCACGCGCGCCCGCGCCGCCGCCAACGCCGCCTTGAGCGGCCCGGCGTCGGCCGGCAGCAGGGCGGCGCGCTCGATGACAGCCGCGGGCTCGGCGGCGGCGATGAGTTGCTCGGCCAAGGGCGCCAAGGGAACCGCGGCGATGTCGCGGCGGAGGTCGGCGCGCCCGGCGAGATGCTGCACGCGGCCGTGCAGCAGATCGGCCAGCGCGAGGGACGCGGCTCGCATCAGCCCCGCGTGCCACGCCGCCGGGTCGGTCGTCGCCAGATCGTCGGCCGGGACGGCGTAGGCGCGCGGGTCGAGCCCGTCCTCCTCCAAGCGGCGGAGGCGGTCGGCGAGGCGCAGCAGCGCCGGCGCGACCACGACGGCCGGCGTTTCCCGGACCACGGGAACGTCAGCGGCGGACACCGATCCAGGGGAGAAGCCGGCGAGGAGGCCCAGCGCGAGCAGGACGGGGGGGATCTGACGCACACCACCTTGATACAACCGCCCGGACCCCAGAGGCAAGTTTTGATATCGCATTGAAATGCTCGTGCCGGCGGCGTGGCTCACAAGCGCAGCTTCGGCGCGTAGAAGCCTTCGGCGAAGCGCGACGCGGCGTTGCACTGCATGCCGCGCAACCGCATCAACCCCATGAAAGTGTCGGGCGTGAACCAAGCCCGGTGCCGCTGGGTCGGGAACTCTGACATCAGGATGGCGACCTTCTCCTCCGCCTGCGCGCGCGTGAGCGGGACGAAGAGGTTTGGGTTGCCCAGGTCGGGATCGTATTTGGGTATCTCGTATTCCAGGATCGCGGCATCACGGAACGTGTTCCAGGTCAGTTCCGCGATTTGCCGGTGGTCCTGGTGGTGGTCGCGCCGTCGGTGGGTGAGGATGAGGTCAGGCACGGGTCCTGACTTCAACGCTTCGAATGCCCCTTTGAGGTCGGCGAAGTCCGCCGGGAAGAACCCGTCGCGGAAGCCGTGCGTCGTCACCTCCGCTTCCCCGGCGCCCTGGAGGAAACGGGCCGCCGCCGCGCGCGCCTCAGCCGCGCGCGCGGGGTCTCCCGCCGCGAACACCACCCAGCGCACCTCCGCCCCCGGGTGGCGCTCCAGCAAGGACCGCACGGTGCCGCCGCAGCCGATCTCGATGTCGTCCGAATGCGCTCCGAGCACCAGCAGCTTCGGCGCCTTGCCGTGCGGGAAGTCCAACGAGAGGGACAGCATGGCGGATCAGCCGCCGACCGCTTCCGGCTCCGCGGGCAGGCGGAGCTGGAGTTGCGGAGCCAACCAGTCCTGCGCGGCGGGGCCGTCGCCCGGCGAGAAGCGCCGCCACAGCTCCCAGGGCGCCGGCCCGCGCGCCAGCATCCCCTCCAGCACACGCAGGTCTTTGAACGTGTCGCAGCAGCGCCAGAACCCGTCGTATCGGTGCGCGAGGAGCAGGCGCTGCTCCATCAGCCGCGCCAGGGGCTCCTCCACCAACTCTTCGCCGGGGCGCATGTGGTCGAAGATTTCCCGGCGGAACACGAAGAAGCCGCCGTTGACCCGAAGCGCCATGTCTTCGGCCGGGCAGATGCGGCGCACGACGCCGTCCGCGTCCTGGTCCACGAAGTGGAAGCTGGTGCTCGGGCGCGTGGCGAGGAAGGCGCCGACGGAACGGCGCTTCTGGGCGTCCTCGATGAGCTGCGGCAGCGGGTAGTCCGTCAGGCCGTCGGAGTAGTTGGCCAGGAACATTTCCTCGCCCCGGAGGTGCGACCGCACCGCCAGGAGGCGCTCGCCGATGTTGGCCTCGGCGCCGGTGTCCACGAAGGTGATGCGCCAGTCGTGCATGTCGCGGCCGAGCAGCTCCGGCCCGGTCCCGCTGCCGGGCGCGAGGACGAAATCGTTCGAGCGCCACTCCTCGTTGGTGACGAAGAACTCCTTGATGGCCTCGCCCTGGTGTCCAAGGCAAAGGATGAAGTCCTTATGCCCCCAGTGGGCGTAGTACCGCATCACGTGCCAGAGGAGCGGTCGGCGGCCGAGCGGGACCATCGGCTTGGGCAAGCCATCGGCGGCGGCGCCCCGCATCCGGAGGCCTTGGCCCCCGCAGAACAACACGACCTTCATTCCCGAGCTCCTTCCGGGTGCCGGTGCCGCCCGACATTCCGTGACCGAACTTGCACCCTTTTGAGGGCCGGGATGAATTCACGTCTTAGTATCTAAGGTTGAGAATGTGACATCCGACATCTCGCTGCGCGCGCTGGCACGTCTACAGCCTCAACGGCCGCCGCCCACCGGCAGACAGGCGCCGGTGACGTAGCCGGCGGCGTCGGACAGCAGCCACAGCACCGCTTCCGCCACCTCCTCGGCGGTGCCGCCGCGGCCCATGGGCACGTTCGCCGCGCCCCGCGCCACCCGGTCCGGCATCCCGGCCGCGGCGTGCAACTCGGTGTCGATCAGCCCTGGATTGACCGCGTTGACCCGGATGCCCTCCGCCGCGACTTCCTTCGCCAAGCCGACCGTGAAGGTGTCCACCGCGCCCTTGCTGGCGGCATAGTGTATCCATTCCCCCGCGCCGCCGAGTTCGGACGCTCGGGACGACACGTTGACGATGGCGCCGCCGTTTCCGCCCTTCGCGGTGGACATGCGCCGCACCGCCTCCCGGCTGCACGCGGCGAGGCCGAGCACGTTGGTCCGCATCACCGTTTCCCAAACCGCGTCGGGCGTGTCCGCCAATCGCCCGACCGGGCCGGTGATGCCGGCGTTGTTCACCAGCGCGTCCAGCCGGCCGCCGAACTCGGCGTCCACCGCGGCGAAGCACCGCTCGCGCGCGGCCGGGTCGGCCACGTCGGCCCGCAGCGCCAGCGCCCGCGCGCCCGCTTCCCGCGCCACCGCGGCCGTTTTCTCCGCCCGCGCGGCGTCGCCCAGGAAGGTGAGGCACAAATTGTAGCCGCGCGCGGCGGCCAACCGCGCCACGGCGGCGCCGATGCCGCGCCCGCCCCCGGTCACGAGCAACACCCGACGCGCCATCCCGCCCTCCTGTCTGTTCCGCCGCGCAGCCTGCGCCCGCGCCGCCGGGCTGTCATCCCGCGGGGCGCTGCGGCAGCATCGGCAAAACGCGAGGGAGGACGCCGATGTTCAAGAACGACCTGTTCGCCGGCCAGCGCGTGCTCGTCACCGGCGGCGGCACCGGCCTCGGCCGGATGATGGCGGAGCGGTTGCTCGACCTGGGCGCCGCGGTGGAGATCTGGGGCCGACGCCCTTCGGTGGTGGAGGAAACGGCGGCGGGGCTGAACGCCGCCCACCCCGGCATGGCACGCTGGCAGGCGGTGGACATCAAGGACCCGGACGCGGTGGAGCGCGCCGTCGCCTCCGCCTGGGATGCCGGCGCGGCGTACACGCACCTCGTCAACAACGCCGCCGGCAACTTCGTCAGCCGCACGGAAGACCTGTCGCACCGCGCCTTCCGCGCCATCGCCGACATCGTGTTCCACGGCTCCTTCCAGGTGACGCACGCGGTCGGGCGCCGCTGGATCGCGGAAGGGCGCGGCGAACACGCCGTGGTGTCCATCGTCGTGACCTGGGTGCGCACCGGCAGCCCCTTCGTCGTGCCTTCCGCCATGTCGAAGGCGGGGCTGGACGCGATGACCAAGTCGTTGGCGGTGGAGTGGGGACGGTACGGCATCCGCCTCAACGCCATCGCGCCCGGCACCATCCCGACGGAGGGCATGTACGCGCGGCTCCGCCCCGGCGACGACGACCCCACCGCGAAGGCGGCCTCTGGCAATCCGATGGGCCGCGTCGGCACGGCGGCCGACATCGGCAACCTGGCCGCTTTCCTGCTCGCGCCCGGCTGGGTGAACGGCGAGACGATCGCGCTCGACGGCGGCGGTTGGATGAAGGGCGGCGGCGGCTTCAACGACCTTTTCGCGTGGGGCGACGCCGAATGGCAGGACGCGCGCGACCGCATCCGCGCCCGCAACGAGGCCGACCGGGCGCAGCGGGGGTAGGCCGATGCCTTCCCGCCTCGGATCGGGCCTGACAGGGGCGGTTGCTGACGGCCGCGCCGCAAGCCCATCCTCGATCCGCGTGTTCGAGGATGCAGCCGACGTGACCGATCCCGAAGAGATCAAGCGCGGCGTTTCCGTCTGCATGTTCGACCAGTACGGCACGGTCGTGGACATGCAGGGCGGGCTCCGGGAGGTCGCCGCCGAGTTCCTGGAGGCCAAGGGTTGGCAGGGCGACCCCAACGCGTTCGTCACCTGGTGGCGGCGGACGCACTTCGAGAACTCGATGATCGACGCCCTGCTGCACCGGGAGCACACGCCGTACCGGGCGATCGGGGAGCTTTCCGTCGCCCAGGTCATGGCCCGCGCCGGCATCGCCCACACGGAGGAGGAGGTGCGCCGCCTCGTCGCGTCCATCGAGCGGCTGAAGCCGTTTCCGGAGGTCCCGGCGGCGCTGGACCGGCTCCGCGCCCGCTACCGGCTCGTCGTGCTCTCCAACGGCGATCCCGACATGCTGGAAGCGGCGAAGCCCCACCACGGCGTCGCCTTCGAGGCGGTCATCTCCGTGGCCGAAGCCGGCTCCTTCAAGCCGCACCGCTCCACCTACACCAAGGCCGCCGCCTTGCTCGGCGTCCGCATGGACGAAGTGCTGTTCGTCGCCAACCACGAATTCGACGTGGTCGGGGCCAAGGCGGCCGGCATGCGCGCCGCCTTCATCGACCGGCGCCGCCGCCCCTTCGCCCGGTGGCCGCACCAGCCGGACCTGATCGTGCCGAGCATGACGGCGCTGGCCGACGCCATCGTTTGAGGCGGATCCCGCCCCCTGGTCGGTCCATCCTTGAACGACCCCCGGAGCATGCTCTGGAAAGGGCCTTGCGCGGCAATGCCCAACCGGCGGAGCATCGTCCCAACCACGAACAGTCAGGAGGACGGCCATGGAGTTCGGCTACTTCGCCATGCCATCGCACCCGCCCGAGCGCGGCCTGAAGGCGGGGCACGACTTCGACCTGCAAACCCTGCGATGGCTGGACGAGCTGGGCTTCAC